>NZ_JBEKCZ010000046.1:0-29288 GCF_050014615.1 Bradyrhizobium sp. | reverse complement strand
ACCATGGTCGCAAGCCCCTCCGGCAAGGTCTCGACAAAGTCGCAACGCGCGGCGATCGCCGCACGCAGCACCTCGTCATCGGTCGCGCTCGGCCGTCCGTACCGGATGTTTTCCATGATCGAGCGATGGAACAGCGAAATATCCTGCGGCACCACCGATATCGCCTCGCGCAGGCTTTGCTGGGTGACGCGAGAAATATCCTGACCGTCGATCGTGATGCTGCCGTGCTGGACGTCGTAGAAACGCTGCAAGAGAACGAACAGACTGGATTTTCCGCCGCCGGACTGACCGACCAGACCGACCCGCTGTCCGGGCTGGATACGAAGGCTGAATTTGTCGAACACCCCGAGTCCGCCGGGATAACGAAACGAAACATTATTGAAAGTGATCGCGGCGCCGCTCTTGACCAGCGGCTCGGCCTCCGGGTGGTCGCGCAGTTCGTGCGGAAGCAGCAAAGTGGCAATCGCTTCGGTCAGCCGGGCGACATGCTGGGTGACATCGACCAGCGCCACGGCAAGATCGCGCGTCGCATTCAAGATCGAAAGCCCGAGGGTGCAGACCAGCACGACGTCGCCGGTGGTGGCGCCGCCTTGCTGCCAAAGCGTGATCGCCCATGCCAACAGTGCGATCGTCAGCGCAACGGTAATGGCGGCATGGATCAGCCGCAGCTTTTCCAGATAGCGCAAACTGCGTCCCCGCGCCGTCAGTTCCCGGTTGACGGTGGCGTCAAACCGGTCGTGCTCGAAGCTGAGACCGCAAAACGCCCGGACCAGCGGCATATTGTTGATGACATCGACCATTTCGCCGTCGACGGCGGCAGCCTTGTCCGCGAAGTCGTCGTGCAAGTGCTTGCCGGCCGCAGCCAGGTGAAACATCGCGATCACCATTCCGCCGGCGATCACAACCAGCCCCGCCGACATTGGCAGGCTCACGGTTCCAATCAGGGCGATGGCCGCAACGGTCGCGATACACGGCGGCAGCACGTTCCAGACGAACATGTTTTCGACCGTGAAGACGGCATTGGATGTGGCGGTGATGCGGCTGGTCAGCATTCCCGGCAACCGGTCGGAGAAATAGCTCGGCGCGTGGCCGGTCAGATGACGGAAAATGTCGCGGCGCAAATCGCCGGTCACGCCGACAAAGGTGAAGCTCGCCGTCCAGCTTGCGACCCGCCACAGAAAATTATCCGCGGTGATCAGCGACATGAGAAAAACGAATGCCAGCCATACGGTGCCGGCGCGAGCCGGTCCGGCCGACAAACCATCGACCAGATATTTCACGCCATATTGCGTGCCTACGGAACAAGCAACGGCGGCAACAACTGAGGCAAGGATGACGATATGCGATGCCAGACGCTGGCGGAGGTAGCGCAGCACGAATGGAAGCGGGCGATTGGCGTATCCAGAAAGAGTGTCCATGTGACTGCAAATCCCGCTAAGGGCAAGAAAATCCGGCCCAATATGTTCCGCCTGATTGAATGACCGACGCCGCTCTACGGTTCCCACCGTCCTGCTATTGCTGCGCGAAAATCTTGCAGCATGGACCACGTCCAAAACCTGATCGGGCGTGATGGCATCAGCAAGACCATCCTGTGGAAGAAGTGCGCATCCTCTGGGGAACTTCGCACATGCGGAAACGTTCCCTCTGCGGCATGCCGGTGCCGACTGCCTGATTGGGGCCCTTTCATGTATGACAACAAGAGGAGACGGATAGATGCGCATCGCGCAAGTTGCTCCGCTGACGGAGGCTGTTCCCCCGAAACTCTATGGCGGAACCGAGCGGGTAGTACACTGGTTGACCGAGGAACTGGTCACATTGGGAAACGACGTTACGCTGTTCGCCAGCGGCGATTCCCGGACCTCAGCGAAACTTGACGCGACATGGCCGAAGGCGCTGCGCCTCGACGGATCCGTCCGCGACCCCAATGCGCTGCACATGGTGATGCTGGAGCGCGTTCGACAAAAGTGCGATGATGAAGAATTCGATTTTCTGCATTTTCATCTCGACTACTATCCATTCTCGCTATTCTACCGTCAGCCGACTCCGTTTCTAACCACCCTGCACGGCAGGCTCGATCTGCCCGAGCACCAACCGGTGTTCACTACCTTCGCTTCCGTGCCGGTAATTTCGATCTCGAACGCGCAGCGGCGTCCGGTGCCGCAGGCCAATTGGATCCGCACCATCCACCACGGCATGCCGGAAACACTGCTGACGCCGCGACCGGGAACTCCGAGTTACCTGGCCGTGCTCGGCCGGATCGCGCCCGAAAAAGGCGTGGACCGAGCCATCAAAATCGCGATCCGATGCGGCATTCCGCTCAAGATCGCCGCCAAGGTCGACCGGGCCGACCAAGATTATTACGATGAGATCGTGCGTCCGCTGATCGACCATCCGCTTGTCGAATATATCGGCGAGATCGGCGATCACGAAAAATCGGACTTCCTCAGCGGCGCGATCGGACTGCTCGTTCCCATCGACTGGCCGGAGCCGTTCGGCCTCGTCATGATTGAAGCCATGGCGTGCGGCACACCGGTCATTGCGTACAACCGTGGTTCGGTCGCCGAGATCATCGACGAGGGTTTGACGGGCTTCATCGTCGAGGATGAAACCAGTGCGGTCTCCGCAGTCGGACGCCTCTCGCAACTGAAACGTGACGCGATCCGACGACAGTTCGAGGTGCGATTCACCGCCCGACGCATGGCGCTCGACTATCTCGCGGCCTACCGCAGCCTGACGGAGGCCGCCGAGCCACGCATCAAACTGGTGAGCAGCGCCGAATAGCGCTGCCGAGGGATCAGCCCGGATATTCCAATTTCCGGACTTCCCAACTTAGTGCGCGGGCGCCAAATCGGCTCGGCCAAAGCGCCGTTCGTAAGCCTTTATATAGGCGTCCGGCGAGGCCTTCAGGTGGCGTCGGGTCAGTGCCATCAGGTCGTCCCGACGCGAACCGCGAAGCGCCTTGATCATATCGAGGTGGTCGCGGCGGGCACGATCAAGGGATTCTGGAAATGCATTGGCATAAGATCTGATGCCGTAGACCTTCTGCGCCAGCAGATCGATGGTTTCGATCAGGCAGGCATTGCCGCAAAGACCGAACAAGACCTGGTGAAAACTGAGATTGCTGTAAAAGACGGTCAAGAGGTCGCCCGCGGCAACCGCTGTGCTGTGCTGTCTTTGAAGTTCTTCCAGCCTTTCGATATCCTTGTGGCCAACCGGAAACGGGATGATGCGGACCGCCATCAATTCCAGCTCTTCACGAACCGCGTAGATTTCCCTCACCTCAACGGGGGTTAATCCACGAACCAGCGCACCGCGATTGGGGATGCGCTCCACCAGGCCCTTCTTTTCAAGCTCGAACAGGGCCAGCCTCACGTCGCCCCGATGAGTCTGAAACAGGTCACAAAGATCCTGCTCGACCAGGCGCTCCCTCGGTTGACGCCGCCCGAGGACTATGTCCTCCTCGATCCGCTTGGCGATGATGAGCGCCGCCGGTTCTCGCGCAGGCGATATCGGCATCGGACGGGATTTAGACGTTCGAGCTGCCGCCTGTCTGGAAGGTTTTCCGGTCATCATTTCCCCGATTTGGACGGCGTGTCCGCCGGTCCGGCCGCAGCCCGCAGCATAGCAAGCCCGAAATAGTTTTCAATTCTGAAGATAATATCGATTACAGTATTGTAAACAATTGTGCTCGGGGCTAGCATCTTAAAAAACCGGCGGACGACAACCTGTACCGCCATCGCCCAGGGGGAAACGGCATGAAAAAAGCTTGCAGGGATTCCGTCAGCCATCGAGCTGACCTGGGCGGGGCTGTTTTGAAGCGGCAAGGCCGCCGCGAATTTCTTCTGAAAACAGGCGGCATCCTCGCGGCCGGGGCATTCGGCGCCGTGCCACTACGCGGCTGGGCCGCTGATCCCGTCAACATCGGCGCGCTTTACCCGACCACCGGCGGCATGGCGCAAATCGGCGTCGGCTGCGTCGCGGCCGCCAAGCTCGCGGCCGATATGGTCAACGACGCCGGCGGGATCAAGTCACTCGGCGGCGCCAAACTTAATCTCATCATCTCGGACGTGCAGAGCGATACCACCGTGACGCGCACGGAGACCGATCGGCTGATCACCGGAAACAAGCTGTCGGCGATCCACGGCTGCTTCGCCAGCGCGCTGACGCTGATCGCAAGCGAAGTCGCGGAGCGCGCCAAGGTGCCGCTTCTGACCGGCTCCAGTTCCGACCAGCTCAACAAGGGGCACACCTATACGTTCACGCCGTTCGCCCGCGCTTCGCAGTTTGCCCAGGCCCAGTTGCGAATGTCGCGGCTGGTCAGCGACAAGCCGAAAGTCGCGGTGGTGTTCGAGAACACCGCATTCGGAACCTCGACCTCCAATGGTCTGCGTGAGCAGGCCGCGGCCGAAGGCGTCGAGATTGTGTTGTTCGAGCCCTATTCGGCCGGGTTCACCGACGCCAGCCCGCTGATCAACAAGGTCAAATCATCCGGCGCGAACGCGCTGTTCTCGGTCTCCTATCTGAATGACCTCATCCTGATCGTGCGGACCGTCAAGCAAGTGGGCCTCAATATCGCGATCAACGGCGGCTCCGGCGGTTTCGTCATTCCGGACTTCTACAAGAATGTCGGGAAACTCGCGGAAGGCCTGCAAGGCGTGGCGCACTGGAACCACGACATGGACGCCAACGCCGAAAAGGTGAACGCAGAATACAAGAAGCGCACCGGCGAATTCCTGTTCGAATATGCCGGCGGCCTGGTCGCGCAGACCTTCATGATCGCCGATGCACTCGAACGGGCGGCCTCCACCGATCCACAGAAGGTGCGCGACGCCATCGCAGCGATCGACGTGTCCTCCGGCTATGCCGCGATGTGTCCGGGCGGCAAGGTCAAGTTCGGTCCCGACGGCAAGAACATCCACGCCCATCCGGTCGGGGTGCAGTGGCAGAACGGCGATCTCGCGAGCGTCTTCCCGGAGGAAGACAGGCGCGCACCGTTGATGAAAACCTGACGGTCAAGAAAATGTGGGAGACAGTAGCCCAGGCCGTCATCAACGGTCTGCTCATCGGCGGTATCTACGCGCTGGTCAGCATCGGCGTGACGCTGATCTTCGGCGTGGTCAAGATCGTCAATTTCGCCCAGGGCGAATTCGTGATGATCGGGATGTATATCAGCTTCTTTCTCGCCAACCAGTTCGGCATCGATCCCCTGCTGTCGCTGTTCGTGTCGATGCCGGTGCTGTTCGTGATCGGCGTCCTGGTCCAGCATTTTCTGATCCGCAGGGTTCTCGGACCCAACGACATGCCGCAGATCTTCCTGACCTTTGCGCTATCGCTTTTATTGCTGAATCTCGCGCTGATGCTGTTCTCGGCCAATTATCGCACGGTTCACACCTCCTATTCGGACGAGGCTTTTCATATCGGCGGACTGTACATCCCGGTGGCGAAACTGATCGCCTTTGTGGTGGCGATGGTGCTGAGCGGCGCGCTCTGGGTCTTCCTGCACACCACCGATTTGGGCAAGGCGATGCGCGCGGCGGCCCAGAACCGTGACGTGGCGACGCTGATGGGGATCAATCCCAATCGGGTTTTTTGCGTCGCCCTTGGCATTGCGCTGGCGCTGGCGGGCGCGGCCGGTTCGCTGTTGATGCCGTTCTATTCGGCCTATCCGTTTGTCGGGCAGGTGTTCGTGCTGATGGCCTTTGTCGCGGTGGTGCTGGGGACGTTGGGCAATGTGATCGGCGCGCTGGTCGCCAGCCTGATGATGGGGGTCGCCGAATCCCTCGGCATTCAATTCGTCGGCGCCGACTCCGGATTGATCGTGGTGTTCGCGATGCTGCTGTTGACGCTCGCCTTCAAGCCGACCGGACTCGGCGGCGGGAGAGCGCGATAATGACCGGACGCATACAAAGCCTGCTCTGGCTGGCGGTCGGCATCGCCGTCGTCATCGCTTTGCCGTTGGTCGTCAGGAGCTCGTTTGCGATCGACATCTTCATCCGGATCCTGTTGTTCTCCTTCATCGGCGTCGCCTGGAACCTGATGGGCGGTTACGCCAAGCAGCTTTCGCTGGGGCATGCCGCCTATTTCGGACTCGGCGCCTACACCTCGACCATTCTGCAGATCGATTTCGGCATCTCGCCGTGGATCGGGATGATTGCCGGCGGCCTGGTCGCGATGCTGGCGAGCCTGCCGATCGGCTGGCTGTGCTTCCGGCTGCGCGGCCCGTATTTCACCATCGCCACTATCGCAACGGCGCAGGCGCTGATGTTGATTTTCCTCAAATTCCGCGATCTGGCCTGGGGTGCCGAGGGCACCACCATTCCCAATCTCGGCAGCGCGCCGCTGATGATGCAATTCGAGACCAAGTCGGCCTACTACTATGTCGCGCTCGGCCTGCTCGCGCTCGGACTTGCGATCACCTACCTGATCGAGCGATCCTGGATGGGCTATTACCTCGTCGCCATCGGCGAGGATGAAGACGCCGCCGAAGCGATCGGCGTCAACGCGCCAAGGATCAAGCGCGACATCTACCTGATCAGTTCCTTTCTCACCGCGCTGGCCGGAACGTTCTACACGCAATACATCTACTTCATCGACCCGGCGACCGCGTTCAGCTTCAACATCTCGATCGAGGCGGCGCTGGTATCGATCGTCGGCGGCATCGGGACGTTATGGGGCCCGGTGATCGGCACCATTCTTTTGGAGACCACATCGACGCTGCTGCAAAGCTGGCTCGGCGGCTCGATCGGCGGCGTGCAATTGACCGTGTACAGCCTGATCCTGATGGCCGTGATCCTGTGGCGACCGACCGGGCTGATGGGAATGATGCGCGAAGCCTGGCAACGCTTCGCCAGCCGCAAACCGGCGCGGGCGTGAGGGCCATCTCATGACACAGGCGCTGGTCATTCGCGGTCTCAGCAAGCGGTTCGGGGGCCTGCGCGCCGTGCAGGACGTCAGCTTCACGGTGCAGGAAAACGAAACCGTGGCGCTGATCGGACCCAACGGCGCCGGCAAGACCACCAGCTTCAACCTCATCACCGGCTTTCACCGGCCGGACTCCGGTTCGGTTTCGGCCTTTGGGCTGGATATAACCGGATTAAAACCCCACGACATCTGCGCCCACGGCCTGGCGCGCACCTTCCAGGTGGCAAAACCGTTCGGCGCCATGACCGTGCTCGACAACGTCATGACCGGCGCGTTCCTGCGCGACAAGCATGCCGCGGTGGCGCGCGAGAAGGCCCGCGAAGCGATCGAATTCGTCGGCCTTTCAGCCCGGGAGAAAACCGCGGCCAAGGATCTGACCACCATCGATCAGCGCCGGTTAGAGATGGCGCGCGCGCTGGCGACGCAGCCCCGGCTTCTGCTGCTCGATGAAGTCATGGCCGGGCTCAATCCTTCCGAAATCGATCAGGCGGTGGCCTTGATCGGAAAGCTGTCGCAGCGCGGTCTGACCATCGTGATCGTCGAACACGTGATGCGCGCCATCATGGCCGTCGCCCGCCATATCGTGGTGCTCGATCACGGCCAGAAGATCGCGGAAGGCACGCCCAAGCAGATCGTCGAAAATCCGGAAGTAGTTCGCGCCTATCTGGGCTCCTACGTCCATCCGGCAACATCGGGAGCGAGTTAGTGCTGAAGCTAGCCGGTGTGAGCGCCAGTTATGGCTCGGTTCCCGCCATTCATAACGTCAGCATCGAGATCGGCGAGGGCGAAGCCGTCGGCCTGCTCGGCGCCAACGGGGCCGGCAAGAGCACCACGTTGCGCGCCATTTCACATCTGGTGAAGATGTCGTCGGGCACGATCACCTTTGCGGGCGTCGACCTCGCGACATTGCCGCCACACCGGATTCCGGAATTGGGAATCGCCCACGTGCCGGAAGGACGTCAGGTATTCCCTGAAATGACCGTGCAGGAAAATCTTGAGATCGGCGCTTACGTTCCCAAGGCAAAAGCCGACCGCAGCCATACGCTCGATCTGGTCTACAGCATCTTTCCAAGGCTCGCCGACCGCAAAAGACAGTTGGCCGGCACCATGAGCGGCGGCGAGCAGCAGATGCTGGCGGTGGGCCGCGGCCTGATGCTCAAGCCGCGGCTCTTGATGCTCGACGAACCCTCGCTGGGCCTCGCCCCTGTCATGACCGACGTGACCTTCGAGAAGATCGGCGAAATCCACAAGATGGGGACTGCGATTCTGCTGGTAGAACAAAATGTCAGCCGCGCGCTGTCGCTGGTTCAGCGCGCCTATGTGCTGGAAAGCGGCAGCGTGACCCTGCAGGGCACCAGCGCCGAACTGGCCAACAACAAGCAGGTTCAGGCGGCGTATCTGGGGATTTGATGCGGTAACTGCCTCGACAAGGTCCCAAGGACCGTCGTACTCCGCGAAAGCGGAGTATCCAGTACGCCGCAGCTTCTCGATTCCATCACTGGCGCCTCGGAATACTGGATCGCCCGCTTTCGCGGGCGATGACGACGGAGTGTGGACGCGCCCGCCGTTAATGCATCGCTACGTATTCAAATTTCAAACAGCCAAGAGGTTAAACCCGTCATTCCGGGATGGTGCGTTAGCACCGGACCCGGAATCTCGAGATTCCCCGATGCGCGATTGCGCATCTGAGGTTCGATGCTTCGCATCGCCCCGGAATGACGGGTAAATTTCACACACCTCCACCCTCTCGCGGCGCGATGCGCCCGAAGTTGTGCAAGAACTATTCGCCCCGGAAATAGAGGGCGTGGGGAATGCCGGGTGCCTGGCGCACCCGCAGCCCCCTGTGCAACAAAAAAGCACAGGGGTAGAAGCCACAGGTACACCGGAACACCCGGCATTCCCGCACGCAATGGTTTTAACGGTTTCCTTCGCGCTCTCCCCGGTGATCGGGCTTTGTTGTCACCGTCATCAGCGGAATACTTTCCGCCAACTTGAACGCCAGCGTCGAGGCGTCAGGACCACACGACTTCGCCGTCCACGTCAGCGCCTTTCGTCAAGGGCGCCACCCGCGTCCACCGCATCCCGTTCCCAACGTCCGTGACGATCGCGAAACGCCCCTCAAGTGGGACAGGATGGCGGGAAATATGGAAGTGATTTGGGGTAGCCGCGAAGGGATTTATTTTTAGCGATAGGACTGGACAGGTAGAAACAGCTTGATCCGGTTCGACAAATTCGCTTTTGCGCGCACGTCCATCAAGCGGCTTTATTTCACTTCCCGACCTTGCCGGCGTCCATCTTGACCGATGTGTCGAGCAGTTTCGTCGTAAATGCGCTTTCCACCGCAAACGGCTTTTCCATGCCGAGATAGGTCTGCACCAGTTCGTAATCCTTCTTCATCCGCTCGGCATCGATCCAGCCAAGCGCCCTGGTCGTGGTGAAGTCGTCGGTCATCAGAAATTTGATGCGTTCCCACTGACGCTCCTGGTTCTCTCTGTCGAGGCCGGACACCTGATCGAGCAGCGCTTTCAGGCAGGGCGTGACGTCGGCGACGCAGGCGGCATAGGCCCTCTGGGTGATCCGGACGAAATCCTCGACCAGTTTCGGATTTTTCTCGAGAAACGCGCCGTTGACGATCAATGAATTGCCGTATGGATTGAGGCCGATGTCCTTCCAGTTGACGAAGCCCAGATCGCTGCCGAACTCGATCGCCTTCAAATCATGCTCGTTGTAGAAATCGCTGATGATATCGACCGTATGGCTTTTCAGCGCCGCGATTTTGGCGGTCGGTCCGACATTGACGAAGCTCACCGCATCGGGTGCTATTCCAGCGGCCTTGGCGAACGCCGGCCACATCACCCGCGAGGCATCGCCGGGGGGATTGCCGATCTTGTGACCGGGAAAGTCCCTGGCGCCGCTGATGCCATAGCTCTTCAGCCAGTAAAATGTCTGACCGGTATTGGCGTAGATGCTCATCAGCGCCACAACGTCGGCGCCCTTGCCGCGCGCCACCAGCATGGTCGCGAGGTCGGCGATACCGAACGGTGAGCCGCCGGAACCGACCTTCAGCGACGAAACCCCGGACCCCTTGCCGACCTCGATAGTGAGATCGATACCGGCCTTCTCGTACCAGCCCTGCGCCTTGGCGTAATAGAACGGCGAATGATCCGCGGTCGGCGTCCAGTTCAGAATCAAGTTGACGGACTCGCCTGCACCGGCTGCGAATGAGGGCGCCAGCAGCGCCAGCGCCAATCCGGCAATCCTCAGACCCTTCATGGCGGCGCTCTCCTTGTCGTGCGGCGGCGTCGTTGCCGTGCGGCTGATCGCCGACCGGCCAGATGGCCTTGTCGTGGCGCGGCGGCAGGTCTACCAATGCAACAAGGGACGGGTCGACTTGTCAACTGTCTGGTTGGAAATGGCTGAACGACGCGCGACTGGTGTGAAGAACGCTACCAAACGGCAGCGGCGCGATCCCGTCGCCACCCGCAACAAGCTCCTGACCGCGGCCCGGCACGAATTCGCCAGGAGCGGCCTCGCCGGCGCGAGGGTCGACGAGATCGCGCTGCGCGCCGGCGTCAACAAGCAACTGGTGTATCATTATTTTGGCGACAAGGACGCGCTGTATCTCGCCGTGCTCGAATGGGTCTATGAGGAAATCCGCGCCCAGGAGCGCAAGCTCAACCTCACGGGGTTGCCTCCCGAACGCGCCATCAAGAAGTTGATCGAGAGTTCGTTCGATCATCTGGCACGGCATCCCGATTTCATCGTCCTGCTCAATGACGAGAACCGCAATGGCGCCAGGCACGTACGCGCCTCGTCGAAGCTCGAGGACATGCACTCGCCCCTGGTCAGCATGGTCTCGAAAATTCTTAGAGAGGGCGTGCGGGCCGGCACCTTTCGCAAGGGGGTCAATCCGGTGCACCTCTATATTTCGATCGCGGGCCTCAGCTACTTCTTCTTCTCGAACACGCCAACCCTGTCGGCGATTTTCGGCCGGGACCTGGGCAGCGCGGACGCCAAGCGCGCCCGCCGCAAACACGTGGTCGACCTGGTCATGAACGCCTTGCGGCCTTGATGTTCCCCGTCATTGCGAGGAGCGACTTGTCCGCCGTAGCTCAACGAGCGAAGGCGGAAGCGACGAAGCAACCTCACTCGGTCATTCCGGGGCGATGCAAAGCATCGAACCCGGAATCTCGAGATTCCCCGATGCGCAATTGCGCATCTGAGGTCTGGTGCTTACGCACCATCCCGGAATGACGGAGTGGGTTTATCATCGGGCGCGCGCATTCGCGCGATCCGTTGGCTCGCAATGACGAGGAAACCCGTATTTAATCAACCAACCGGTTGAAAGCTGGGCGCCGCCACGGTAGATTTGGGCCAACCCGCTCTCGCCGGAAGGCCGGAGCGCAACCGGGCGAGAGCACACATTGGCCAGCGACGGAATGCGGTCAGTCCGATCCCTTGCGATCATCCTGATCGTGCATCTGGCCGTGATCGTGCTCTGGCAGGTCCTGGTCGACGCGTTTCACGTGCCCAAATTCATCCTGCCCTCGCCGCTGGCGACGCTGGCCACGCTGACGTCGGCGAAATACGCGTGGCTGTCCAACCTCGCCGTTACATCCGTGGAGATCCTCGGCGGCTTCTGCCTTGGCGCATTGGTCGGCGTGATGCTTGCGGTATTTTTCTGCTGGTCGCCGCTGCTGAGCCTGCTGTTGCTGCCGCTGTTCGTGACCCTGAACATGATTCCGAAAGTGGCGCTCGGTCCGCTGTTCATCGTCTGGTTCAGCTATGGAATCATTCCGAATATCCTGATCGCATTCAGCATCTGCTTCTTTCCGATCCTGCTGACGACATCGCGCGGGTTGAGCGAGGTTGAACCGGACCTGCTCGATCTCGTGAAATCGCTGCGCGGCTCGCGCTGGACTTTGTTTCGCAAGATCCAGTTGCCGGGCGCGCTGCCATACGTGTTTTCCGGCATGAAGGTCGGCGCCATCCTTGCCGTCGCCGGCGCCATCGTCGGCGAGTTCATCGCCTCCGAACGCGGGCTCGGCTATCTCATGATCCAGGTGCAGTCCTCGCTCGATACGCCGGCCATGGTGATGGCGGTCGTGCTGCTGACGTTGCTGGGCGTGGGGCTTTACGGCCTGGTGCTTGGCCTCGAATGGCTGTTCGTGGTCAGGGACGTGCGGCTGCAATAAATCGATCAGGGAACAAACATGCTGCTCACGCACGACACGCTGCCGGACATCATTCCTGACGTCGCATCGCTCGACGACCTCCTGTGCCGCCCGAGCCAGCCGCTGATCGACGACCTCCAGAAGGTTGACGGTGACATCATGATCCTCGGCGTCGCCGGCAAGATGGGGCCGACCCTGGCCGGATTGGCCAAGGCGGCCCTGCCCCAGCGCCGCATCATCGGCGTTGCCCGGTTCAGCGATGCCGGCACCGAAGCCTGGTTAAAGTCCCGTGGCATCGAGACCATCCAGTGCGATCTGCTCGATCAGGCCGCGATCAAATCGCTGCCGAAAGCACCGAACATTGTCTTCATGGCCGGACGCAAATTTGGCGCAGAGGGCGATCTGTCGCTGACCTGGGCGATGAACGCCCACGTCCCTGCCCTGGTCGCACAGGCCTTCGCCAAATCGCGGATCGTCGCGTTCTCGACCGGCTGCGTCTATCCCTTCGTGCCGGTGAACGGAAAAGGCGCCAGCGAGGCCGTTCCGCCCGATCCGCCCGGTGAATACGCGCAATCCTGCGTCGGGCGCGAGCGCATGTTCGAATATTTCTCGCGCCAATTTTCGACACCCGGCCGGTTGTTCCGCCTGAACTACGCGATCGACATGCGCTACGGCGTGCTGCACGACATCGCGACCAGGATTCTCGGGGGCAAGCCGATCGATGTCAGCCTCGGCCATGTGAATTTCATCTGGCAAGGCGATGCTTCGGCGCAGGCCTTGAGGTGTCTCGCGCATTGCGATACGCCGACCTCGCCGATCAATGTCAGCGGTCACGAGATTCTCAGCGTACGCGACCTCGCAGCAACAATCGGCGCGCGGCTCGGCCGTGAGCCCGTCATCATCGGCACCGAGCAACCGACGGCCTGGCTGACCGATACATCGCAGGCGGTCAAGCTGTTCGGCTTGCCACTTGTCGACACCGGGCGATTGATCGCCTGGACCGCGGACTGGGTCGCCCGCTCGATGCCGAGCCTCGGCAAGCCCACCAAATATGAGGTGCGCGATGGCCGATATTGATCAGATCAAAATCGTGGCGCTCGGCCCCGATGATGCCATTGCCGGACTGGCGCTTTCGGCGGAAGCCCACTGGAATCAGAACGAGGCGGACTGGCGCTATTTCCTCAGCAAGGGAACCGTGTTCGGCGTGCGCGACAAGGGCGGCCGCCTGATCGCGACCGCAGCGTTGTTGCCCTATTCATCCGGGAATGCCTGGATCAGCATGGTGCTGGTGACCGAAAGCTGGCGGCGGCGCGGTCTCGCCACCAAACTGGTCGATACTTGCCTCGATACCGCGACCAAACTGGGCCTCACCGCGTGGCTCGATGCCACGTCCGCCGGCGCCGCCGTGTATGGACCGCTGGGATTTTCGCCGACCATTCAGCTGCGACGGCTTCGCCTTGAACCTGGTTCGACCTCGGCAGGCGCGGCACCACTGCCTTCCGGTCACCTCACCGAATTCATCACCTGCGACATCAGCGCCATGGGTTTTGATCGCCGCGATTTGCTGCGCGAACTCGAGGGACGCCCGGGCTCACGGCTGGTATCGAGTGGCGACGCGATGGCGCTGATCCGCGACGGCCGCACCGCCCGTCACATCGGTCCGCTGTTTGCGGACAGCCCGGTGCGTGCCCTCGCCATGGTGGGCGACATTGCGGCCCTCGAGACCGGCCCCTTGCTGATTGACGCGGTAGCAAACCAGGACGCCTTTTTGAAGGGTCTGACGCAGATGGGGTGGACCATCGAGCGGCCGTTTCAGCGCATGCGATTCGGACGCGCGACAAACCCGCCTGCGGAACTGCCTTTCGCTGTCGCCGGCCCCGAATATGGATAGGGATTAACGCCATGCATCATAGCAAGATCGAAGCCGGGGTGCGGCGCCTGATCGCTGAGGGCACGGTGATCCCGGCGCATCCGCTGGCGCTCGATGCCAATCGCGCGCTCGACAGCATCCATCAACGCGCGCTGACCCGTTACTATATCGACGCCGGTGCCGGCGGCCTTGCGGTTGGCGTCCACACCACGCAGTTCGCGATCCGCGAGGCCGGCCTGTACCGGCCGGTACTGGAACTGGCTGCGGAGACGGCGGTAGGCTGGACCAAGCGGCCGCTGGCCCTGGTCGCCGGTCTGGCCGGGCCAACACGGCAAGCTGTTGCGGAGGCCGAGATTGCGCGCGGCATCGGCTATCACGCCGGACTGCTCAGTCTGGCCGCGATGAAATCCGCTTCCGAACATGAAATCATCGACCATTGCACGGCGGTGGCGCGTGAAATTCCGCTGGTCGGGTTTTATCTGCAGCCGGCGGTCGGCGGCGTCATCCTCAGCGCGGATTTCTGGCGCCGGTTTGCTGCGATCGACAACGTGATCGCCATCAAGATCGCGCCGTTCAATCGCTACCGGACGCTCGACGTCCTGCGCGGTGTCGCCGCCGCGGGCGCCCTCGATCGCGTGGCGCTCTATACCGGCAACGACGACCATATCCTGCTCGACCTTGTGCTGCCGTTCGATTTGCGCGACCGCGGCGTCACGACGAGGACTTATTTCCGTGGCGGCCTGCTCGGGCATTGGTCGGTGTGGACCGCGAGCGCGGTCAGGCAGTTCGAAATGTGCCGGGCCGCGCGCAACAAGGCCACCGTACCATCAGACCTGCTGGCGCTCGACGCCCGCGTCACCGACTGCAACAGCGCCTTCTTCGATGTCATCCATGATTTTCACGGCTGCATCGCCGGCTGTCACGAGGTGCTGCGGCGGCAAGGGCTGCTGGACGGAATCTGGTGCCTCGATCCGGCCGAGGGCCTGAGCCCGGGCCAGATCGAGGAGATCGACCGGGTCTGCAACGAGCACGCCGATCTCAGCGACGACGATTTCGTCGGCGCCAACCTCGACAAATGGCTCGCATGACGGCGCCTGACCAACCCTTCATCCGGCTGCGCAACGTCCGCAAGGTCTATCGCTCGCAGGGTAAGGAATTCCTGGCCGTCTCCGACGTCACCATGGATGTGCAGGAGGGTGAATTGATCTCGCTGGTGGGCCCGTCCGGCTGCGGCAAGACCACCGTGGTGAAGATACTCGCCGGGCTTCACGACGCCGACGGCGGCACCGTCCAGATCGGCAACGCGCGCACGCCGTTCGATCCCGGGCGCGACATCGGCATGGTGTTTCAGCAGCCATTGCTGCTGAAATGGCGGACCATCTTCGACAATGTCCTGTTGCCGGCCGAGATCGTCGGCCTGCCGATCAAGGCGGCCCGGACCCGCGCGCGCGAACTGCTCCATCTGGTCGGGCTTGCCGGCCATGAGGACAAATATCCGCAGCAATTGTCCGGCGGAATGCAGCAGCGCACCGCGATCGCGCGCGCCTTTATCCACGACCCCAAGCTGATCCTGATGGATGAGCCGTTCGGCGCGCTCGACGCCCTGACCCGCGAGCAGATGAACCTTGAAATGCTGCGGATCTGGCGCGAGAGCGGCAAGACCATCATCTTTGTCACACACAGTATCCAGGAAGCGGTATTCCTCGCCTCGCATTGCGCCGTGCTCACGTCGGGCCCGGCCCGAATGGCGGAATATTTCCCGATCGATCTGCCGTTTCCACGCGCGCTGCCGATCAAGACCACCGATGAATTCGGCGCCTATGCCAGGCGGATTTACGAAAGCCTGGGTCTTGGTTCCGGCGCGCCCGGAACAAGCGAAACCTCGATCCCGTCATAGCCCGAGATAGGCCGTGACCACCGCCGGGTTCGCATGCAACTCCGCCGCACTTCCCTCCAGGGTCACGACGCCGCTTTCCAGCACATAGCCCCGCGTCGCCACTTCGAGCGCCAGTTCGACATTCTGCTCTACCAAGAGGATCGACGTGCCGCGGCCGTGAATGATCTTGAACGCCTCGTGCATTTCCTCGACGACTTTCGGTGCCAGACCATGGCTCGGCTCGTCAAGCAGCAACAATTTCGGCCGCAGCATCAAGGCCCGTCCGACCGCGACCATCTGCTGTTCGCCGCCCGACAGCGTTCCCGCCAGCTGGCCGTAGCGCTCGCGCAGGCGCGGAAACAGATCCAGCACGTCTGCAATTCGCACCGGCAAATCGGTGGCCTTGCGCGCGGTGAAGGCGCCGAGCAGGAGATTTTCCTCCACCGTCATCTCCGGAAAGATCTGGCGTCCCTCCGGAACATGGGCGATGCCGAGCGCCGGAATGTCATGTGATGCAAGCTTGGTGAGATCAACCTCACCGAAGCGAATGGTTCCACTGGACTTTGGCACCAGCCGGGAGATCGACCGCAAAATCGTGCTCTTGCCCGCCGTGTTGGCCCCGATGATGCAGACGAACTCGCCTTGCAGAACCACGAGATCAATGCCGTGCAGCACCTCCGCCTCGCCGTAGCTGGCCTTCAACTGCCTGATGTCGAGCAGCGGCAAACTCATCGGCGCTTCTCAAGCGATCGGCCGAGATAGGCCTCAATGACCTCAGGATCATGGGCGACCTGTTCGGGCGTGCCATCGGCCAACAGCCGGCCGAAGTTCAGAACCATGATGCGGTCGCAGACATTCATGATCGCGCGCATGTGGTGCTCGACGATCAGAAGCGTGACGCCATCCCGGCGCAGCGAACGAATGAGCGCCATGATCTCCTGCATCTCGGAATGATTGAGCGCCGCCATCACCTCGTCCAGCAGCAGCACCTTCGGCGCGGTGCAGAGCGCGCGGGCGAGTTCGACCCGGGCGCGTTCCGGAAACGACAGATCGCCAGCCTGCTTGTGCGCCACCGCGCGCAAGCCGACACGATCGAGACAGTTGAGCGCCTCGCTGCGGGCGGCCTCCACGCCGTGGCGCAGCAGGCCGGCCGTCAGCACGTTATCCAGCACCGAACTCTCGGCGAACAATGCGACGTTCTGAAAGGTTTTGGTCATGCCGAGCGCCGCGACCCGGTGCGGCTTCAGACCCGCGAGGTTTTTTCCATCAAGCGTGATGGTGCCGCTGTCGGGTCGAATGAGCCCCACCAATGTGCTGAACAGCGTGGTCTTGCCGGCGCCATTGGGGCCGATCACGCCAACGATCTCGCCTTTATTCACGGAAAAGCTCACGCCGGAAAGCGCCTGCAGGCCGCCGAACCGGCGCGATATGCCGCGGATATCGAGCACTGTCATGGCTTCCGCTGTCATGGCTTCACCTTGCGCGACAGCCGCGCCCGCAATGCGTCGATCACGGTGATGAAGCCGCGTGGCTGCCACAGAATGACGCCGATCAGGATGATGCCGAACACGAGCTGCGACAATCCGGCGGCGCGCGACGACAGCCATGCATTCATGATCTCCTCAAGCGGGATGATGAAGAAGGCGCCGAGGATCGGCCCGGCCGCGGTTCCGACGCCGCCGATGATCGCGATCAACGCGATGCGGATCGAAATGCTGGCGATCCCGAACACCGTGTCGGGGTCGAAGAACACCGCAATCTGCGCATAGAGCGTTCCCAGCATCGCGACCAGCACGCCCGAAATCACTGCGGCCTGCAGTTTTACCTTCGTCGTATCGATGCCGATGACTTCGGCGGCCGGCGCGTTCTCCTTGATCGCGCGTAATCGATATCCCATCGCGCCGCGCCGGATAATCTCGAAAATCACCGTCACCGCGATCAGCGCCACCAATGCGATATAAGCGTGCGGACGCAACAGCTTGAACGAATAGGCGGCAAAACTCGGCGGCACGAACGGCACGGATAGCCCGCCCGGACCTCCCGTCAGCGACGTCCACACATTCGCAATCACGCGCATCACCTCGCCGAACGCCAGCGTCGCCAGCGCGAAATAATGCCCCTGCAGCCGCATCGTCGGAACAGCGATCACCAGCGCCGCGACGCCGCCGAGCGCGCCGCCCGCCAGCATGCCCAGCCACGGACTGATGCCAAACTTCAGCAACAGCACGGTGGAGGTATAGGCGCCGATACCGAAGAACGCGGCGTGCCCGAGCGAGGTCTGGTTGGCGAGGCCGCCGACGATGTTCCAGGCCTGCGCCATCGCCGCGAACAGCAGCGTGAAGGTCAGGACCCGGATCCAGTATCCGCGCGGATCGAGCAGCAGCGGCAACAAGGCTGCGGCCGCGATCACAAGCGCCAGCGGGAGGCAACGTTTCACCTGTTAGCTCCGATCAGGCCTTGCGGGCGAACCGCCAGCACCAGGATGAAGACGATGAACAGCACCAGGTTCTGCAACTGAATCGGAAAGAACAGCGACGACAGCGCCTGGATCACGCCGACCGTCAAGCCGCCGACGACGGCACCGGCAATGCTGCCGAGCCCGCCCAGCACGACGACCGTGAACATCAACACCACGAACTGGCCGCCGACCCCGGGAAATACCGTCACATAGGGCAGGATCACCGCGCCGCCGAAGGCGGTCAGTCCGACCCCGAGCGCGAAGGCGATCTTGTACATCAAACCAGTATCGATCCCCATCAACTGCGCCGCCGCCGGATTCTGCGCGGTCGCGCGCATCGCGCGGCCGAACCAGCTGGCGCGCATGAACCACCACAGCGCCACACCACAGGCCAGCGACATCGCGAAGGCGATCAGATAGGGCACGCTGATGAACAGCGGACCCAATGACAAAGACATGGTTTGATAGGAGGTCGTGACCGAACGAAACTGCGAGCCGAACAGCAGCAGCGATCCGTTTTCGATCACAATCAACAGCCCGACCGTGAGGAAGATCTGCGCGACCGACGGCGCTTTCAGAACCCGCGCGATCAATTGCCCCTGCACCAGCCAGCCCAGTCCGAACGCGACCGCGAACGACAGCGGCGCGGCCAGCACCGGATCGAGCCCGAGAAAGGCCCAGGCGAACCAGGCGACGAACATGCCGATGGTGAGAAATTCCGCCTGCGCGAAATTCACGATGCCCATTACGCCGTACACCAGCGTGAGGCCGATCGAGATCACCGCATAGACGCCGCCGATCAGGAGCCCGTCGATAATGGCCTGGAGCAAGGACACGTCGGTTGGCGCCGGTCGCCGTTCAGGATCGCCAGACCGGCGGACTCTTGGCGATGTCCTTGGGCCAGACGGTAACGATGTCCTTGCCGCGCCACTGCACCATCAGCGGCACCGAGAGCACGTTCAATCCGGTCTGGTCGAATTGCACCGCGCCGCCGGTCATGCCGTTGATCCAGCCGCCGGTGAATTTGGCGCCGCGAAGTGCGGCGGCAACGGCTTCGGCGTTCGCCGATTTGGCCTTCCTGATCGCCTGCACCAGCACCTCGAGGCAAACCGCATGCTCGAGCGCTTCGTGCACCATGAAATATCCGTAGCGCTTGCGGAAGCGGTCGGTCAATTCAGGCGCGAGGTCGTAGTTCGAGGTGTCGATCGACAGCACGTTCTCGGCGAACTCGCCGAGCCCCTTTTCGAAATCCGGGATCACGTAGCCGGCCGCGCCGCCGATCGCCGGAATGGTCAACTTCTGTTGGCGCATGGTGCGGATGATCAGCAGGCTATCGTTGAGATACGAGACCGGGAAAACCGCCTGCGCCCCGGATCCCCTGAGTTTGTTGATCAACGGCGTCGTATCGGTGATCCCCAAGGGATAGGCGTCGTCCATGACGATGTCGACATTGGCGGCCTTGGCGCCGGCGCGCAGGCCGTTGGCCTGCGCGGTGCCATAGGCCGTGTCCTCGTACATGATGGCGATCTTTTCGATTTTGGTACCGGCGGCCTGCGCGATGGCGGCGGTGTACTCGAACTGCGCCTTGCCGATCACGGAGGCTTTCGCGACCACCTGAAAGATATTCCTGTAGCCACGCCCGGTGATCTGATCGGCGAACGACATCGTCAACAGCGGGATATCACGCCGTTCCGTGACTTCCGAGATCGCGATCGTCAGCGACGACACGAAGGCGCCGAGCACCGCCGTCATGTCCTGCTGGGTAATGAGCCGTTGGGCGACGTTGCCCGCGGTGGTCGGCGTCGAGGTCGCATCCGCCACGATCAGATTGATCTTGGCGCCGCCAAGCTCGGCGATGCCGCCGGCCGCGTTGATTTCATCGGCGACGAGCTCGATGCCGTTGCGGGCATTGATGCCAAATTGAGCATTCGCCCCCGACAGCGGCATGATGACCCCGACATTGACCGCAGGCGCCTCTGCCCTCGCGGACGAAAGCACGAACGGGGCCGCCAACAATGCGGCCGTGCCGGAGAGCAGCGTGCGGCGGTTCACGCCCGCTATTCCAGATGAATGATTCCCTGACATCGCATCCCCCAGATCCATGCCCCAAAATCTTGGTCTTGGGTTCGCCTTACCTTGCCGCATGGTACACCCGGCGTCTACCGCAACCTTGTCGATGCGGGCATGCGCGGCTGGTCGGGATTATTCCTTTGCGAACAAATACAATCCCGTTGGATAATGCGCGCGGACCGTCGAAGCTGCATGTAAACAACCCCACGAGGTCGCGATATGACAAAACTCTCCGTTGCGGTTGTTGGAGGGGGCATGGGCGGCCTGGCGACCGCCGCCGCGTTGCACCGGGCCGGCATAACCGTCAACGTTTACGAGCAGGCGTCGAAATTCGCCCGGCTCGGCGCCGGCATCCAGATCGGCTGCAATGCCATGAAGGTGCTGCGCGGCTTCGGTCTCGAGCCCCTGATGCGCGCCAGCGCGTTTTATCCGCGCTCCTGGAACAACCGGGAATACGACAGCGGCGACGTGCGCTTCGACATGATCTTCGGCGAGACGGCAGAAGCGCGCTACGGCGCGCCCTATCTGCTCGGCCACCGCGGCGACCTTCATTCGGCGCTCGCCAGCGCCGTGCCGCCTGAGCTGATTCATCTCGACCACCGCGTCACCGGCATCGATCAAGGTCCCGACCGCGGCGTGAAGCTGACCTTCGCGAACGGACAATCGATCGAAGCCGACGCGGTGGTGGCGTCCGACGGCGTTCATTCCTTCGTCAAGGAACGATTGTTCGGCAAGGATGAACCCAACTTCACCGGCCGGATCGCCTACCGCACGGTATTTCCGGCGGCGCTGCTGAACGGATATCAGATCGACGACTGCACCAAATGGTGGGGGCCGGATCGTCACATCGTGATTTATTACGTCAAGCCGGATCGCAGCGAGGTCTATTTCGTCACCAGCCAGCCCGAACCGGGATTTACCGTCGAGTCCTGGTCGGCGATGGGCGACGTTGGCGAACTGCGTAAGGCCTTCGACGCTTTCCATCCGCAGGTGCGCCAGGTGCTGGCCGCCTGCCCGTCGGTTCACAAATGGGCGCTGGTCGACCGCGATCCGCAGGCACATTGGGGCCAAGGCAATGTCACCCTGCTGGGTGACGCCTGCCATCCCATGACGCCCTATATGGCGCAGGGCGCAGCGATGGCGATCGAGGATGCCGCCGTGCTGTCGCGTTGCCTCGAAGGCGTCGATCGTGACGGCGTCGAGGCCGCCTTCCGCCGCTTCGAGGCGACCCGCAAGCCCCGGACCTCGCGGGTTCAACTGAGCTCGCGCACCAATACCTGGCTCAAGACCCGCACCGATCCGGACTGGGTCTATGGCCACGACGCCTGGAACGAGCCGCTCGCGACCCTCGAGGCTGCGTAACCCCTGATGAGCTTAAGCCGCGTCGGCTTGCAGAATGTCGACGATCGCCTGGCCGGTCGCGGCGGTGCCGAGCGTGCCGCCGACGTCTTTGGTGGCGCGGCCGCTCTTTATCGCGGTCTCCACCGCATGCTCAATGGCGCGAGCGGCCGATTCGTATCGCGCGGCACCGGAACGCTCGCCATGCCAGGCCAGCAGCAGCGCCGTCGACAAAATCAGCGAGAATGGATTGGCGACATCCCGCCCGGCGATATCAGGCGCGGAGCCGTGCGCGGCCTGGGCCATCGCGTGTTTTGTTCCGACATTGAGCGAACCGCCGAGGCCAAGGCTGCCTGAGAGTTCGGCGGTCAGGTCCGAGAGAATGTCGCCGAACATGTTGGTGGCCACGATGACGTCGAACCGATCCGGCTGGCGCACCACATGCGCCATCATGGCGTCGACCAGGATGTCATCGACGACCAGGCCTGGATAGGCGCGCGCCGCCTCCCGGCAGATGTCGAGAAACATGCCGTCGCCGATCTTCAGCACATTGGCCTTGTGAACGATGGTGAGGTGCTTGCGCCTTTTCATCGCCAACTGACACGCCGCCTGCGCAATTCGCTCGCAGCAGTGCCTCGTGATGCGGCGAAGCGAGATCACGACATCCGGCGTGACCAGCAGTTCGCTGTTGCCCTGTTCCATGTTGCGATCGGCGTAGAAACCTTCGGTATTCTCCCGCACCACCACAAGGTCAAACGCCCCGAGCCGGTTGGGCAGGCCCGGATAGGTTCGCGCCGGCCGCACATTGGCAAACAGATCGAGGTTTTTGCGGAAATATTTGGACGGGTTGATCTCGCCGCTCTGCTCGTCCTTGAAGTCAAAGGTGGCGGCGGGTCCGAGAATCAGCCCGTCCGCGGCCCGCACGATTTCCAGGAGTCCCGGCCGAACTGTCGAGCCGAATTGCTCCAGGCTGGCGTGACCCACCGCGTGCTCCTCGGTCTGGACGTTGAGCTGGAAACGCTCGGACGCGGCCCGCAGCACATTCGATGTCGCGGCGGCGATCTCCGGCCCGATGCCGTCACCCGGCAGAACGACAATGCGCATGATCAATTCCTAGCCCCGAATACCCCCGGCCGCCGGCCGAACGGGTCGACTTGTAGACGATTTGCATGCCCTGACAGCGGCGATCGAGACATAGCCGCAATGCATTCCAGCCCTGCAGGGCAAAACGCCCGACAGGCCGATTATTCCCCTCCGCAAACGCAGATTCTTGATTTGAACTGTTCCAGATTCCAGTCCACCATCGCCTTGAAGTTCAATCGATGGATTGGACTAACCAGAAGTCCCAATCGATGGATTGGACAAACCAGGGGAACGCGATGGCAAACCTCACCGTCAACGGAAAGTCTTTCGACGTGGATGTCGAGCCGGATACGCCGCTGTTATGGGCGATTCGGGAGAATATCGGCCTCACCGGCACCAAATACGGCTGCGGCATTGCACAATGCGGCGCCTGTACCGTCCACGTTGACGGGGTCGCGATGCGCTCCTGCGGCGTGCTGGTCAGCGAAGCCGTTGGCAAGAAAATCACCACCATCGAAGGTCTGGCCAGCAACGGCGCCCTGCACAAGGTGCAGGAGGCCTGGATCGCCAACGACGTCCCGCAATGCGGCTATTGCCAGAGCGGCATGATCATGGCGGTGGCGGCCCTGCTCAAGGACAATCCGAAGCCGACCGACCAGGACATCGACGACGCCATCACCAATATTTGCCGCTGCGGTACCTTCAAACAGGTGCGCGAAGCGATTCACGCCGCCGCGAACGTTTGAGGAGATGGCCATGAACCATATGCCCGCCCTCAACCGCCGCGCCTTTGTGATCGGCACCGCCGCCGTCGGCACCGGGCTCGCGCTCGGCCTCGATATTCCCTTTGGTCCCACCGTGGTGCGCGCCGCCGACGGCTCGCCCGAAATCAACGCCTGGGTCGTGATCCAGCCCGACGACACCGTCGTCATTCGCATCGCGCGATCGGAAATGGGCCAGGGTACGCTGACCGGCCTCGCCCAATTGGTCGCCGAAGAACTCGAATGCGACTGGTCGAAAGTCACCACCGAATACCCGACGCCGGGACAGAGCGTCGCCCGCAAACGCGTCTGGGGCGATTTCTCCACCGGCGGTAGCCGCGGTATTCGAACCTCCAACGAATACGTCCGCAAGGGTGGCGCCACCGCGCGCATCATGCTGATCCAGGCCGCCGCCAATGAGTGGAAAGTGCCGGCTTCGGAATGCACCGCCGCCAACAGCATCATCACCCACACCCCGTCCGGCCGCACCACCACCTATGGCAAGGTCGCCGAAGCCGCCGCCAGGGTTGAGCCGCCCACCGACGTCAAGCTGAAAGACCCGAAGGACTGGAAACTCGTCGGCAAAGGCGTCAAGCGCCTCGATACCGCCGACAAGACCACCGGCAAGATGACCTACGGCATCGATATCAAGCTGCCGGGGATGCTCAACGCCGCGATCAAGGCCTGCCCGGTATTCGGCGGCAAGCTGAAGAGCTACGACGAAGCCAAAGCCATGGGCATGAAGGGTGTCAAGAAGGTGGTGAAGGTCGGCGACTATGCCGTCGCCGTCGTTGCCGACACCTGGTGGCACGCCAAGACCGCGCTGGAGGCGATGCCGATCGCCTGGGATGAAGGCGAGAACGCCAAGGTCTCGAGCGCGTCGATCGCGAAATGGCTTGAGGAAGGGTTCGACGATTCGCAGCCGGCCTTTGTCGGCAACGAGAACGGCGACGCCAAGGCCGCGATCGCCAAGGCCGCCAAGAAAGTCGAGGCGGTCTATAATTATCCCTATCAGAACCACGCCACCATGGAGCCGATGAACGCCACCGCGCTCTATACCGGGGACAAATGCGATGTCTGGTGCGGAACGCAGAACGGCGAAGCGGCGTTTGCCGCGACGCTGGAAGCTTCCGGCCTGCCGGCCGACAAATGCGATGTGCACAAGCAGATCCTTGGCGGCGGCTTTGGCCGTCGCGGCCAGACCGACTATGTCCGGCAGGCGGTTGCCATCGCCAAGCAGATGCCGGGCACGCCGATCAAGCTGTTGTGGTCGCGTGAAGAGGACATGCAGCACGGCGCCTATCATCCGATCACGCAAGTCAAGATGACCGGCGCCTTCGATGCCGACAACAATCTGACCGCGTTGCGGATGCGGATCTCCGGGCAGTCGATCCTGTTCAGCCTGCGTCCTGAGGCGCTGGTCAACGGCAAGGATCCGGCCACCTTCGCCGGCCTCAATGCGACCGGCGAAGCCGCGATCGGGTATTCGGTTCCCAATCTTCTGATCGATCACTCGATGCGCAATCCTCACGTCCCGCCGGGTTTCTGGCGCGGCGTCAACGTCAACCAGAACGCGATCTACCTCGAATGTTTCATGGACGAGCTCGCGCATGCAGCTGGCCAGGATCCGCTCGAATTCCGGCGCAAGCTGATGGCGACACATCCGAAACACCTTGCCGTGCTCAATGCCGTCGCCGAAAAGATTGGCTGGGACAAGCCCGCGCCGCAAGGCGTGTTCCGCGGCATCGCGCAACACATGGGCTATGGCAGTTATGTCGCGGGCGCCGCGGAGGTCTCGGTCACCGACAGCAACAAGATCAAGGTGCATCGCATCGTTGCCGCGACCGATCCAGGCTATGCGGTCAATCCGGCGCAGATCGAACGGCAGATCGCCGGCTCGTTCGTCTACGGCCTGACCGGACTGTTCTATGGCGGATGCACCGTCAAGGAAGGCCGCATCGAACAGGCCAATTTCGATACCTATAATTCGATGCGGATCGCCGAGATGCCGAAGGTGGAGGCGATCGTGATGCCGAGCGGCGGCTTCTGGGGCGGCGTCGGCGAGCCGACGATCTGCGTCGCGGGACCTGCGGTGCTGAATGCGTATTTCGCGGCAACCGGAAAACGGCTGCGCTCGGTACCGCTGAGGGATCAAAACATCAGCTTTGCCTGACCTATTAAAGCGGCGGCCTTGATGGCCGCCGCACCACCCCGGATCATGCTCATGGACGCGCTGCGCCTGATGACGCGGAGAAACGTCGTTCGTGGCATCGCGGCGGCGGCGGCGTCGTTTACTTTTCCATGTCCGTCCCGCGCCCAGTCCGCCGCGCGCATCGTCGTGATCGGCGGCGGCTTTGGCGGCGCGGCGTGTGCGCGCGCGCTGCGGCGGATCGATGCAAAACTGCAGGTGGCACTAATTGAGCCGAACAAGGTCTTCACGGCCTGCCCGTTCAGCAACGAGGTGATCGCCGGCCTGCGGGAGATCGAGGCGCAGCAATTCGGCTATGACAGGATTTCCGCCGAAGGCATAACCGTCATCGCGCAGGCGGCCGTGAAGATCGATCCGCAAAAGCGGAGCGTCGGTCTCGCCGACGGTACGTCGCTGGCCTATGACCGTCTGGTGCTGGCGCCCGGCATCGACCTGCGCTTCGACGCCCTGCCCGGCTATGACGAGGCCACCGCGGCCAAAATGCCTCACGCCTGGAAGGCGGGAGAGCAGACCATATTGTTGCGCCGGCAACTCGAAGTTATGGAGGATGGCGGCCTGGTCGCGCTGGCGGTCCCCGCGAGCCCCTCGCGATGTCCGCCCGCGCCGTATGAACGCGCCAGCCTGATCGCGCATTATCTGAAAGCAAAGAAACCACGCTCCAAGATCATCATTCTCGATGCCAAGGACGCGATTCCGCAGCAGCGCCTGTTCGAGAAGGCTTGGAAGGAATTGTACCCCGGCATGATCGAGCGGATATCGCTGTCGCAGGGCGGACGAGTCGTCTCGGTCGATGCTTCGACCAACACGCTGGTCACGGATTTCGGCAACTACGATGCCAAGGTCGCCAACGTCATTCCGCCGCAGAAGGCCGGCCGCATCGCCGATATCGCCGGCGCGGTCGACAACACCGGGTGGTGCCCGATCGACCCGGTCACCTTTGCCTCAAGGCTGGTCCCCGATATTCACGTCATCGGCGACGCCTGCATCGGGGGCGCGATCCCGAAATCCGCGTCCGCCGCCAACGCCGAGGCCAAGGCCTGCGCCGGCGCGGTGGCAAGCCTGATCTCCGGCGCATCCCCCGCGATGCCGAAGCTGGACGGCACCTGCTACAACACGGTCGCGCCCGGCTATGCGTTCTCGCTGTCCGGCAGCTATCAGCCGAAGGATGACATCTTCGCCGAGATCGAGGGCTCTGGCTTCACCAGCCCGGTCGATGCATCGCGCGAAACACGGCTGCGGGAATCCGACATTGCTCAATCCTGGTACCACACCATCACGGCGGAAACCTTTGGCTAGGTCAGCAATCCATATCGCCGCCATGGGGTTCGCCGCCACGGCGCTGGCGCTGACCTGCGCCGCGCGCGCGCAGGAATTACGGCCCTATGTGATTACTGGGGATTCGATTCCGCAATCGCTGACCGGCGCGCCCGGCGACGCGGCGCGGGGACGCGCCTTGGTGCTCGAGCGCACCAGCACCTGCATTCTTTGCCACAGCGGACCGTTCCCGGAAGAGAAGTTTCAGGGCGACCTTGCGCCGAGCCTCGCTGGCGCCGGCAACCGATCGTCGGCAGGCCAGCTTCGGCTGCGGCTGGTCGCCGCCTCCCGCCTCAATCCCGCAACGATCATGCCGTCCTATTATCGCGTCGATGGGCTCGATCGCGTCGGCCCGGCATGGCGCGGCAAGCCGATCCTGTCGGCCGAACAGATCGAGGATATCGTGGCGTATCTCGCAACGCTGCGCGAATAGGAGAGCACGACACAAGATGCGCAATTCAAAAAAATCCTCGCGCCGCCAGTTCCTGGGCCTCGCCGGCGGCGCCGCGGTGATGGGCGCCGTTCCCATCGTTACGGTGCGGCCAGCGCAGGCCACGCCCGCGACCCTGGCAAGCGCGATCAGGAATGTCGTCGGCACGGCGGTGGTGCAAACCGGCCGGGTCAAGATCGACGTGCCGCCGCTGGTCGAAAACGGCAACACCGTGCCGATGACGGTGAGCGTCACCAATCCGATGACGGCGGATGACTACGTGAAGAGCATTCACGTCTTCAACGAGAAGAACCCGCAGCCGAATGTCGGCAATTTCTATCTCGGACCGCGGGCCGGCCGCGCCCAGATTTCGACCCGGATCCGGCTGGCCGACAGCCAGAAGATCGTCGCCATCGCGCGATTGTCCGACGGCTCGTTCTGGTCGGTCAGCGCCGATGTCATCGTGACACTCGCGGCCTGCACCGAAGAGGTGATCTGATGGCCTCCGCGCTGATCAATGTTCCGAAGAAGGCCAAGCGCGGCGAGATCATCGAGATCAAGACGCTGATGTCGCATATCATGGAGACCGGTTATCGCCGCACCGCGACCGGCGAGCTGGTCCCGCGCGATATCATCACCAGCTTTGCCTGCCGATACAACGGCGTCGAGATTTTCCGCGCCGATCTGTTCCCGGCGATCGCGGCGAACCCGTTCATTTCGTTCTTCACGGTCGCGACCGAGAGCGGGAAGTTCGATTTTGAATGGATCGGCGACAAGGGTTTTACGGAAACCGCTTCGGCCGCCATTTCCGTCGAATGAGATCGGCCGGCACGATAGCGTTGGCGACCATCCAGGTAACGTTGCTGGTCGCCACCGGCTTCGTCATCTCTCCCCTCTCCGCCACCGAAATTCCGCCAGCCGAGCGCCGCTCCGGCTACAGCTTCATGACGCCGGATACACAGGCGATCCAGGACGACGATACCGCCAATCCCGGCATGCTGTGGGTACTCGACGGCGAAGCGTTATGGAAACGCAAGGCCGGCGTTGGCGACAAGGCCTGTGCCGATTGCCACGATGATGCGCATACCAGCATGAAGGGCGTGGCGGCGCGCTATCCGGCTTACGACCGGGAGCTTGGACGCCCGGTCAATCTGGAGCAGCGCATCAATCTGTGTCGCACACGGCATCAACAGGCGACGCCGCTGGCTTATGAAAGCCGCGACCTGCTGGCGCTCACTGCTTTTGTTGCGCAGCAATCGCGCGGCGTCGCGATCACGGCCGGCACCGATCCGCAACTGCAACCGTTCGTCGCCAAAGGACGCGCGTTCTTCATGCGGCGACAGGGCCAGCTCAATCTCGGCTGCACCAATTGCCACAACGACAATTGGAACAGGCATCTGGCCGGATCGGCCGTGACCCAGGCGCTCCCGACCGGCTATCCGATCTACCGGCTGGAATGGCAATCGCTGGGATCGCTGCAGCGCCGGCTGCGCAACTGCATGATCGGGATGCGGACCCAGCTCTACGATTACGGCGCGCCGGAACTGGTCGAGCTCGAGCTCTATCTGATGTCGCGCGCCCACGACCTGCCGATCGAGACGCCGGCGGTGCGGCCGTGAGTTCTCTCGCGCGACGTAATTTCATGGCGTGCCCCCGTCGGCATGGAATAGCGCCACGCGAGGGTACTCCCGGTGGCGGCTTCCAAATAAGCTAACACCGATTGTCAACGTGTCCGAATGAGGGTTGACGGCCGGGTTGGGCACCTCTTGGACACGCCGAGATGG
>NZ_JBEKCZ010000045.1:0-29307 GCF_050014615.1 Bradyrhizobium sp. | reverse complement strand
CGCGGTGGTGAAGATGAAGCCGGGCGCGTAGGAACGCACCGCGTCGATGATGTCGGCGCTTGCGGCGATATAGCCGCCGAGGCAGCCGAACGCCTTGGCCAGCGTGCCTTCCAGGATGTCGATGCGGTGCATGACGCCTTCGCGCTCGGCGATGCCGCCGCCGCGCGGGCCGTACATGCCGACCGCGTGAACCTCGTCGACATAGGTCATCGCGCCATAGCGTTCGGCGAGATCGCAGATCTTCGCTAGCGGCGCGATGTCGCCGTCCATCGAATACAGGCTCTCGCAGACGATCAGCTTCGGCCGGTCCGGCCCGGCGGCGCGCAGCAATTCTTCCAGATGCGCCATGTCGCTGTGACGGAACACCTGGCGTTCGCAGCCGGCCTGGCGGACGCCCTCGATCATCGAATTGTGGTTGAGTGCATCTGACAGGATCAGGCAATTCGGAATCAGCTTGGCGATGGTCGCAATGCCGGTCTGATTCGAGACATAGCCGGAGGTGAACAGCAGGGCCGCTTCCTTGCCGTGCAGGTCGGCCAGTTCATGCTCGAGCTGCACCAGGGGATGATGGGTGCCCGCGATGTTGCGGGTGCCGCCGGCGCCGGTGCCCACCCGGGTGGCGGTCTCGACCATGGCGCCGACCACTTTGGGATGCTGGCCCATGCCGAGATAGTCGTTGGAGCACCAGATCACGACGTTGCGCGGCCCCTTCGGGGAATGCCACACCGCATGCGGAAACCGCCCGGCGATCCGCTCAAGATCGGCGAAAACCCGGTAACGCCGCTCATCGTGCAGGCGGTTGAGGGCGGCACTGAAGAATTTGCTGTAATCCATCGCAATAACCTGAAACGGAGCCTGAAGCCGGAGCGGCGGCGCCTTTTTAGAGCTTTTCCAGGTTTAATGTCGAGCCGGAATCGGGCCTGCGGGCGTCCGGACAGCGAGGAGCCGGGTTGCTTGAGGCGCGGATCAAAACTTGATCCCGATCAATACGCTAGGAGCATTTTGCTGCGACTGGTTGGATTTTGCTGCCACCGGCTTCCGATACTCGCGGTCATGCTGCGGCGATCCTGCGTTCAGTGCTGCGATGCAATCATTGGTCTGACTTCTACCGGAAGCAGGCAAAGCCGCTATGATCGCTCGAGGTTCATTGAAACGGAGCATCGCCATGGACGCCGTGACGCCGAAGAGCTCTCAGATCGCCGAGGCGCATTCCCACGTTGTTCGACCGCAGAGCATGGAGTGGCAGAAGACCCGTTTCCCCGGCTGCGAGGCCAAGACATTGCTGTTCGATCATGCGACCGGCCTGATGACCGCGCTGATGCGGTTCGCGCCGGGCGCGGTATTGCCCGACCACGAGCACGTCAACATCGAGCAGACCTACGTCCTTGAAGGTAGCTTGGTTGACAAGGAAGGCCCGGCGCAGGGCATCGCGGCTGGCGCCGGCGAATTCATCTGGCGCGAGCCGGGCAGCCGCCACGTGGCATGGTGTCCGGAAGGCGGGCTGATGCTCGCGATCTTCCAGGTCCCCAACAAATTCTTCGAGGCCGACGGCCGCGTCGTCGATGCCGCGGGCCAGGACTGGGACGAGACCTGGGGTCACACCCGCAAGGGCTGAACTTCCTCGTCGCTTTTGGCGCTGTTGAACGGCCTGTCGCGGCGGCGCAGCCGCTTGCGCCAAGCGACCGCATCGCCATTTTCCGTAATCCGTCTCCGGAATTTATCGTTTCAGGTTCCGTCAGCGCCGATCCGCAGGGCGGCAACGATCCATTTGAATGATATTATTCTCATATGAAACATTTGTTGCAAATCTGAAACGCGCGGGACTAAGATCAGACATGGACCGCGGCCCGCTGACCGAACAGATCATCGAGACGTTCGACGAAATGCCCGCTCAGCTGCAGGCCGGCGCGCGCTACGTGCTCGACCGGCCGCGCGACGTGGCGCTGTTGTCGATGCGCGAGCAGGCGCGTCAGGCAGGCGTTCAGCCTGCGACGATGACCCGGCTCGCCAAACGTCTCGGCATGGAGGGCTATGACGAGGTGCGCGAGCTGTATGCGGCGGCCGTGCGCGACGGCGATATTGGATTCGCCGGCAAGGCCAGCGTCCAGGTCGTCAGCCAGAAATTGAAGGGCGATAAAGCGCTTGCCGCCGACATGTTGAAGTCGATCGGCAAGCAGATTGATCTCTTGGCAACGCCGGCCAGCCTTGAACGTCTTGTGGCTGCCGCCAGGACCCTGGCATCGGCGCGCCGGATCTACTGCCTCGGACTGCGTTCGAGCCATTCGGTGGCTTGGCATCTCCATTATGTTCTGACGCTGGTCGGTGATCGTTCGATCCATATTGACGGGATTGCCGCGACCGGGGCCGACGCGCTGGCGCGGGCGACCAGCCGGGACGTGCTTCTGGTCGCCAGCGTGATGCCGTACACGCGCCTGACCATTGAGCTCGCGGAATATGCCGTCGGACAGGGGATAAATGTCGTCGCGATCACGGACAGCGAGGTCGCGCCGCTGGCGCAGATCGCGCAGCATGCCGTGATCGTCCCGACCGAAAGCCCGTCATTTTTTCACGCCATGTCGCCGGCCTTCGCCGTGGCCGAAGTTCTGGGTGCCGTCATCGCCGGACGCGGCGGTGACGACGCGCTCGCGACGCTTCGGCATTCGGATGCGCATCTGGCGGCCTTGAATACCCACCTCAAGCCAAGGAACAGCAAGAAATCGTCATGACCCATATTCTTCACCGTGCCGCCAATGCCGTGATGCCTGTTGCCGTGGGGGGCAAAGGCATCGAACTGTTCGACCGCAACGGCACCAGTTACATCGACGCATCCGGCGGCGCGGCGGTGTCCTGTCTCGGTCACGGCCACCCGGACGTTCTGGCGGCCATGCACAAGCAACTCGATACGCTTGCCTATGCCCATACCGGGTTTTTCACGACCGAGATTGCCGAGAGACTGGCGGATCGCCTGATCGAGGACGCCCCGTCAGGCCTCGACCATGTCTATCTGGTCAGCGGCGGGTCGGAGGCGATCGAGGCGGCGCTGAAAATGGCCCGTCAGTATTTTGTCGAGATGGGCGAGACCCGGCGTCGGCATGTCATCGCGCGGCGTCAGAGCTATCACGGCAACACGCTGGGAGCGCTGGCGACCGGCGGCAATGAATGGCGCCGCGCCCAGTTCCGTCCGCTGTTGATCGAAACCCACCATATCGACCCTTGCTACGCTTACCGCCTGCAGGACGCCGGCGAGAGCGACATGGCCTATGCGGCGCGCGCCGCGCAGGCGCTCGAAGACAAGATCCTCGAACTCGGGTCAGATCAGGTCATGGCATTCGTGGCCGAGACCGTGGTCGGCGCCACCTCGGGGGCGGTGCCGCCGGTCGCCGATTACTTCAAGCGGATCCGCGCCATTTGCGACCGACACGGCGTGCTGCTGATTCTCGATGAAGTCATGTGCGGCATGGGCCGTACCGGGACATTGCACGCCTGCGAGCAGGATGGCATCGCACCTGACTTGTTGGCGATCGCCAAGGGCCTTGGCGGCGGCTATCAGCCGGTCGGGGCCGTTCTGCTCAGCAAGCCAATCTTCGCGGCCTTTTCGCAAGGGTCCGGCTTCTTCCAGCACGGTCACACCTATATGGGCCATCCGATGGCCGCCGCCGCCGGGCTCGCGGTGCAGGAGGTCATTCGCCGCGATGGTCTGCTGGCCAATGTGGCCGCCATGGGAGGCCATCTGCAGCGCCGGCTGGAAGAGCGGTTTGCCAACCATCATCACATCGGGGATATCCGCGGACGCGGTCTGTTTCGCGGTCTTGAGTTGGTCGCCGACCGCGGCTCCAAGGAACCCTTTGCTCCCAAGTTGAAGCTGAACGCGCTGATCAAGCGCGAAGCGATGGCGCGCGGCCTGATGGTCTACCCGATGGGTGGCACGATCGACGGCGTCAGAGGAGACCATGTTTTGCTCGCTCCACCATTCATCGTGAACAGGGAGCAGGTGGATGTGATCGTCGAACGTCTCGGCGATGCCGTCGATGCGGCCGTCGCATCGGTCAGGTGAGGTTGACGTCGCGCGCGTCGTCCAAGAGGCGAACTTTGGAACAGGGGTAGTACACCATGACGAAACTCGCCGGCGGCCTTCTGAATTTATGTCTTGTGGTCGCATCTCCCGTGTTGGCGCTCGGATCGCTGGACGCGTCAGCCCAAGGCCTCGGTCCGACGCTGCAGAAGATCAAGGATGCCGGCACCATTACCATCGGCAACCGCGACTCATCAGTGCCGTTCTCCTATCTGGATGACGCCCAGAAGCCGATCGGCTTTTCGCTTGATCTGTGCAACCTCGTGGTGGCGAAACTGAAAGCAAAACTCGATCTGCCCAGTCTCAAGGTCGTCTATCAGGCCGTGAACTCCTCGAACCGGATTCCTCTCGTCAAGAACGGGACGGTCGATATCGAATGCGGTTCAACCGCCAATACAATTCCGCGCCAGCAGGAAGTCGCCTATTCGGTGATTTTCTATGCGCCGCAGTACAAATGGATTACCCTGAAGTCATCCGGCCTGAAGACGACCGACGATCTGAAAGGCAAGACCGTCGCGGTGACCCAGGGCACCAACACCGCGCAGTTCGTGGCCAAACTCAATGCGGAGAAAAGCCTCGGCATGAAGATCCTGCAGGGCAAGGACCACGCCGAATCCTTCCTGCTGGTCGAGACCGGCCGTGCCTCGGCCTTCATGGAGGACGATATTCTGCTCGCCGGCCTCAAGGCGACCGCGTCGGCACCCGACAATTTTGCGTTTTTGTCCGATGATTTCCCGAGCGATCCCTACGGCGTGATGATGTCGAAGGGCGACCCCGGTATCAAGCAGGTCGTCGATGACGCGCTGACGGAAGCGATGAAGTCGGGACTGTACGACAAGCTTTACGCCAAATGGTTCGAGAGCCCGATCCCGCCCAAGAACATCAATTTGAATTTCCCGCAATCGGAAAAGCTCAAGGCGCTGATCAAGGCCCCGAGCGACAAGGCCAACGGCCAGTGACAAAGGTGCTCGGTTAAAAGGGGGCGACGATGTCCTTGCTGTTCGAGCCGACACCCGATGGAGCAGGACGATATCTCGACTGGATTTTGAACGGCCTGTGCTGGACGCTGTTGCTTGCGCTCGGTGCCTGGACCATCGCGCTTGTCGTAGGCACCTTGGTTGGCGTTGCCCGCACCTTGCCGAACGGAATCCTGCTCAGGCTAGGGCGGGTCTATGTCGAGACCTTTCGCAATATTCCGCTGCTGGTGCAGATGTTCTTCTGGTACTTCGTGCTTCCGGAATTGCTGCCGGTGCGCATCGGCATGGCGATCAAGCAGATGGATCCGCCATGGGGGAGTTTCATCCCGGCCCTGATCTGCCTTGGCCTCTTCACCGCGGCGCGCATTGCCGAGCAGGTTCGCGCCGGGCTTCAGGCGCTGCCGCCGGGGCAGATTCAGGCCGCGTCCGCTCTCGGCTTTTCCCCGGGCGGCACCTATCGTTTGATCCTGTTGCCGCAGGCGTTCCGGATCATCCTGCCGACGCTCACCAATGAGTTCATGACGATCTTCAAGAACACCTCGGTGGCATTGACCATCGGGTTGGTCGAGTTGACGGCGACGGCGCGCGAGATCAACGAAAACACCTTCCGCACCTTCGAGGCGTTTGGCGTGGTGACGATCGTCTATCTCGTGATCGCCCTGATTGCCTGGCAGGTTATGCATCGGATCGAACGGGCGGTGCAGTTGCCCAGCCTTGTCAGTGGAAGGGCGCGGCCATGACGGTCGACCTTGCCGCGCTCGTCAACGCATTTCCGTTTCTGCTGAAGGGCCTTTGGTTCACGCTTCAGATCACGCTCGTCGGCGTCTGCGGCGGCATCGTGTTCGGCAGCCTGCTTGCGATCGCGCGATTGTCGCAGAACCGGCTGCTGTCGACGCTGGCGACGGCTTATGTGAACCTGATGCGTTCGATCCCCCTGATCCTCGTGATCTTCTGGGTGTTCTTCCTGGTTCCCTGGGCGATCGGATGGATCACCGGCAACGGCCGTCCGGTCGCAGTCGGAGCGTCGCTGACCATTTTCGTGACCTTCGTCCTGTTCGAGGCGGCTTATTATGCCGAGATCGTACGCGCCGGCTTTCGCTCGATCTCGCCAGGACAATATGCGGCGTGCGATGCGCTCGGGCTCTCGAAGCTCCACGCCTACATTTACATCCTGTTTCCACAGGCGATCCGCAACGTGCTGCCGATCCTGCTCACGCAAACCATCGTGCTGTTCCAGGACACCTCGCTGGTTTACGTCATTTCGGCGACGGATCTGCTGGGCGCCGCCACCAAGATCGCCCAGCGCGACGGCCGGCTGGTCGAGATGTACCTGATCGTCGGCGTCATCTACTTCGTGTTCTGCTTTGCCGCTTCCCAGTTTGTGAAGCAGCTGCAGGGCCGTCTCGCCTACGGAGTTCGATGATGATCGAGATCGACAATGTCTCGAAGTGCTATGGATCGTTCCAGGTTCTCAAGAATTGCTCTGCCAGTATCGCCGATGGCGAAGTGGTGGTGATCTGCGGGCCTTCGGGTTCCGGCAAGAGCACGCTGATCAAGACGGTGAACGGGCTTGAGACCATCGACTCCGGCGAGATCAATGTCAGCGGCTTTCGGCTGGCGCCTGATGTTACCAATGTGGCGGCGTTGCGCCGGTCTGTCGGAATGGTGTTCCAGAGTTTTGAGCTGTTTCCGCATTTGACGGTCCTGAGCAACGTCACGATCGCGCAAATCAAGGTGCTGAAGCGATCCAGGGCCGCGGCCGAGGAAAAAGCACGCATGCTGCTGGCGCGGGTCGGGCTCTCCGGCCACATCACCAAATATCCCGCGCAATTATCCGGCGGACAGCAGCAGCGCGTCGCGATCGCCCGGGCGCTGGCGCTCGACCCCAAAGTCATGCTGTTCGACGAGCCGACTTCCGCGCTTGATCCGGAAATGGTCAACGAGGTGCTTGAGGTCATGACCGGACTGGCGCGGCAGGGCATGACCATGGTCTGTGTCACCCATGAAATGGGCTTTGCCCGAAGCGTCGCGAACCGGGTGCTTTTCATGGACGACGGAGAGATCGTCGAGACCGCCGCCTCGGCGAAGTTCTTCGATGATCCCCAGTCGGAACGCGCCAAGGCCTTCCTGGCCAAGATTCTGCGGCATTGAGCGTCTGGCGGACTGCACAACGGACATAGCCGCGGTCATGCGGATTTTCAGCTGCCCGGCGTGACCACCGAAAACACCGTGAACACCACGCCTCCGGCGCCGACCAGCATCAGAAGGACGCCAGCCACGAGGTTGTTGCCGGCGCCGACCTGTCCAAGTTCAAGGACCGCGTCGGCCGGGTTCTGCGGATCATACCGCACCGGCACGCTTGAGCCGACGCAATACCTGGCGGCATCATCGCGCGCCTGTTGTTCGCGCGGATAGCCGCGATCGCCCAGACCGGCGCGAATGACCCGGCCGTTCCGGCTGGTTCCATCGACCTGATAGACATAGTGGACCCGCGGGACGAAATAGTCGCCGGAATCGCTGTCGGCGTGCTTGATGACCTCGGACGAAACCACCTTGCCTGTCACGATGGGCCATTGCGCAGCGGTCGCGGCGATCCGCCGGTATCGATTGCTCTTTCGGATCAGCATGGCGCCAACGGAAAGGAAAAAAATCGTAGCGATGGCTCCGCCCGCGATGAAATAGGGCTTGGCGGCACTATCGATCGTTGTCTGCGCCAACGCGCCGTGCGTGGTCATCAGGACGGCGCAGATCGTGCCTGCACCGCCGAGGATGCATTTGCCGGCTCTTTGCATTGGCTTCCCGTGGTGTTGAAGTCAGGTGGTCCTGAAGTGCAGCACGCCGTCGGTTTCCTCCGCCGTCAGACGACCTTCGACCAGCATGTAGTTGACATGGGCGATCAACTCGCCGGCCGCGAAACCCATCTGGTGCACGTCGAGCACGTGCTTGTGGAACACGACCGGCACCAGTTCCTTTGATGTCTTCGGGGTTTCCCGGCAGGCATCGGCGATCAGCCGGCAACGTTCCTCGTGGTGATCGGCCAGTTGCTTGATGCGGGTCTTCAACCCGTAGAACGGAACACCGTGGCCGGGCAGCACCAGCAGGTCATAGGGCAGCGTAGTGGTGAGGCTCGCCAGCGAGGCCAGATATTCGCCGAGCGAGTTCTGGTCGGGCTCGACCGCCCAGACGCTGACATTGGGTGAAATCTTGCTCAGCACCTGGTCGGCGGACAGGAACAGTTTGTCGGCGGCGCAGTAAAGCGTGACCTGATCGAGCGCATGGCCGCCGCCGGTGATGACCTTGAAGCGGCGCGTGCCGATCGAAATCTCGTCGCCATGCGAGATGCGGCGATAGGATGGAGGCAGCACCGAAACCCGCTTCAGGTAATCCTGGCCGCGGCCGAGCAATTTGTCGGTCAGGTTCTCGTCCATGCCGTGACGCCGGAAGAACAGCCGCTGCGCCAGTTTGCGTTCTTCGGTGCCGCGGTTCTGATGATAGACCGACTGCAGATATTCGACCTGCGACATATAGAGCGGGCAGTTGAAGCGCTCGACCACCCATCCGGCGAGGCCGACATGGTCGGGATGCGAATGGGTTACGATCAGCCGCGTGATTTTTACTTTGGTCAGGGGACCGTCGAACAGGGCGGTCCATGCCGCGATCGACTCCTCATTGCCGAATCCGGAATCCACCATTGCCCAGCCATCGCCGTCGGCGAGCAGATAGATGTTCACATGATTGAGACGGAATGGCAGCTTCAGCCGCACCCACAACACGCCGGGCATCACCTCGACGACCTGATCCGGGCCGGGATGATTTTCCCAGGGGTACCGCAGTGCCTCGACCGAGGATTGAATCGCGTCTGGTTTTGAATGCATCGTTTTGTGCCGCAAATTGCCAATTATCGACTTAGCCGCACTATCGGCGCGGCGCCAGTCGAAAACAATTGCGATTTCGGCAAAGCACAGGGGAAGCGGTTCTGCGGCTGGCCAAATGAGCCTGGCGGTTTGGCGGGTTCTCAACGCAAAAAGGCCGGCGCGAGGCCGGCCTTTTCACACGCTTGATCAGTCCTTTTGATCGGACCTGGATCAGTTTTTCGGATCAGTACTTCGCGACGACCGGGCCACCCAGGTTGAAGCGATAGTTCAGGCCGGCCTTCACGACGTGATCGTCGGTGCGGAAGCTGCCGAACGGGGCGAGCGCGGCCGGAGCGGTGAACGAGCTGGTACCGAAATCATAGTACTGATACTCGATCTTGGCCGACCAGTTCTGGGCGAACATGTATTCGAGACCGGCGCCGACGGTGTAGCCATTGCTGTGACCGCCGGAGAATGCGAACGCGGCCGGAGCGGCAGCGAGCGTCACCGATTCGTTGTTGTCGGAATAGGCATAGCCGCCCTTTACGTAGAGCAGAGCCGGGCCCCAGGTGTAGCCGATGCGGCCGGTCACCGAACCCAGACCGCGCTGGTCGTTGGTGTAGGCGAATCCGCCGGGGAAGATCACGCTGTTGTTATTGTTGGCGAGCCAGCTGTACTGGCCTTCGATACCGAGGACCCAATTGGGGGCGAACTGGTAGTCGTAGCCGGCCTGCAAACCGCCGAGGAATCGGCCGTTGCTGTTGTTGCCGGTGGTGAGGCCGCCGAAATTGCTGTCGCCGTTGAAAGCGCCGCCGATGTGACCGCCGATGTAGAAGCCGGTCCAGTTGTAGAGCGGCGCGACGTAAGCCGGGGCCTTGGTGTAGGTGGTGCGGGCCGGAAGATCGGCTGCAAGTGCTGACCCGGTCGCGCCGAGGGCGACGAAGGCCACAGTGGTGAGCAGGAACTTCTTCATTAGTTTGTTCTCCAGAACGTTATTGAATTGAGTTTTTTCAGCTTGGCCGCAGAACGGCGAGGCGCGCACTTAGACAGCTTTTGACTAAAAAGCTGTCACCTATCGGCCACACTGAACAAGAACCCAACCTATTGGGGAACAACGATTTTCCGTGCTTAATGGAGCCTTAATCAAACCTAAAAGAAGCCTTAATTTTAGCCCGCCCGCAGATGCGCGGAGGCAACAGGGGGAATTGAGCATGGCGACGTTCAAGATGCCGCTTTCCGGAGATGTCGTTCAGTCGATCAACCCGTGGACAGCTTTTTTCAGTCCGATCGGAAGCCAGCTCGGCGTCATCAATATCAACCTTGGCCAATCCAGCGATCCCGATGTCGAAGCGGAGGTGCTGTCGGATGTCGGTACCTATGGCAAGCAGATCGGTCGCATCGGCGATGCGCTGATCGTGCTGCTCGCGCATTTCCATCCGCAGACGCCGTTGACCGCGGAAGAAACCGCCGCGGTCGATGCGCTGAAGGAGATGTTGAATGGGGTCGCCGATGTGAAGGAGAAGCACGGCCGGCCCGCGATACGTCCGCGTGACGCAAAGATATAGCTGGCGCCCGGTGCGTCGAGATGTAGTGAACGCTGGTCGCCCGCGCAATTTCGGATAAGGTCGCCGCCCATGGACAATCCGGAAACAGCATCGAGCGTCTTGGGCGGCGCCATCGTCGAATGGCTGGCCGACGAGTCGCTGCACGAATCCGAGCCCGCAACGCTGTATGGCGAGCTGTGCCAGCGGTTGCGGGCGGTCGGCATACCGGTATTTCGGGCCCAGGTGGCGTTTCGGGTGCTTCATCCGCTCTACGATGCCAGTACGTTGACCTGGCATGGGGAGAAAGGTGTCGTCGTCGAGCTCTTCAGTCCTGAACAAAGCGGCCAGGAACAGTTTTTGCGCAGTCCGCTCGGCCATGTCATGACCCATCGTCTGCCGGTGTTTCGACGTCGGCTGACCGGAGCCACAGCGCTACTCGATTTCGAGGTCCTGGAGGACTATCGAGCGCTGGGCGGCACCGACTATCTCGTCTTCCGTGTCGCGTTCGATCCGGCCTCACAGAACGGCGTGCTCTGCTCCTGGCTCGGCGACCGGGCCGCCGGGTTCACCGATGACGAGATTGCCCAGCTGCAGCGCGTGACCCGCGAACTCGGCATCGCACTGAAATCGAGGATCGAGCACAGCGTCGCGCAAAATATCGCTCACGCCTATCTGGGCCAGCGCGCCGGCCAGGCTGTGCTCAGCGGCCTGATCCGGCGCGGCGACGGGGAAAAGATCACCGCCGCGCTGTGGTACAGCGATCTTCGCCGCTCCACGGAACTTGCCGACGGGCTTTCGACCGAAGATTTTCTGGACCTGCTCGGGCGCTATTTCGAAATGACGGCGGCCGCGGTGCTCGATCATGGCGGCGAGGTGGTCTCGCTGATCGGTGATGCGGTGCTCGGCCTGTTCCGCGTCGAGGGCTCCCCCGAAGAAGCGTGCGCGCGTGCGCTCGCCGCGGCCCATGAAGCCCGCCGGCGCCTTGGCGCCTCGCAACCGACGACCAACGGACCGGTGCTCGACTTCGGCATCGCGCTTCATCTTGGCCAGATGATCTACGGCAATGTCGGCGTGCCCGAGCGCTTGCAGTTCACGGTGGTCGGCGCCGCGGTCAACGAGGTGGTCCGGGTGCAGGACTTGACCAAGCAGCTTGGCTGTTCGTTGTTGGCCACCGCGACCTTCGCTGACGCCGCGGCAGGACCTTGGCGGCCCCTCGGCGAGCATCGGCTGCGCGGCTTTGAGATGCCGATTCCGATTCTGACCACCCAGCCGGTCGGCTGAGAAGAATTTCGCAACGGCATTGAACCAGAAAGTTAATTCTCTTTTAATTCAAAAGGCTCTTTTTAAAGGTCAGGGAGCCAATTCATGCGCCACCTCTCCGTATATGGACGCTTCATCACGATCGTCCTGGTTCTTTCTGCGGTCTTTGTCGCCGTCATGGCCTATCAGGTCTGGGTCGTTCGTAACACGGTCATCGAGGAACGACAGGTCAAGGTGCTCGATATCGTCGAGACCGCCAAGAAGATCCTTTCGTACTACGATGAAAAGGCCAAGGCCGGGAATCTCAAGCCCGCCGATGCGCAGCAACTTGCTTTCGATGCGATCGGGGCCATGCGCTGGGGCCAATACGCGGATTACATCGGCATCTACGGCGCCGGCAAGGACAACGCGGGCGTTACCTATGTGCATGCCAATCCCAAATACATCAACGTCAATCGCTGGGACTTCAAGGACAGTCAGGGGCATCTGCTGATTCAGGACCTCGTTGCCAAAGCGCGGGCAGGTGGTGGTTTCGTAGAATATCTCGTTCCCAGATTCGCCGGCGGTAAAGAAGTTTCCAAGCTCTCTTATGTCAGCGGATATGGCACCGGCGACAAGTCCCTGGTGGTCCAGGCGGGTGTTTATGTCGACGATATCGATGAGGTCATCTTCAGCCGCGCGGTATGGATTGCTGTAGGCGGATTGGCCGGCCTGCTGGTCGCAACCTTGACGGCGCTGTTTCTCGGGCGTGGCCTGGTCCGTCCGCTCGACAGGATGTGCGGCGTCATGGACGGGCTCGCATCGGGTGACCTCGCGATCGAGGTTCCCTTTCGTGATCGCCGCAACGAGATTGGCCGCATTTCGCGCAGTCTGGGTGTGTTCAAGGATGCGTTGGTCGACGCCGAGCGTGTTCGCGAACAGCAGTCCGGCGCGGAGCAGAGGCAGCTCTCGCAGCGCAGGGCTGACATGAACCGGCTTGCCGATGATTTCGAAAATGCCGTCGGTGAGATCGTCAACACGGTTTCGTCCGCCTCGGCCGGGCTGGAGGAGTCTGCGGTCAACCTGTCGGCAACCGCCGAACGTTCGCTTGAGCTGACGACGATCGTGGCGGCGGCGTCGGGAGAAACCTCCACCAATGTGCAGTCGGTAGCCTCGGCCACCGAGGAAATGGCTTCCTCGGTCAGCGAGATCGGGCGTCAGGTCCAGGCGTCGGCCGGCATTGCCACCCAGGCTGTGGAACAGGCGCAGGAGACCAACGATCGGGTCGGCGAACTGGCCAAGGCCGCGGCCCGGATTGGCGACGTGGTCGAACTCATCAATATGATTGCAGGGCAGACCAATCTGTTGGCCTTGAATGCCACCATCGAGGCGGCGCGTGCCGGCGAGGCGGGGCGTGGTTTTGCTGTCGTGGCGGCCGAGGTCAAGGCGTTGGCGGAACAGACCGCGAAGGCGACCAGCGAGATCGGCCTGCAGGTCACCGGGATTCAGGCGGCAACGCAGGACTCGGTCGCGGCGATCAAGGCGATCGGCGGCACCATCGAGCGGATGTCGGAGATCGCGGCGTCGATCGCATCCGCAGTGGAACAGCAGGGTTCCGCGACCAATGAAATATCCCGCAACGTGCAGCACGTGGCGCAGGCCGCCCAGCAGGTTTCATCCAACATCACCGACGTCCAGCGTGGGGCCAGCGAAACAGGCTCGGCCTCATCGGTGGTGCTCTCCGCGGCGCGGCAGCTGTCCGGGGACAGCAACCGGCTCAGGGTGGAAGTCAGCAAGTTCCTGAACTCGGTTCGCGCGGCGTGATCGACTGGGTACGCTTGCCTCGTTATCTGCGGTACTTGGAACAGGAAGCAGTTGAATCCGCCCGCCAGCGGCAGCTTGTACCGGAGAGCGTCGATGGATGCGAACAGGCTTGGTCTGGTTTCGGCCCGGCTGCATTATTTCCAGACCGTCGCTCAACTCGGCTCGATCAGAGGGGCCGCCAAGGCGCTTAATGTCGCGCCGTCGGCGATCAGCCGGACGATTCAGGCGCTCGAAGAGGTGCTGGGACTGCCGCTGTTCGAGCGGGTTCGACAGCGCCTCAAACTGACCAGCGCCGGCGAGATCCTGGTTTATCACGCCCGGGCGAGCGCCTCGGAACTCAACCAGGCCTGTTCGATCATCAACGATCTCACCGGCTTGCGCCGCGGCAAGATCGGGGTTTCAGCCGTGGAGAGCGTCACGCGGGGATTGCTGCCGCGGATTTTGGCCGAATTCTGGGCGCGGCTTCCCAATGTCGCGGTCGAGGTTCGGACCGTCGGTTCCAGCGAAGCCTTGCGCCTGGTCGCCGAGGGTGAAACCGAACTCGGCATCGCGTTCGATTCCCGCGTGCCTAAGGGCACGCAGCGGCTGGCCGGCGCGAGCCTGTCGCTTGGCGCGCTGCTGTGGCCGGGCCATCCTTTGGCTGGACGCAGCGAGGTCCGGCTGAACGATTTTGCGGGCGAGCGCGTGTTTCTGTCGGACGCTACGCTGGCGCTGCGATCGTCGATCGAGGGCGCGTTGCTGGACAGCCGCATCGAGTTCGATCCCCGGGCCGTCACCAACTCGATCGATCTGATGGCCAAATGCGTGACGGCGAAACTGGGTGTGGCGTTCCAGACCAGGGTCGGCGTCGAAAGCGAATTGCTGCGGGGCGAGCTCTTGTTCGTGCCGCTTCGCGATCCGGCCATGCGTCCCCGGCGCCTTCTGCTCGCCTCGCGTGCGAAAACCTTCCCGACCGAGCCGCCGGCCCTGCTGTCGAAGCTCCTGAGTACGGCGATCGGTCAACTTGACGGGATGTAGTTGTTGCTTTTTTGAGCACATCACGATCGTAATTTAGCAGCTATCTGGAACGTATGGGGCCGACTACGGTTTGCGCCGAGAGGATCGATGGATGCGTTCCCGGGAAGCCGCACAAGTTCAGCAACGTCGAACCGGGTCCATTGCTGGCCCCTCCATTGCATACGAAAGCCTCGACCAGCGAGGAAACGCAATGGAACAGGCGGCCCGATTGCGACCGACACTTGCTGGCGAGGCCAGCCGGCTCGCGGCTTCCGCCGAGCAGCCCGGCAAAGTGATCGAACTCGAGGCCGTCTCGGTCCGCTATGGCCTCGGCCGCAGCGCCACGACGGCGCTGGACGAAACCACCCTCGACGTGCGCAAGGGCGAGTTCATTTCGTTTGTGGGGCCTTCGGGCTGCGGCAAATCGACGATCTTGCGGCTGGTCAGCGGTCTCGTTCGCCCGACCAGCGGCGTCGTCGTGGTCGGCGGCCGGGAGGTCGGCGTCAAGGCGCTGCGGATCGGAATGGCGTTTCAGAACGCCAGCATGATGCCGTGGCTCACCGTCGAGCGAAATGTGATGCTGCCGCTCAAGATCGTGCAGCCGTTCCGGTCGGAGTATCGGCGCAAGCGTAAAAGCGAGTTTCGCGATCGGGTCCGCGACTTGCTGGCACAAGTCGGCCTCGACGGTTTCGCCAATCATTTTCCCTGGCAATTGTCGGGCGGAATGCTGCAGCGGGCCAATCTCTGCCGTGCGCTGGTGCATGATCCGCAACTGCTGCTGCTGGATGAACCCTTTGGCGCGCTGGATCAGTTCACCCGGGAAGAACTCTGGGGAACCCTGCAAGCGCTGTGGCTCGCCAAGCGGCCGACGGTGCTGCTGGTGACGCACGATCTGCGCGAGGCTGCTTACCTCGGCTCCCGGATCTGCGTCATGAGCCCGCGTCCCGGGCGGATCATCGATGACAGGCCGGTCCCGTTTTCCTATCCCAGAACCCTTGCGATGACCTACGAGCCCGAATTCGTCGCGCTCGGAAAGCGGATGCGCGAGTTGATCGCTCCGCTTCAGCCTGCCGGCGAGGGGGGCTAGAGAATGGCGCGCTTCTCCCGAGCCTTGTCCGCCACCGCCGTGATCTTCGGCTTCTTCGCGGTCTGGGAATTGTTGTGCCGTCTGCTTCACGTCAGCGATCTCGTGCTGCCACTGCCGAGCCAGGTACTCGTGACTCTGGTGACGCGATTCCCCGATCTGTGGCCTCATCTGGCCCAGACCATCATGAGCACGCTGACGGGCTTCGCGCTCGGCGTGCTGGCAGGCGTGGTGACCGGTGTCATGATCGGGAGCTCGCGGCTCGCCTACGACACGCTGTATCCGCTCCTGATCGGCTTCTCGTCGGTGCCGAAAGTGGCGATCATTCCGATCTTCGTGATCTGGTTCGGTGCCGGCACGGTTCCGGCCGTCCTGACCGCGCTTTCGTTGTCGATATTCCCGGTCGTCGTCAACGTCGCGACCGGGATCTCGACCAGCGAACCCGAACTCGAGGATGTGCTGCGGGCGCTGGGCGCCAGCCGGGGCGACATTCTGTGGAACGTGGCCCTGCCGCGCACGCTTCCCTATTTATTCGCCTCGCTGAAGGTCGCCATCACCGTGGCCTTTATCGGCTCGATCACGTCGGAGACCATCGCCTCGAATTACGGCATCGGCACCGTGATGATGGTCGCGTCCGCCAATTTCGACGTGGCGCTGCTGTTCGCCGGCCTCGCCTTGATCTCCATCACCGGCATCGCGCTCTACGGCCTGTTTTCGTTCGCCGAGGCGCGTCTCACCGGCTGGGCCACCCGCGAGAGCACCGTCGCCTCATGACCTCAGATCACCCGCATTTGCGAACCAGCATGGAGTCGTCAGCATGAAGCGCTTGTCCGTTTGGGGCTTGGCCTGTTTGGGCTTGGCCTGCCTGGCCATCACGGCGATCGCCGGCACGGCGCATGCCGAGCCGATCAAGATCCGCTTTATTCTGGACTGGAAGGCGCAGGGACCGGGCGCCTGGTACTATTTCGCGCGGGACAAGGGCTACTTCCAGGCCGAAGGGCTCGACGTCACGATCGACCAGGGCGACGGCTCCGCCGCGGCCGTCAGTCACATCATGACCGGCGCCTATGACGCCGGGTTCGGCGACATCAATGCGGTGATCCAGAACGCCGCCCAGCGTCCGGGCGAACAACCGGTGCTGGTCTATATGCTCTATAACCGGGCGCCCTATGCCTTGATCGTCAAGGCGGACGGTCCGATCAAGACCCTCAAGGACATGGAAGGTCGTACGCTGGCGGCGCCGGCGGGCTCGGCGACCGAGCGCATGTTCAAACCGCTCGCGCTCAAGAACGGCGTCGATGCCTCAACGGTCAAGATCCTCAACGCCGCGCCGAACCTGATCGAGCAACTGCTGGTCAACGGACAGGCCGATGCGATCGCGCAATTTTCCCTGACCAGCTACATGAATTTTCTGGCCATGAAGAAATCGCCGGAGACGGATTTCCGGTGGTTCTTCTACAGCGAGAACGGACTGGATCTGTATTCCAACGGCATCCTGGTTTCCCAGAAGCTGCTGAAGGAGAAGCCCGAAGCCGTGCGCGGCCTCGTCAAGGCGTTGAACCGCGCCATCCTCGAGGTCGCGGCCAATCCCGACGAAGGGATCGCGGTACTCAAGAAGGTCGAGCCGCTCACCAATGTCGATCTTGAGAAACAACGGCTGGTCTACACCGTCGATCATCAATTGCGGACCGACGAAGTCGCCCGGCTTGGGCTCGGCGACCTCGACGACACCAGGCTTCAGGCTGCGATCAAGACGGTTTCGGAGGCTTATGCGCTGCCCCGCACACCGTCGCTCGACGAAGTCTTCAGCCGCGCGTTCCTGCCGCCCAAGGCCGATCGCGCATTGCCGGGCCGTTGACCGAAGTGGGCCACTGACCGAAGCGATCACCCGATCGCGTGACATCAAGCAAATGACGGAGGATGAAATTGGAAGCCGATCATAATCGTTTCATGGCGATCGCCATCGAGGAAGCAAAAGCCGGCGCCGCGCAGGGCGAGCAGCCGTTCGGCGCGGTGGTGGCCCGCGACGGCGAGGTGGTGGTCAGGAGCCGCAGCCTCAAGGTTTCGGCCTGCGACGCCACCGCCCATTCGGAAACCCTCGCCATCAAATACGCGACCCAGAAGCTCGGGCGGCGCGAGCTGCCGGACTGCACCTTCTATGCGACCTGCGAGCCCTGTCCGATGTGTCTCGGTGCCATTCTCAACGGCGGGATCAACACGCTGGTTCTGGGCGCGCGCAACCGCGACATCAAGCAGCTCGCCAGGATCGCCTTTAATTTCAAGGATTATACGGTGGAGCGCTTTGCCGAGATGACCGGATGGAATCTGACGGTGATCGAGGGCGTGCGAACCGCCGAATGCATCGCCCTTTACGCCACCTCCGCGGTCGAATTGACCCGCTGAAAGCCGGGGTATCATCGATATGCAACCGAATATTGTGGCGCGGGTCATCGCCGGGCTGAAGGCCGCCGGCGTCAGCGTGGTCTGCTACCTGCCGGATTCGCTGTTCAAGGAGCTTTATCCGGCGCTCGACCAGGATCCCGATATAAGGACCATCCCGGTGACGAACGAGGGCGAGGGCGCTGCGATTTGCGGCGGCCTGTTCCTGTCGGGCAAGCGCGCGGCGCTGATCATGGAGAATTCGGGACTGCGGGCGTCGATCGAGCCATTGGCCCGCATGGGCCTGGGCGCCGGAATCCCGGTCGTCATGCTGATGAGTTACCGCGGCGATCTTGGCGAGAACAATTGGTGGGCGATCCCGCACGGCATGACCATGGAGCCGCTGCTCGAGGCGATGCGCATTCCCTACCGTGTCGTCGACCGCGAGGACGACATCGAGCGCTCGATCCAGGATGCGTTTCACTGGTCCTATGCGGCCTATTACCATTCGGCGGTCGCGCTGACCGGAGCGCTGGTGCGATGAAGCGATATGACTGCATGGAGCGCCTCGGCGCCTTGTTGAAGGACGAACTGGTCATTCTCTCGCTCGGCGCCAGCGTCGATGAATGGTACAATGCCGCGCCTCACATGCGCGCCGCGAGCCTGTTCCAGCAACAGCTCGGCTGCGTCACGCCGCAGGCCTTTGGCCTCGCGGTCGGCCTGCCGCATCGGCGCGTGGTGTCGCTCGATACCGATGGCGGCATGATGTTCAATCTCGGGATTCTCGGGACGCTGGCCAATGAGCAGCCGCCCAATTTGCTGGTCGTGGTCTGGGACAATGAATGCTATCAGTCGATCGGCGGGCCGCCGACCCACACCGCCAAGGGCCGCGTCGATATCGCCAGGATCGCGCAGGGTGCCGGCATCGAGCAGGCCTACACGGTACGCGATCTCGACGCTTTCGAGGACCATTGCCGGGCCGGACTCGCCGCCACCGTGCCGTATCTCGTGGTCGCGAAAGTCGAATCGACCGTCCGCCATGGCATCCGGCGAAAACACAGTGACGGCCGCGAGGACAAATACATCTTCGTGCGCCATGTCGAGGCCACCGAAGGCATCGTCATCATGGGTCCGAGCGAACATAATTGAGCCGATGCGGCGGCGAGCGCCCGCGCGGCCCGATGTCCAGGCCGAAGCGCACATGCACCCGCCTGCTATGTCGGGGGTGAGACAATCGAGGCGCGGTAGGCCGCCAGCGCCTCGTCGTAGAGTTCTTCGATACGCTCAGACTTGATGGGCTGGTTCTCGATCGGCTGCTGCAGATGACGCGCGATCGTAACGTTGTCGAAACCGATGGCATCGGCATCTGCCGGCAGGCAGCAATAATACACCTTGTCGATCTTCGCCCAATAAAGCGCCGCCAGGCACATCGGGCAAGGAATCGAAATATTGTAGATTTCACAGCCCGAGAGATCCGCCGTCCCGAGTTTGCTCGCTGCGGCCCGCAGGCCGACCATCTCGCCGTGCGCGGTCGGATCCCTGGTCAGGCGTACCTGGTTGAAGCCCTCGGCCACCACGACGCCGTCCTTGACGATGACGCATCCAAACGGGCCACCGGAGCCGCTGTTGGTGGCATGGCGAGCCAGTTCGATGGCGCGCCGCATGAATTCCAGTTTTCTCTCAGGCATTTTTCCCTACATCGCAGCACGCGCCGTGAGCGACACTAGGAAGAGTCAGCGGGGCTGTCGAATACAAAGAAAGCCACATGATCCGAGCGGACCCAAAGCAGGTGCCGGTCGGTCCTGATGTCCATGCAATGTGCAAGCTGTCGCGTTGTTGGGCAATCATCCGCACGCGGCAGAAGAAGTTGCAGTTTGGCCAGCTTCGCGTTTTGCAACATTCGATGACGTATCGTTCGCGGGAAGGTCCCGTAGACCATGGCGGATTTGACCTCGTCGGGCCCTGATGTATTCTCCTGCGCAGGGCGATCCATGAAATTTGCAGCCGTGAATTTTAGGTGGACCTATGGAGTGGTCGACAAGAACGATCGAAGCGGACCGGCCCTTCGGAAGTTGGGCTGAGGATTTAGCTTCCGCCTTCGTTGCGCTGGAACCACGAAAGATCGCCGAGCAACCTTTCCAGGGGACGATCTCGCGAGCCGACGTCGCTTCGATCCAGATTTCCCGTGTCGAAGCGACCAAGCACTCGGTCCTCCGTTTGCGTTCGCATATCGCCCGAAGTGTCAGCGACGTGTACTTCGTCAATCTCCAGCTCGATGGTGTTGGTCGCTATACCCAGCGCGGCCACGAGCAGACCTGCGGACCGGGAGATTTGGCCATCGTCGACACCACAGAGCCGTTCGAGATCGCCAACTGCCGGAATTTCAGTCTGTTTTGTTTTGCGATACCGCGACAGCTACTGCCGGGCAATCTCGCGGAGCGGCCGCGGTTGAGGCTGTCGGCGACGCAGTCCGGCCGCGCGCTATCGCGGACATTGGCGGGACATGCGGAGCTGTGTCTTCGCTCGGGATCGATCTCGGGAATCGCTGCCTTCGGCGCCCAACATGTCGTCGACCTGATATCTCATGCGCCTGACATTCTGGAAGAAAGGCCGTCGGAGCGGCCGGGTCTGTCGGTCCTGCTGTCGATGATGCTTGACTATATCGATCGCCACACGGACGACCCCGACCTCGGCGCGGCTGTGCTCGCGACGAAATTTCACTGCTCGCAACGCTATGTGCACAAGCTGTTTTCCACCACGGGAAGCTCGGTCGGAGAACACATTAACAGCTTGCGTATCCTTGCCTGTACCCGGAGTTTGCTCGATCACGCGCATCGACGCACGACCATTGCGGAAATCGCATTCAATGCCGGCTTCCGGGATATCTCGCATTTCAACCGGCTGTTTAAACGCAGCAATGGCCTCGCACCCCGGGAATTTCGGCGTGCCATGAGTTCCGGGCCGACTGACGGTACACGGTAGGCCAAGAAATCGGTTCACCACCGTCCAAGACTTTCTCTCTTCCGCACGTTAGTCGTTTGCGCGATGCGGCGACGTGCTGCTGAAGATTGAGGAAGCTTCGATGGCCATCGATTTTACGCTGACACCAGGGCAGCGCGAACTCCAGCTCGCATCCCGCGCGTTCGCCAGGGACGTGCTTTCATCCGCAAGGCCTGTCTATGAGAAGCTGCCGACGCCGGAGGAGCGATTTCTCGCCACCAAGCCGGCCTATGAAGCCATGGTGGCGGCGGGCTTTTTGCGCAAATGCATTCCAGCACCGGCCGGAGGCGAGAATGCCGGCTTGATCGACATGGCGATCATGGCGGAGGAATTATACAGCGTGAACGCCAGCATTACCCTGACGATGCTGGGTACGGTTCTCGGCCTGTTGCCGATCTTGATCGGCGGAACGCCCGAGCAGTGTGGCCGGCTGCTGGAGCCGTTTTTAAGGAAGAGCGGCGCGCCTTTGGCCGGCTTCTGCTCCAGCGAACCCGGTGGCAGTGCCAATGCGGCGTCTCCGCCACCGGGCGAAGGTGTGCGGACCACGGCAAAACTCCACGACGATCACTGGGTCATCAATGGCCGGAAGAAATGGGTTTCCTCCGCGACCGGTTGGGACCGCAAGGGCGCGGACGTCTTGTGCGTGGTCTGTCGAACCGGCGCCGAGACCAGGCCCGAGACGTCAGTCTCCATTATTGCCGTTGAAAGACCCACGCCGGGAATCATGTTTGAACGGGCGATCGATGCCATCGGCCATCGGGGCCATCTCACCCCGCAATTTGGTTTCGAAAATGTACGCGCACCGCGGCGCAATCTGATCGGCGAAGAGGGCGGTGGCCTTGCGCTTTCTTCGGCCAGCTTCACCGGGACCGCGGCGCTGGTGGGAATTTTTGGCGTGGCCCTGATGCGGGCGGCCTTCGAATTTTCCCTGAATTTCGCGCTGACGGAACGACGCGGCGGCATTCATCCGATCATCGAGCATCAGGCCGTCGGATACGCTTTGGCGGACGCAAAAATGAAGATCGAAGCGGCCAGGTATCTGAGCTGGCGGGCGTGCCACGCCGTCGATACGCAAAATCCGGCTGCGGACGAGCTTGCCATCCAGGCAAAGATCTACGGTTCCGAGATGGCCGTCACTGTGATTACCGATCTGATGCGGGTCGTCGGCATCGACAGCTACGACAACGAACTACCATTTGGAGAACTGCTGCAGGACGCGCTGGCATTGCCGATCTTCGACGGTGGCAACATGGGTATTCGACGTCGCCAGCTTCATACGATGTTGAAACGCAGGGAATATGACCCGTTGCTGGCGAGCGGCGCAGCCTGACGCAACGGATGAAGTCGTTCCGGTGAAATGGGTCCCGGTGGACCTGGAATTGTCTGGGCTAACAACACGGCGGTGAGATCATGGACAAAACGCGGAAAGTGGCGATCGTAACGGGGGCATCGCAGGGAATCGGGGCGGCCCTGGTGCAGGCATTCATCGGCCGCAACTATCTGGTGGTCGCGAACTCGCGATCCCTGAAGGCGGTCGATCATTCCGACCTGGTGGCTGTTCCCGGAGATGTCGCCGACCCGCAGACAGCCGAACGGGTGGTCCGGGAAGCGTTGAACCGGTTTGGGCGCATCGACACGCTGGTCAACAATGCCGGCATCTTCATGGCGAAGCCGTTTACCGCCTATTCAAGCGAGGACTACGCGGCCTATCTGGCGACCAACGTCACCGGCTTCTTTCACATGACGCAGGGCGTGATGGAGACGATGGTGAAGCAAGGCAGTGGTCACGTTGTTACGATCACGACGAGCCTGGTCGACCAGCCGATGACCAGCGTGCCGTCGGTGCTGGCGTCCCTGACCAAGGGGGCCTTGAACGCGGCGACGAAGTCACTCGCGACCGAATACGCCAAGCGCAACGTGCGCGTGAATGCCGTTGCGCCGGGCATCATCAAAACCCCGATGCACCAGGTCGAGGCCCATCAGGCATTGGCGTCGTTGCATCCGATGGGGCGAATGGGAGAAATTTCCGATGTCGTTGACGCGGTGATGTACCTGGACACCGCGGGATTCGTCACAGGGGAAATCCTTCATGTCGACGGCGGTCAGGCCGCCGGCCACCACACATTTTAACGCACATCAAAACAGCCGGATAATTCCGACAGGATTCGCGCCCAAAAACCCCGCTATGCGCGGGGGCGGGTTTGGCAAGTCGTTAAAGAGTTCTTAGCAGCCAGTTAAACTATTTGTGTTCAATTTGGTCGGATGGCCGCAGTTGGCCTTTGATCGAGAAGCACAGCCATGGCAACGGAGCAGCGACGATTTGGCGAACGCGTCGTGTTCGAGCGGGGCTACGACGCCCACATGATGGCGATCGATGGGACGTGGCGTCGGGCGTGCAGCTTGCTGGATATTTCCGAAGAAGGGGCCAAAATAGCTGTCGAGGGAACAGTCGGTGAACTGCACCTCAAGGAGTTCTTCCTGCTGCTTTCGTCGACCGGGCTTGCCTATCGGCGCTGCGAACTGGCATGGGTCAATGGCGAGGAAATCGGTGTCAATTTCCTCAAGCAGGGGAAATCCAAGAAAAAGGGCGTCGTAGGCTAACGGCGCACGGCTTTCTGATTTTACTGGGAAAACTGGTGCTGCCAGACAGGATTGAACTGTCGACCTCTCCATTACCAATGGAGTGCTCTACCACTGAGCTACGGCAGCGTGCCCGGATACGAGAATCGGCCAAAAGACCTCGACAAGGCGCGCCGATCCTTGCCACAAGGCCAGAGGGCGCGCAAGCGCGGGAAATGGCCTGCGAGGCCATCAAAAACGGCCATAATCAGTGCGGGGGTAGCCCCAGCCGCCTTCAGCAGGCTGAGTTGCGGGCCGATCCGGTTCCCCATTGCCTCGCCCAGCGCCGCCAGCGGCCTTGATCGGGCGGACCACGACCTCGAATTCGAGCATTTCGCCGGCCTCGTCGAGGTTTTTGCGGCAACGCCGCCAGCTCATGGGTTTTCGCCCATCAGCCCGTCTCTCCCTGATATAATTTAAGCGCGATGCATTCGAGCAGGTCGACGATGAAGGATGGCGACGACAAAGGTGTGGGGCAATCCGCAGCCCCCAAGAAGGATACTCGCCGAAATCCACGCAATGACCGGCTGAAACTGGCACTGCGCGAAAATCTCAAGCGGCGCAAATCGCAGGCGAGGGGACGGGACGATGTCGCGGTCGCGCCTTCCAATGCCGATGTTGCCTCCCCACATGACGACAGCGATAAACCGGTGGAGTAGGACCTGTTGGCTCGCCAAGGAAACTTGCTGAGAAATCCTTTATCGTTGCCTTTCGAGTGCGGTGGGACGGAATGGTTGCAGATATCACGACAGTCAACATGGCGGATGAGGGAGCTTCGGCAGCGAGCGCGTTTCCGCGTCATGAGCAGACTTTTCCGGCGCTGACGCCGCAGGAAATCGCGCGCATGCGCCGGTTCGGCGAGGCGCGCAGTTACAAGCACGGCGACATGTTGTTCGAGACCGGCAAACCCGGGCCGGGCATGTTTGTGCTGTTGTCCGGCCATGTCGCGATCACGCAGCGCGATGGCCTCGGCCACGTCACGCCGCTGATCGATCAGGGGCCGGGCCAGTTTCTGGCCGAAATCGGCCAGCTCTCGGGCCGCGTCGCGCTGGTCGACGGCCAGGCCGAGGGCGACGTCGAAACGCTGCTGATACCGCCGGAGCGATTGCGGGCGCTGCTGGTCGCCGAAGCCGATCTCGGAGAGCGCATCATGCGCGCGCTGATCCTTCGCCGCGTCAACCTGATCCGGGACGGCGCCGGAGGACCGGTGCTGATCGGTCCGTCGGATTCGAGCGGCGTCGTTCGGCTGCAGGGATTTCTGGTCCGTAACGGCTATCCGCATCATCTGCTCGATCCGGTCGCCGATACCGATGCCGCCGAACTGATCGCGCGTTATTCGCCGTCGCCGGCGGATTGGCCGCTGGTGGTGGCGCCCGACGGCAGCGTGCTGCGCAACCCCAGCGAATCCGAACTGGCGCGCGCGATCGGCATGATACGCGCCCTCGCCAGGGACAAGGTCTATGATGTCGCCGTTGTCGGCAGCGGTCCCGCCGGGTTGTCGACCGCGGTCTATGCGGCGTCCGAGGGATTGGCGGTCGCGGTATGCGATACGCGCGCGTTCGGCGGGCAGGCCGGCGCCAGCGCGCGCATTGAGAATTACCTTGGCTTTCCGACCGGAATTTCCGGACACGCGCTGACCGCCCGGGCCTTCAATCAGGCGCAGAAGTTCGGCGCCGACATGATGATTCCGGTGGAGGTGAAATCGCTCGATTGTTCGCGCGACGACGGCGCATTCGGCCTGAAACTCGACGATGGCGAAGTGTTGCGCGCGCGGTCGATCGTGGTCGCGAGCGGCGCGCGCTATCGCCGGCCTGAGATCGAAAACCTCGCCGACTTCGAAGGCCGCGGCGTCTGGTACTGGGCGTCGCCGATCGAGGCGCGGCTATGCGCCGAACAGGAAGTCATCCTGGTCGGCGGCGGCAACTCCGCCGGGCAGGCCGCGGTGTTCCTGTCGGGTCATGCCCGCAGGGTTCACATGGTGATCCGCGGCGGCGGGCTCGGTTCCAGCATGTCGCGCTACCTGATCGAGCGCATCGAGGCCGCGCCGAATATCGAGCTCGTGTTCAATACCGAGGTGGTCGCGCTGGAAGGCACCAAGGACGTCGCGCTGGAGCGGGTGCGCTGGCGCAGCCGGTTGTCGGGCGAATGCAGCACCGCCGACTTCCGCAATCTGTTCCTGTTCGTCGGCGCCGATCCCGCCACCGGCTGGCTCGACGGCTGCGGCGTGATGGTCGATCGCGCAGGTTTTGTGGTCACCGGCGCGCAGTGTAAGAAGAGCGAGGGGCAGCCGGCATCGGCGCTGGAAACCTCGGTACCGGGCGTGTTCGCGGTCGGTGATGTGCGCTCGGGATCGGTCAAGCGGGTCGGCGGCGCGATCGGCGAGGGGGCGCAGGTGGTGGCGGCACTGCACGGATTTCTCGGCGATGCCGCGAAGCCGGCGCTTTAGAGCATGATTCAACTGCGTTGAATCATGCTCGTCGCCCATCTTCTTGTTTGAGCATGATCTTTTCGGAAAACCGGTTCCCACTTTTCCGGATCATGCTCTAGTTTATCAGGCTGCGGTTACAGGGGGGCGAGGATGACAAAGGGCTGCACCCACATCGCCGGTATCCGCGACGTCACGCCGAGCGCGCTCGGTTGCGAGGAGTGCCTGAAGATCGGCAGCGCGTGGCTGCATCTGCGGATTTGCCGCAGCTGCGGCCATGTCGGCTGCTGCGACGATTCTCCAAATCGGCATGCCACCAAACATTTCCACGCCACCGGACACCCCATCATCGAGGGCTACGATCCGCCCGAAGGATGGGGCTGGTGCTATGTGGATGAAGTTCTGTTCGATCTGTCGAACCGCAAGACGGCGCATAACGGTCCGATTCCCCGTTATTATTGAAGGCGGCTTTTCAAGGCAGTCGCCGTGGGCGAATGGGCCGCGGTCAGCGCCGTCAAGCTGCCGTTTGTGACAGCGGTGCAAAAACGTCCGGCATGGCGTCGATTTGTTTCGATCGCCGAATATCTGCGTTGCGGCCGAACCGTTGCGCGGCTGTGGCAATTTTCCCTGATGAGTCGTAGCATTTGCCCGGTTTCAAACTAGGGGGAGCGCGTCATGGTCCTGGGGTTGAGCTTGTCTGCCTTCACGATGGTGCATGTCGTCATCAGTCTGATCGGCATCGTTTCGGGCTTTGTGGTTTTGTCCGGATTGCTGGGCTCCAACCGGATGGCGGGCATGACCGCGCTGTTCCTGCTGACGACGATCCTGACCAGCGCCACCGGCTTTCTGTTTCCGTTCGAGAAGCTGCTGCCGTCGCACATCGTCGGCATTCTCTCGCTGGTGCTGCTGGCGATTGCCTGTTTCGCGCTTTATTCCATGAAGCTTTCCGGCGCTTGGCGATGGATCTATGTGGTGACCGCGCTGGTTTCGCTTTACTTCAACGTCTTTGTGCTGGTGATCCAGAGCTTCCTGAAGATTCCGGCCTTGACGGCGCTGGCGCCGGGTAACCCGCCCGCCGGACCGGTGTTCGCCGTGGTCCAGGGCATCGTGCTGGTGTTCTTTGTCGTGGTGATCATTGGCGCGGTGCGGCGGTTTCGGCCGGTCCTGACCTACGCCTGATCGACGTTTCCGTCGTTCCGGGACCCGCATCTTGGCGTCGTCCCGGAATGACTACACCAAGAGGAAAATTCGCCATGGCGACGATCAAGACCAAAGACGGCGTGGAGATTTATTACAAGGATTGGGGCTCGGGTCAGCCGATCGTGTTCAGCCATGGCTGGCCGCTGTCGGCCGATGACTGGGACGCGCAGATGCTGTTCTTCCTCAATCATGGCTATCGCGTCATCGCCCATGACCGCCGCGGCCATGGCCGTTCCGCCCAGGTGGCCGATGGTCATGACATGGATCACTATGCCGACGACCTTGCGACTGTGACGGCGCATCTCGATCTGAAGAACGCCATTCACATCGGTCATTCCACCGGCGGCGGTGAGGTGGTGCACTATCTGGCGCGCCACGGCGAGAGCCGGGTGGCGAAAGCGGCCATTCTCTGTGCGGTGCCGCCGCTGATGGTGAAGACGCCGGCCAATCCCAATGGTCTACCCAAGGAAGTCTTTGACGGATTTCAGACGGCGCTCGCGGCCAACCGGTCGCAATTTTATCGCGATGTCGCGGCGGGTCCGTTCTATGGCTACAACCGGCCGGGCGCCAAGGCCTCGGAGGCCGTGATCCAGAATTGGTGGCGCCAGGGCATGATGGGCGGCGCGAAAGCGCATTACGACGGCATCGTCGCGTTCTCGCAGACCGATTTCACCGACGACCTCAGGAAGATCACCGTGCCGGTGCTGGTGATGCATAGCGAGGACGATCAGATCGTTCCCTATGTCGCGGCCGGGCCGTTGTCGGCGAAGCTTTTGAAGAACGGGACGCTGAAGACCTATAAGGGCTTTCCGCACGGCATGCCCACCACGGAGGCAGCCACCATCAACGCCGACCTGCTTGCGTTCATCAGGGGGTAAACGCCGGACGTCTGCCGCGCCGGTTTGCGCACGAGATACCGGCGATCAATGGAAGATCGCCCGTATCGCGGCGAAGGTCCGCTTCGCCAGCGCTTCCGGTTTCTCGCGCGCGCCCTCGGCGGCCCATAATTCGCCACCGATCCGCATCGCGCCGGTCGCGATCATGGCAACCAGCCGGGCCTGCAGCCTTTCCGTCTTGTGACCCGCGCGCTTGCCGAGCGCCTCCGCCAGCGCCCGCTCGAGTTTTTCGTATTTGACCTGGTCGCGCGCCTGCAGGGCCGGATTGTCGCGCTTGAGCCGCGCCATCGCGATCGCCTCGCCGGGCTCGAGCTGTCTCGCCATCGCGGCAATCGCGTTCTCCGCGGCCGTCAGCATGGATTCGCTGGCGGGCCGCGCGGCGACTGCGGCAATCAGGGCCGCGGTGCTCTCCTCGTGCCAGGCAAACACGACGTCTTCCTTGGACGCAAAATAGTGGAAGAAGCTGCGGCGCGAGACGTCGGCGGCGGCGGCGATGTCATCGAGCGTGGTCGCCTCGAAGCCGCGTTCGAGAAACAGCGCCATCGCGGCCCGGGTCAGCCGTTCGCGGGTCTGCTGCCGCTTGCGCTGCCGCAGACCGGGCGCCTCCGCGACGGCCGCCGTGCGAGATTTCGCCTTTGATACCCTGGACTTAACCTGCCTGCGCGCGGTCACCATTGATCCCTTATTTTCACCTCTTGCAAATTTGCACTAGGTGCACATTTAGAGCGTGCGGCTTCTATCCGCAACGAATCGAGCCGCCACGAATCGAGCCGCAACGAATCGAGTCCTGGAGATATAAGCATGACCGACTGGACCATCGCAGACATTCCGCCCCTGAGCGGCAAGACCGCCGTCATTACCGGCGCCACCGGCGGCCTCGGCTATGAAACCGCGCTGGCGCTCGCCGGCGCCGGTGCCAGCGTGGTGCTGACGGGCCGCAATGAGGCCAAGGGCCGCCATGCGCTGCAGGCTATCAGCGGCAAATTCCCGAATGCCGAGATTGCTTACGAAAACCTCGATCTGGCAAACCTCGCCTCAGTGGCGGATTTTGCCACACGCTACGCCGCCGCGCACGCCTCGCTTGACCTGCTCATCAACAATGCCGGCGTGATGGCGCTGCCGGAGCGGCAGGTGACGTCAGATGGTTTCGAGATGCAACTTGGCACCAACTATCTCGGCCATTATGCGCTCACCGCGC
>NZ_JBEKCZ010000044.1:0-29390 GCF_050014615.1 Bradyrhizobium sp. | reverse complement strand
CTTTGCTTCTACATCAAGTGTCGTAGCCCGATCAGCCGCACTGTCGGTCCCCGGATTTCGCTTCGCTGATCAGGGCTATCAGGTCAGAATCCGGGGCCGAATCCGCGCAAAAAGCAATCACCCCGGCTGCTGCTGGCGGGCGCGGGAGGCGTGCGACTGCAGCGCCCGGATCCGGTCGGCCAGGGTGCCGCCGCCTTCGGGAATGCCGCCGGCGGGGGCCGGGGCGCCATTTGGCGGCCGCGTCACCTTGGTGGTTGGCGCCGGTTCCGCCGCCAGCAGGGACTCGATCGGTGAGTTCGGCCCTTCGAGCTGCATCGCGAGCTTTGCCACCTCGGCGGCGATGTCGTTGATGCGTTCGCGCAGCAGCGCATTTTCCATGCGCTCGGTGGCCCAGGAGCTTTCGGCCTGCTGCTGGATCGCGTTGATGTCGCGCTGCAGCTTGCCGCGCTCGTCGCGCGCGACGCGCAGCTGTTCTTCCACCGCGGCCTTCTCGGTCCGCAACTTGTCCAGCGCCGGCGACTTGCCGCCGTTCATCGCGGTGATCTCGTCGCGCAATTCCCTGGCGGTGCGCTCGGCGGTTTCATTCAACTGGCGCAGCTGATTGTTTTCATAGTCGCGCTCGGCCAACAGCTTGCCCTGGGTGGCGAGGCGCGTTTCAAGATCGTTGACGCGGTTGCCGAGCATCTCGGCTTCCTTGACCTGGATGATCAGCTGGCGATCCAGATCGGTGACGCGCTGGCTCAAATTCTCGACCCGGCTGCGGGCCTCCGTCAGCTCGCGCGTCGCGGTGTCGGATTCGCCGCGCTGTTGCTCGAGCCGCGCCTGGGTGGTGACGAATTCCTTTTCGGCATCGTCGACGCGGCCCTTCAGCGCATCGATCTGGGCGCGCACCGCCACCAGTTCGACCTGGCGGCTTTCCGCCATCAGCGAACGGTCGGACAGCTCATGGTTGATTTTCGCCAGCTCGTTTTGCTTGTTGTTCAGCGCCTGCTCGGCCTGGCGCAGCGCTTCGGTCTTGGCGGTGAATTCCTCCTCGGTGGCGCGCAGCTGTTCCTTCACCGCCTTCTCGCGGGCTTCCAGCGAAAAGATGGTGGCGTTCTTTTCGCCAAGCTCGAGCTTCATGCGATTGATGGCGTCGGATTTCTTGCCGAGTTCGGCGAGCTGGCTGGTGGTCTTGTTCTTGAGCTGGTCGACGCTCATCTCCAGCCGCCGCGCCGACATCGCGAACTCCGCGCGCAGCTGATCCTTGTCGGCCTGGATTTCCGCCATCGACAGCGGCGTCGCCGCCTCGAGGCGCCGGGTCGTCAGCCGCACCGCGCGGTTATGCACCAGCGGCACGATCATCAGCCCGAACAGCATCGAGACCAGAAAACCGATCGCCAGATACATGATCGGTTCGACCATGGAACGCCACTCCCCACTGGAAAAAGTCTTAATTACAATGGCATGGCGGACAGGGTAAACGCCAGCCTAATGCCGCGTTAACGTTACGGTAACCAGCGGTGCTCGCGTTCGGAAAGAAGTCCTCTGCCCTGCCGGTTGGCGCGCGTGCCGCCGGTAAAATCGGCGGCGGCTTTACCGGAGCCGCGAGGTCAGAACGGGTTCCAGGTCGCGCGCGGGGTATATTTGAGGTAGCCGATATTGGCGCCAAGCCGCAGGCCCAAACCGGAGCGGATCGGCACCAGCACGATGCTGTTGGCGGTCAGCGCGGTCATTCCGAAGCCGCCGATAATATAGGCGGAGCCGTCGATGCCGGCAAAGCGCTGGTAGATCGCGCCGGTCGCCGGCAGGTTGTACACCAGCGTCATGGTGCGCGCGCCATCCCCACCCCAGTCGAAGCCGACCGACGGTCCCTGCCAGAACACCCGCAGGTCGCCGGCATTCTTGGTGTAGAGCGTGCCTTCGCCGTAGCGCAGTCCGGCGACAAAGGCGCCCGAGCCTTCCTCGCCGAGAATATAGCCGTTCGGCAGGCCCCATTGGCTGACCGCGCGCTCGATCACCGAGGCGAGGCCGCGCGATACGTTGCCGAAGAACCGGTGCCCGGCGCTGGTCAGCTCGTCCGGCCCGTAAGTATTCGGGCTGGGCTGGCGCTGCGGCGGCGGCAGTTCCGGCGCCGCCTGCTGCTGGGCAGAAGCGGGCACGGACCAGCACATCATCGCGGCGAGCGTCACCGCTGCAAGGCGAGAGGCGAAAATCATGAAAAAACCCCTGGGTATTGAAATCCCGGCCGCAGTCTTAACCTGACGCTGACAAGCATGGCTCAAGGTTGCGCCCAGTGTCCCCCGACTCGGATGTTATCGGCATCAACTATGACGGCACAACGGCAGGAAAGAAACGGCAGTCGGCTCGAAATCCGCTTTCGCCCCGGAATAGCCTTGATCCCGTTGCTGGCGGCTCTGTTCTCGATAAGTGTCTTCTGGATAGGTCTTGGCTGGATAGGTCTCGGCGTGCCTGGCCTTCGGCAGTTTGCGGCCCAGGCCGCGACCACCGAGCGCGTCGTGGTCAACCGTTTCAGCGGTCTGGCCATCGAGGGGTATGATCCGGTCGCGTATTTCGCCGACGCCCGTCCTGTGGTCGGCCTGCCGGAGTTCGAGGCGTCGCAGGCCGGGGCGGTCTGGCGCTTCCATAACGAGGGCAACCGCGCTTCCTTTGTCGCCCACCCGGACATTTACGCTCCCCAGTTCGGAGGCTACGACCCGATCGATCTGGCGCGCGGCATCACCATTGCCGGCAATCCCCGGTTCTGGCTGGTCTCGGGCCAGCGGCTTTATCTGTTCGGGCGCGAGGAAAACCGCGATGCCTTTGCCGCCGGTCCGGAACATGTCTTGCGGGAGGCATCCGAACGCTGGCCGGCGCTGGAGCTGGAACTGGCCCAGTAGAGTGAGCCATCATCGCACCGCCGAAGGATCGCCCCAGGCGATAAACTCCGGCACGATGAAATCATCCCGCCCTTTGCCGAATTGCAAGCCTTGGCCGAATTTCAGGTCGGCCCCGTGCGCATCCGTGATGCGGCCGCCGGCCGCGGTGACGATGGCGTGGCCGGCCGCGATGTCCCATTCGCAGGTGGGCGCAAGGCGCGGATAGATGTCGGCAGCGCCTTCCGCCACCCGGCCGAATTTGACCGCCGAACCCAGCATCTGCCTGACGGCGCCGGGCCTGCCGTCGATAAAGGCTTCGGTTCTGGCGTCGCCATGCGAGCGGCTGACCGCCACGATCCAGGGGGCGCCGGGCTGTGGGAGGGGACGGGTGTGGATCGGCTTGGCCCCAAGATCCTTGGCCCCAAGATCCTTGGCCCCAAGATCCTTGGCCCCAAGATCCTTGGCCCCAAGATCGGCACCAGCCCGATCGCCGATCGCCAGCCGTTCAGCGCCCCGGCCGACCAGGCCCCGCCATATCAGTCCGAGCGCGGGGGCGCCGATAATGCCCAATAGCGGCACCCCGTTGCTCACCAGCGCGAGATTGACCGTGAATTCGCCGCGGCCGGCGACAAATTCCTTGGTGCCGTCAAGCGGGTCGATCAGAAAGAAACTGCCGTCGTAAGGCGGCTTGGCCAGATCGACGCGCTCCTCGGATATGGCCGGGATCGCTGGAACAAGCCGGGCCAGGCCCTCGCCAATGATGCGGTCGGCGGCGAGATCGGCCTCCGTCACCGGCGATCCGTCGGCTTTGCCGTCGATTCTCATGGCCCCGCGATTGACGGCCAGAATGGCCGCCCCGGCCCGGACCACGAGCTCGGTCAGGGGCTCGATGAGCGCGGCCGCGGTATCGCGATCGATCAGCGGAACTGGCGAACGTGCCTCATTCATGGGGGGACCTTAACCTGTCTCTATCTCTATGTTTATGCACGCAGGCCGCAAACCGGCCCGCATTCGCGCTGCCTTGTGTTGGCAGCACGCGCGTCCGCAGTGTATCAAGCCTGCAAGCATGCGTGATTCGCCATGTCCGCGCTTTGGCGGATTTCCAGGAACATCTTATGTCTGGTACCTCGTCTCCAAGTTCTGCTCCAGCTTCGCCCGCTCCCGATGCCCTCGAACTCGCGGCGCTGCTGTGCTCGCGGGTTTGCCACGATCTCATCAGTCCGGTGGGCGCCATCGTGAACGGGCTGGAGGTCCTCGACGACAATCCCAAGCCGGAAGATCGCGAATTTGCCCTCGATTTGATCCGCAAGAGCGCCAAGACCGCCTCGGCCCGGTTGCAGTTCTGCCGTCTGGCGTTTGGGGCGGCCGGCTCGTCGGGTGCGCAGATCGACCTCGGCGACGCGCAGGCGATGGCACGGGGTCATCTGGAGGACGGCAAGACCACGATCACATGGAATCTGCCGCGCGTGCTGTTGCCGAAAAACCGGGTCAAGCTGCTTCTGAACATGATGGTGATCGCCCAGCAGACGATCCCGCGTGGCGGGGTGCTTACGGTCGACCCGGTCGGCGAAGGTGACGGGGCGGGCTTTCGTGTCGCGGCCTCCGGGCTCAACGCCCGCATGCCGCAGAACATCGCCGATCTCCTGAGTTCGGGCCAGGTCTCGATCGTCGATGCGCATGCGGTGCAGCCCTATTACACGCGGCTTCTGGCACAGGCCAGCGGACTGAGCGTGGTGCTTGCACCCGAGGGCGATGCGATCGTGGTGACCGCTTCCTGAGCGGGCGTTTGCTTGCGGCAAGCGGGCTTCCACCGGACCGGGAAAAGCGCCGCGACGGAAACATGGTTAACCAGAAGTTTACCAAACGCCCCGGGTTCAACAGCGGCATGTTATCTCTTTGTTGAACCCGTTCTTTTCCAAATACTCAACCAATATTAAACGCTTTGCATAGAAGCTGGCCAAACTCTGAATGGCGTGTCGACGTCGCGCGCCGATGGGTTCGAAGGCCTTTCTCATGGATGATCTGTTACGAGAATTTTTGACCGAGACCAGCGAAAGCCTGGATACCGTTGATAATCAGTTGGTTCGGTTCGAGCAGGATCCGAACAACGCCAAGATTTTAGATAATATTTTCCGCCTGGTTCATACCATCAAGGGCACCTGCGGCTTCCTGGGCTTGCCGCGGCTCGAAGCGCTGGCCCATGCCGGCGAAACCCTGATGGGTAAATTCCGCGATGGTATGCCGGTCACGGCCGAAGCGGTGACGCTGATCCTGAGCAGCATCGACCGGATTAAGGAAATTCTCGGCGGGCTCGAGGCCACCGAGGCCGAGCCCCAAGGCACCGATCAGGACCTGATCGTGCAGCTTCATCAGCTGGCCGAGCGCAGTATGGAGGCGATGTCTGCGCCGGTCGCGGCCGCGCCGGAGGTGCCTGTTGTGCCAGCCCCTCCGGTCCAGCCTGCGAAAGTGCAGGGCACGCTGACGCCCCAAGTGCTGGAGCGCGAATTGCGTCCTGGCGAAGTGTCGCTGGACGATCTGGAGCGCGCATTCCGCGAGACCGCGACGGAGGTGATCCCGGCCCACATTGCCGAGGTTGCGGCATCGTCGGCGCCCGAACCGGAGCCTGAACCTGAACCGCGCGTAGCGTCACCCAAGGGGCCAAAGGCCGTGGCGAAGAAAACAGTTGTCGAAGTGGAAGCCACTTCCGAGGGCGATCGCGTCGCCAACCAGTCGATCCGCGTCAATGTGGACACGCTGGAACACCTGATGACGATGGTGTCGGAACTGGTTCTGACCCGCAACCAGCTTCTGGAGATCTCCAGGCGCAACGAGGATACCGAGTTCAAGGTACCGCTGCAGCGGCTGTCCAACGTCACCGCCGAGCTGCAGGAAGGCGTCATGAAGACGCGGATGCAGCCGATCGGCAATGCCTGGCAGAAGCTGCCGAGAATCGTGCGCGATCTGTCCAGCGAATTGCACAAGCAGATCGAACTGGAGATGCACGGCGCCGACACCGAACTCGATCGGCAAGTGCTCGACCTGATCAAGGATCCGCTGACCCACATGGTGCGCAACTCGGCCGATCACGGGCTGGAGACGCCGGCCGAGCGCGCCGCCGCGGGCAAGCCCGAGCAGGGCACCATTCGTCTGTCCGCCTACCATGAAGGCGGCCATATCATCATCTGCATCGCCGACAACGGCCGCGGTCTCAACACCGAGCGGATCAAGGCCAAGGCGGTCTCCAACGGTCTCGTCAGCGAGACCGAACTGGAGAAGATGACGGAAGCGCAGATCCACAAGTTCATCTTCGCGCCGGGCTTCTCGACCGCTGCCGCTATCACCAGCGTGTCCGGCCGTGGCGTCGGCATGGACGTGGTGCGGACCAATATCGACCAGATCGGCGGCACCATCGACATCAAGTCGGTGGCCGGCGAGGGTTCCTCTGTCACCATCAAGATCCCGTTGACGCTCGCCATCGTCTCGGCGCTGATCGTGGAAGCCGGCGGCGACCGCTTCGCGATCCCGCAGCTGGCGGTGGTCGAACTGGTGCGGGCACGCGCCAATTCCGAGCACCGAATCGAGCGGATCAAGGACACCGCGGTATTGCGTCTGCGTAACAAGCTGTTGCCGCTGATGCACCTGAAGAAACTGCTCAAGATCGACGACGGCTCCTCTTCCGATCCGGAAAACGGCTTCATCGTCGTGACGCAGGTCGGCAGTCAGACCTTCGGTATCGTGGTCGACGGCGTGTTCCACACCGAGGAAATCGTGGTCAAGCCGATGTCGACCAAGCTGCGTCACATCGACATGTTCTCCGGCAACACCATTCTGGGCGACGGCGCGGTGATCATGATCATCGATCCCAACGGCATTGCCAAAGCGCTCGGCGCCTCCGGCGGTGCTTCCCACGAAATCGCCGACGAGAACGCCGCGTCGCGTGCCAACGCGGCCGAACAGCTGACCTCGCTGCTGGTGTTCCGTGCCGGCTCGGCCCAGCCCAAGGCGGTGCCGCTGGGCCTCGTGACCCGGCTGGAAGAACTCGCCACCGACAAGATCGAACTCTCCAACGGCCGCTATATGGTGCAATACCGCGATCAGCTGATGCCGCTGGTGCAGATGAACGGCGTTAGCGTCCAGACTTCGGGCTCGCAGCCGATCCTGGTATTCGCCGACGACGGCCGCTCGATGGGTCTGGTGGTCGACGAGATCATCGACATCGTCGAGGAACGGCTCCACATCGAGGTCGGTGGTCAGGGCGAGGGCATTCTCGGCTCCGCGGTGATCAAGGGACAGGCCACCGAGGTGATCGACGTCGGCCACTTCCTGCCGATGGCGTTCTCCGACTGGTTCACCCGCAAGGAGATGCGTCCCTCGCTATCCGCGCAATCGGTGCTGCTGGTCGACGACAGCGCGTTCTTCCGCAACATGCTGGCACCGGTGCTGAAGGCGGCGGGTTATCGGGTGCGGGTCGCGCCCAATGCGCAGGAGGGCCTGGTGGCGCTGCGTTCGGGCCAGGTGTTCGACGTGGTGCTGACCGACATCGAAATGCCCGACATGAACGGGTTCGAATTCGCCGAGACGATCCGGGCCGACGCACATCTGAGCACGATGCCGATCATCGCACTGTCCTCGCTGGTATCGCCGGCGGCGATCGAGCGCGGGCGGCAGGCCGGCTTCCACGATTACGTCGCCAAATTCGATCGCCCCGGTCTGATCGCGGCGCTGAAGGAGCAGACCGCCGAGCTCAACCGGGCGGCATGAGGGAAGCCAGTATGACCAACAAGACCGAAACCAACGAAGGCGCCGTTGCCGAATATGTCACCGCCTTGATCGGCGGACAGCTGTTCGGCTTGCCGATCTCGCGCGTGCAGGACGTGTTCATGCCGGAGCGGCTGACCCGGGTGCCGCTGTCATCGGCTGAGATCGCGGGCGTGCTCAATCTGCGCGGTCGCATCGTCACCGTTGTCGACATGCGCGCCCGTCTCGGCCTGCCGAAGAACGACGACGGCAAACCGCCGATGGCGGTGGGCGTCGACCTGCGCGGCGAATCCTATGGCCTCCTGATCGACCAGATCGGCGAAGTGCTCAAGCTTCCCGACGACGGCCGGGAGGAAAACCCCGTCAACCTCGATCCGCGCATGGCCAAACTGGCCGGCGGCGTGCATCGCCTCGACGGTCAGTTGATGGTCGTCCTCGACGTCGACCGTGTTCTCGAAATCGTGCCGGACCTGCTGGCGGCGTAGCCGGCGGCAGACAAAGCGTAAAGCAAGTGCACTGGAAACGTCCCCTCGGGATGAGAAGCAGAGGCTGAAATGAAAACATGTCTAGTCGTTGATGACTCAAGCGTCATTCGAAAAGTCGCAAGGCGCATCCTGGAAGGCCTGGATTTCCAGATCGTCGAAGCCGAGGACGGCGAGAAAGCGCTTGAAGTGTGCAAGCGCGGATTGCCCGAGGCAATTCTGCTCGACTGGAATATGCCGGTGATGGACGGCTACGAATTCCTCGGCAATCTCCGCCGCATGCCCGGCGGTGACCAGCCCAAGGTGGTGTTTTGTACTACCGAAAACGATGTCGCGCACATCGCGCGCGCGCTTCATGCCGGTGCCAACGAATACATCATGAAGCCGTTCGACAAGGATATCGTGACCGCCAAGTTCCAGGAAGTCGGTCTTATTTGATTTGACAATTTGATCCGGCGGCTCAGTGGCCCTCGGCGTTATCGTTCGAAGTATCGCTTGAGCCTTGCTGGGTGAGTAATGAGTGTTGCGTTGACAAGTTCCGTGACCCCGAATGCGACGCAGCAGGAGCTGCGGGTGATGGTGGTCGACGATTCCGTCGTCATCAGAGGGATGATCTCCCGCTGGGTCTCTTCCGAACCCGATATGGTTGTCGCGGCATCGCTGCGTACCGGCCTTGACGCTGTCAACCAGATCGAGCGCATCAATCCCGATGTTGCCGTGCTCGATATCGAAATGCCGGAACTCGACGGCATTTCCGCGCTGCCGTTGCTGCTGGCCAAGAAACGCAACCTCATCATCATCATGGCGTCGACCCTGACCCGCCGCAACGCGGAGATCAGCTTCAAGGCGCTCTCGCTCGGCGCATCGGACTACATTCCGAAGCCGGAAAGCACCCGCGAACCCGCAGCCGCCGAAACCTTCCGCCACGATCTCATTCAGAAAATTCGCCATCTCGGCGCCAAGGTCCGCCGTACGGCTCCAGCTTCCTTGGCCCCGTCGCTGGCGCCGGCCCGCGAGCCGTTGGCCCGGCCGGCGGCGCCGGTTGCCACTCCGCCGTTGCTGCGCCGCGCGTTCAGCGCGCAGGCGCCGCGCGTGCTTCTGATCGGATCATCGACCGGCGGTCCGCAGGCGCTGATGTCGCTGGTCGGCGAGATCGGCGCGGTGATCGACCGTTTTCCCGTGCTCATCACCCAGCATATGCCGCCCACCTTCACGACGATTCTGGCCGAGCATCTGGCGCGCTCAAGCCATCGGCCGGCGCGTGAAGCCGTCGACGGCGAGATTGTCAAGGCTGGCAATATCTATCTCGCGCCGGGCGGCCGCCATATGCGCGTCGTACGTCACGGCGCGGACGCCGCGATCGCGCTCGATGACGGGCCGCCGGTCAATTTCTGCAAGCCCGCCGTCGATCCGCTGTTCGCTTCGGCGGTCGATGTTTGGCAGGGCGGCGTTCTGGCTGTGGTGCTGACCGGCATGGGCTCGGACGGCATGCGCGGCGGCAAGGATATTGTTGCGGCCGGCGGCAGCGTGATCGCCCAGGATGAAGCTTCGAGTGTGGTCTGGGGAATGCCGGGCGCGGCCGCGAATGCGGGTATTTGTGCGGCCATTCTGCCGCTCAATCAGATTGCGCCAAAACTGGTTCGATTGTTTTCAGGAGATCGCTCGTGACACCCATGGATTATGAATTCCTGCGCAAGCTTCTGAAAGAGCGCTCTGGTCTCGATCTGTCACCCGACAAGCAATATCTGGTCGAGAGCAGATTGATTCCGCTGGCCCGCAAGGTCGGCCTCCCGGGAATCACCGAACTGGTCCAGAAAATGAAGTCCGGACCGGACGCGCTGACGGCCGAAGTGGTCGAGGCGATGACCACCAATGAGACCTTCTTCTTCCGCGACAAGGTTCCGTTCGATCATCTGCGCGACACCATGCTGCCGGCGCTGCTGCAGGCGCGTGCCAGCCGCCGTTCGCTGCGGATCTGGTGCGCGGCTTCGTCGACCGGGCAGGAGCCTTATTCGATTGCGATGTGCCTGAAGGAACTCGGCTCGGCGCTGGCCGGATGGCGGGTCGAAATTATCGGCACCGATCTGTCGCAAGCGGTGCTGGAGAAATCCAGAGCCGGTATCTTCAGCCAGTTCGAGGTCCAGCGCGGGTTGCCCATTCAATTGCTGGTCAAGTATTTCACCCAGATCGGAGAGCTGTGGCAGCTCAACGCCGATATCCGCGCCATGGTGCAGTATCGTCAACTGAACCTGTTGCACGACTTTTCGCAACTTGGAACGTTCGACGTGATCTTCTGCCGGAACGTGCTGATCTATTTCGATCAGGATACCAAGGCCGGCATCTTCGAGCGCCTTGCAAGGATGGTCGAACCCGATGGCTTCCTGGTGCTGGGCGCTGCCGAATCCGTGGTCGGGATTTCCGACGCCTTCAAGCCGTATCCGGAACGGCGCGGGCTTTACCGCCCGAACGGCACCCGGACGGCGCGGCCCGGTGCCGCGGCAGGCATGCCGCAGGCCTTGCGGGCGGTTGCATCGGTAGCGCGCTGAACGCGACGTCTCGGTGGCGCCGGTAGCCGCTTTCCCGGTCTACAGGATCGCGTGCGGCAGGAATCGCGAGGTATTTCCGGTGATCGGATTCTCGTCCTCGCGGATCGACAGCCCGCATGGCGCGTGGTCGATCAGCCAGCTGCCGAGCACCGGATATTGACCGGAAAAATTCGGCAGCGGCGCCAGGGCCTGACGGATAAAACCCTCGGCGCCATACGGCCCCTGTTGTTCCGCCACCGTCTCGCCCGCGCGGATCAGCGCGATGTTGGCTCCTTCGCGGGAATATAGCGGCTTGCGTACGAAGGTAGTGCCCAGCATGGCGGCGTTCGGGTCGTCCTCGAAAAAAGCCGGCAACAAATTGGGGTGACCGGGAAACATCTCCCACAGCAGGGGCAGCATGCCCTTGTTGGAGAGGATGGCCTTCCACGGCGGTTCGATCCAGCGCGTCGACGCGCTCGCAAGCTGCGCGCCAAAGGCGTCGTGAAACATCCATTCCCAGGGATAGAGTTTGAACGCCAGTTCGATCGGGCGGTTGTCGAGATCGACGAAACCGCCGTCGTTACGCCATCCGATAGCTTCGATATCGAGCAGGGTGGTCGCAAGACCGGCCTGTCGCGCGGTGTCCTCGAGATAGGCGAGCGTGCCCGCATCTTCGGCGTTTCCGGTCGATCCGGCGAGATGAAGGTGAACTCCGTTGCCGATTTTCTTCCATGCGTCGATCAGGCGTTCATGCAGCGAATTGAACTGGTCGGCATCGGCGGGAAGGATGTGCCGCTCGACCGCCTGTTCGAGCCAGGTCCATTGAAACACCGCCGCCTCGAAAATCGACGTCGGCGTATCCGCGTTATACTCCAGAAGTTTCGCCGGACCGCGCCCGTCGAAACTGAGATCGAGCCGGCCATAGAGGCTGGCTTCGCCGCGACGCCAGCTTTCGCGGATCAGCGGCCAGAACGCTTCCGGTATCTTCAGGCGGCGCAAGCAGCGTTCGTCGTCGATCGCGCGGCCGACGAGTTCGAGGCACATCGCATCGATCTCGCCTGACGGGGCCTCGATCTGATGTTCGATCTCATCGAGCGTGAAGGCGTAGCATGCGCGTTCGTCCCAATAGCGCTCGCCGTCAATGGTGTGAAAATCGAATCCGCACGCCTGCGCGGTAGCACGCCAGTCGTCGCGTTCACGGCAGGCAAGGCGCTGCACGGGACGGCGCTAGCCGCCGCCATGCACATGGCCGTGCCCATGGAATCGGCCCGGCCCACCGCCGAAGCCGCCATAGGCCACGCCCCGGCATGTGGCGATGAGGCGCCCATCCGGGCCGCGCGTCACTTCACGAAGCAAGCCGGGGCCGCAATCGCGCCGCCGCACAAAACCCATCGATACCGCGCCGATCGCTGCAGTACCCATCATGGTCAGGACGACGCGGCGCGAGCGTTTCATGGTGCAGCCTCGGGGTAGAATTTCAAATGGCGGGTTGAATCTATCGTTCGTAACTTAGGCCTGTGTGCCGGCGCAAGGCAAGCGGACGGCCAATGCGTCACGGCACCCTGCGGCGCGCGCTGTGGTTCACTGTCAACCGCCACTGGAAAAATGTGCCGCGAACGCGCGCGCAAACGAACCGAACCCGCCGCGCGTCACACCCGACTCGGAAGCTGTGCCCGGCGATGAAGAGCTCGGCGAGGAATCGCCGCCAAAGAAACTGCTGCGGCGCGACCAGTATCCGCCGTGACCGCCGCCAGAGGAATATCCGCGCGAGGAACAGTCGGTGCTGGTTTGCGGCAATGATGGCGCCGCCATTCCCGGCGATTTCGGTTCGCAGTTGCCGCGCGGCGTCAGCGCATAGGCGCCCCCGCCAATGGCGAAGGTGCCCATCAGCAGCAGGGCTACATGGCGCGAGCGTTTCACCGGCGGCGTGGTCTGGACCGCAGGCGTAACCGGCTTGCGCTTGCCGAACTCCGTGGTCGGGGGCGCGGCCATGCTCAATAGATCATGGAGGCGGCGTTGAGGGCGCCGGCGGCGAGCGAGGCCAGCCCGAGCCAGATCGCGGCGGCAAGTTCGCCCGCCGCGATCTTCGCCGACAGGTTCGGCACCGGTATCTTGACGATGAAAAACACCGCGATCTGGACGATCAGCGCGATCGCGCTCCAGATCAGGCAATCCACGATATTGGCGGAGTGGGCGATGGCGCTGACCACCGGCAGCACGAAACCGACGAGGCTGAGCCCGAGCGCGATGGCGGCCGCGGGATCGTTGTCGCGGATCAGCTGGAATTCGTCGTGCGGCGTGACGCGGGTGTAGACGAAGAGGTAGGCGACGACGACAACGATGGCGGTGCAGAAATAGAGCAGGAACGCCGGCAGTCCGGCCAGTGATTGAAGAATCATGAGAGGCCCCCGAGTCGCGATGGCGCAAGCGTCGCACACCCCGTCTGTCGGCGCACCCAGATCACGCGTTCAATCCCCAAACAAAAACCCCGCCATTTGCGGCGGGGTCCAGTCTGGGAGGAGTGGGCCGAACAGGCTCACGGTAAAAGCGTGGTCAGGCGGGAATGCGCTCTTCGACCTCGTGCGGCTCGCGCAGCACATAGCCACGGCCCCACACGGTCTCGATGAAGTTGCGGCCTTCGGAGGCGTTGGCGAGCTTCTTGCGCAGCTTGCAGATGAAGACGTCGATGATCTTCAGTTCCGGCTCGTCCATGCCGCCATAGAGATGGTTGAGGAACATTTCCTTGGTCAGCGTGGTGCCCTTGCGGAGCGAGAGCAGCTCCAGCATCTGGTATTCCTTGCCCGTCAGATGCACGCGCTGGCCGCCGACCTCGACCGTCTTGGTGTCGAGATTGACCACGAGATCGCCGGTCTGGATCACCGACTGGGCGTGGCCCTTGGAGCGGCGCACGATCGCATGGATGCGCGCAACCAGTTCGTCCTTGTGGAAGGGCTTGGTCATGTAGTCGTCGGCGCCGACGCCGAGACCCTTGACCTTGTCCTCGATGCCGGCGAGGCCGGAGAGGATCAGAATGGGTGTTTTGATCTTCGACACCCGAAGCTGCTTGAGCACGTCGTAACCGGACATGTCGGGCAGGTTGAGGTCGAGCAGGATAATGTCGTAATCGTATAGTTTTCCGAGATCGACGCCTTCTTCCCCGAGATCCGTCGTATAGACGTTGAAACTCTCGGATTTAAGCATCAGCTCGATCGACTGCGCGACGGCGCTGTCATCTTCTATCAGCAGAACGCGCATGCCAGTCCCCTATAGTCGCCGCTCCGGGCGTCAGGTCGGCCGCACTTGCGGCACTCAAAACGCCTTTGAACAACTGATTCGGATCCTGACGACATATGGTTAACAAAATCTGATTCGTATCCGCAAGCTCTATCCGTGCAATTTTTGTCGAATCGCCCTAAGATATTGCGTCCAAGCAGCTTTTTGTACCCAATCCCGTTCGAGTCCTAGATTAAGAGACGGGCCTAACCGACTCTCACGACTCGACCTTCCTTCTGACGGTCGAGCGTTCTCAGTCACCAAAGACAGTGACGTAATGATTAACGATGCGGGTAAACACCGAGTTAAGGGCGCGGCTACAAAACGCGAAAACTTAAGGTTTTCGCAATGAAGGCGCTCGCCGAGCAGATCAGCGACATCGACGGCGTCAATATTTATGGCCGCGTGGTCGGCGTGCGCGGCCTGATGGTCGAGATCGCCGGGCCGATTCATGCGATGTCGGTCGGCGCCCGCATCGTGATCGAGACCGGCGGCAACCGCTTCATCCCCTCCGAAGTCATCGGCTTTTCCGGCAACAATGCCGTGGTGATGCCGTTTGCCGGCCTTGAAGGGGTCAGGCGCGGCTGCCGTGCCGTCATCGCCAATGCCGCAAGCCAGGTGCGCCCTTCGGCGTCGTGGCTCGGCCGGGTCGTCAACGCGATGGGCGAGCCGATCGACGGCAAGGGTCCGCTGCCCCAGGGCCCGTCGCCGATGCCCTATCGCAACTCGCCGCCGCCGGCGCATTCGCGCAAACGCGTCGGTGCGCCGCTCGATCTCGGGGTGCGGGCGCTCAATACATTTCTGACCTGCTGCCGCGGCCAGCGGCTCGGCATCTTCGCCGGTTCCGGCGTCGGCAAATCGGTGCTGTTGTCGATGCTGGCGCGCAACGTGGACGCCGATATCACGGTGATCGGCCTGGTCGGCGAACGTGGCCGCGAGGTGCAGGAATTTCTGCAGGACGACCTCGGCGACGAGGGATTGGCGCGCTCGGTGGTGGTGGTGGCGACCTCCGATGAGCCCGCCTTGATGCGGCGGCAGGCGGCTTATTTGACCCTGGCGATCGCCGAGTATTTTCGCGATGAAAACAAGGACGTGCTGTGCCTGATGGATTCGGTGACCCGTTTTGCCATGGCCCAGCGTGAAATCGGCCTGTCGGCGGGCGAGCCGCCGACCGCCAAGGGCTATACGCCGACCGTGTTCACCGAATTGCCGAAACTGCTGGAGCGCGCCGGTCCCGGCACCAGCGTCGGCACCATCACCGGCATCTTCACGGTGCTGGTCGATGGCGACGATCACAATGAGCCGATCGCCGACGCGGTCCGGGGCATTCTGGACGGCCATATCGTGATGGAGCGGGCGATCGCCGAACGCGGCCGTTTTCCGGCGATCAACATTCTCAAATCGGTGTCACGCACCATGCCGAAATCGGCCGATCCGGCCTTCCTGCCCGTGATCATGCGGGGGCGCCAGGTCATGGCGACCTATGCCGATATGGAGGAACTGATCCGGCTCGGGGCCTATCGGGCCGGCTCGAGCGCGGAGGTCGACGAGGCGATCCGGCTGCACGAGCCGCTCGAGAGCTTTCTGCGCCAGGCCAAGGACGAGGTCAGCGGCCTAAATGAGGGTTACCGCAAGCTTGAGCAAATACTGCGGAATTTGGAAACGGAACGCTAACTTTGTCAGGCCATCATCCGCGCCATACAAGCCGTTTTGCCGGTGGGGCCCTGGGGGGATGCCGGTTTTGTCCCAGGTTGAAATTGGGACTTCTGGGAGTATGAGTCGATGAAGTCACGTGAAACGCTGATCCGCCTGAAGAAATTTCAGGTCGATGAAAAGCGCCGAAGGGTCGCCCAGATCGAGGGCATGATTGCCGATTTCCAGCGTATGTCGGTCGACCTCGAGCGCGAAATCCACACCGAGCAGGAACGCGCCGGGATCAACGATCCCTCGCATTTCGCCTATCCGACCTACGCCAAGGCGGCGATCCAGCGGCGGGAGAATCTGACCCGTTCCGCCGATGAACTGCGTATTCAGCTGGAAGACGCGAAAAGTCTCTTGGGCGAAGCCTTCGACGAACTCAAGAAGGTCGAACTGCTGGACGAGCGCGATCAGGCACGCGAGCGGGCCGAAGAGAACGCCCGGGAACAGGCCGACCTCGACAGTATCGGCCTGATGCGCGCCCGGATCGGGGCCGTTGCCTGAGGCTTTTTGCTTCCGCATCTACAGGATTGTCAGAACCCGGACCGCGAGGCCCGGGTTTTTCTTGATCAATTTCCATGGGCCAAGTTTCCATGGGCCAAGTTTCCACGGGCCAGGTTTCCACGGGCCAATCTCCCCCAGGTCTTGCCATCGCTGGCTTGGTGGACCGATTTGGCCCAAGGTATGATACGACACATCCGGACACATCTGGACTGCCGCTCCGGTGAACGAAAGCGATGGGGCATCGCGATTTTGGGGACGCTGAATGCTGACGCCAGCTGAGTTGGTCTGGCTGATTGCCGCCGTGGCGAAGGGGGATGAGGCTGCTTTCGAGCGCCTTTATGCCGCCACGCGCGCGAAACTCTTCGGCGTCGTACTTCGTATCTTGCGGCGACAGGATCTCGCGGAGGAGGTCGTGCAGGAGGCCTACGTCAAGATCTGGAGCAGTGCCGGACAGTTCAATCCCGGCCTGTCCTCGCCGATCACGTGGATGGCGTCGATCGCCCGTAACCGTGCCATCGACGTCGTGCGCAAACGCAGTGAAGTGTCGATCGAAGAGGAGCCGGCGGCGATGGAAGTGGCCGCCGACACGCCGGATCCGCTGGCGCGCCGGGAGATGACGGAAGAACTGAAGCGGATGCTGGAATGCGTTGGCCGTCTGGAGCCCGATCGGCAAAAGCTGGTGTTGCTGGCCTATTACAATGGCTGGAGCCGCGAGCAATTGGCGGCGAAGTTCGAGACGCCGGTGAATACGGTGAAGACCTGGCTGCGCCGCAGCATGATGGATATCAGGGAGTGCCTCGGACTTTAGATGGCCTACAGCGAAGACCATATCGCGCTCGCCGCGGAATACGCACTCGGCACTCTCGATGTCGATGAGCGCGCGCAGGTTGAAACCATGATGTCCGTCGACAAGGACTTCACGGCGATGGTCGAGGCGTGGGAGCACAAGCTCGGCGTCCTCAACCAGATGGTCGGATCGGTCGAGCCGAGGCCCGAGGTCTGGGAAAAGATAAAGGCCGCGGTGGGACATTCCGAACCGCAAGCGCCGATCGTGCTTCCGGAGACCTCGCCGCCGGCTGTCCATCAGATCGAAGAATCCGCCGCCGTGCTGGAGCGCTCCAATGTGATCCAGCTGTCGGGCAGTGTCAGGCGCTGGCGCAGCGTTGCGACCTTCACCTCGGCGATCGCGGCGGCTCTGGTCGCGCTGATCGGGATTCAGCTGTTTCAGCCGGATTGGCTTCCCGAAGGCATGCGTCCCGCGCCGCGCACGCAGCGGGTCGAGGCCAGGGCCCCGGCCGCTCCGGCGCCATCGGCGCAATATGTCGCCGTGCTGCAGAAGGACGGCGGGTCGCCGGCGTTCATTCTCACGGTTGACGGGGCGACCAGGAATTTCACGGTTCGCAAGGTCGGTGCCGCCGCCGACCCCGGCAAAAGCTTCGAACTGTGGCTGATCTCGGACAGGCTACCGCGGCCGCGCTCACTGGGCGTGATCGGCGGCGGCGACTTCACCGCGCGTGCGGTGCTGGCGTCCTACGATACCGACATCGTCAATGCGGCGACCTATGCGGTGACGGTCGAGCAGGCCGGCGGCTCGCCGGACGGCAACCCGCATTCGGCACCGGTCTTTACCGGCAAACTGGTCGAGGCCGTTCCGTCGGCCGCGCCGCCGCGTGCACCGGCCCGCTGAGCGCTGCCTGCATCGCTGCCAAATACCCCCCAAAAAGTGAAAACGCCCGTGGGGAGCGGGCGTTTTCGGTAGTCGACTTGGGGGTAGTTACTTGGGGTAGTTACTTGGGGTAGTTGCGTCTTCTACATACTCACATGGCGACTTTGGGGGCTGGTAAAGCGCCGCGTGAATTCACAAAATCATTAGCGCACCACCGAGGCGTTCGAACTGGTGACTGTCACCGGCTTGCCGGCCTTGATCACGCGCGCGGTCTGCGTATAGCCGTCGTCCGAACTGGTACGAGCCGAGATGCCGAAGCCCGCCACCGCGATACCTGCAACGAGCGCGACCACCACGATCTTGAGGTGGGTCGAGCGATCTGCGCTGTAGATCGAATGGTTCATGGAAGCCTCCTGCCGCCTGCCACTTGCGGATTTGTCTCGTCCGTCCGCCGGCCGGTTCAACATCTCAGGACAGGAAACGTGGGGATTCGCCTTTAGGTTCCGAAGAGGCGATCACAAGGCAGTGAAAAGACTTGATCGCCCGCGATTGGGTTTTTCAGCCGGCAGACTAGAATCCAGAATAATTCAATAGTTTCATAATGTTATTAGTTTGTACGTTTCGCAGCGCAAAATGGCCGCCAATCTCGCCGGACCAATAAATCGTTTGCCTGTGGCGAAAAGGCACCGCGCTTCGGTTGCGCCTTAGAGCGTTTTCAAGCCAACGGGTCGCGCGAATGTGCGCCCGATGACAGGCTCCGTGGATACCGGTTCGCGTGAAGAAAACGCGTCAAAACAAGAGATTGGAGCCTCGGTTCTGATTCAATCAGAACCGAGGCTCTAAACGCTTCCGACCGTCTTCAGCCGCGCCCGGGGATGGATTTCGGCCTGCGACAGCACCGTGGTTTGCGACCTGAAGCGCTCGACCAGCGAGCGTACGAAGGGACGGATGGCCGCCGAGGTTACCAATACCGGCGCCTCGCCTTCGCGGGCCGCCTGTTCGAACCGTTCGCGCACCACGGTCATGAACTCCGACAGCTTGGAAGGCTGCATCGCGAGGCTGCGTTCGTCGCCCTGACCGATCAGCGACTCGGCAAAGGCCTGCTCCCATTTCGCGGATAGCGCGATCAGCGGCAGATAGCCGTTGTGGGAGGTATTCTGCGCGCAAATCTGGCGCGCCAGCCGGGCGCGAACATGTTCGACCACGGTCGCGGGGTTGCGCGAGAATGCCAGCGCGTCGGCGATGCCTTCGAGAATGGTCGAGAGATCGCGGATCGAGATGCGCTCGGCCAGCAACAGCTGAAGCACGCGCTGGATACCGGAGATCGTGACCTGGGCCGGCACGATGTCCTTGATCAGTTCGCCCTGTTCCTTCGGCAGGTCCTTCAGGAGCTTCTGCACCTCGCCATAGGACAACAGGTCCGACATGTTGTTCTTGAGCAGCTCGGTGAGGTGGGTCGAAAGCACGGTCGCGGCGTCGACCACGGTATAGCCCTTCAGCGAGGCTTCCTCCTTCAGGCTGGCGTCGACCCAGGTCGCCGGCAGTCCGAAGGTCGGTTCGATGGTGTGAATGCCGGGCACGGAGACCTGGCTGCCGCCGGGGTCCATGACCATGAACTGGTTCGGCCAGATCCGGCCGGTGCCCGCATCGACTTCCTTGATCTTGATGATGTAGGTGTTCGCCTCGAGCTGCACATTGTCGAGAATGCGCACCGCCGGCATCACGAAGCCCATCTCGATCGCCAGCGAGCGGCGCAGGGCCTTGATCTGTTCGGTCAGGCGGTCGGTCCCGTCAGGGCCATTCACCAGCGGCAGCAGGGCGTAACCGAGTTCGATCTTGAGGTCGTCGATCTTCAGCGCCGTCGAGATCGGCTCTTCCGCCGAGGCGCTGGCTGCCGCGGCTGCAGCGGCAGGAGCGGCCGCCGCATGGGCCGCCGCCGCTGTGGTCGCGCGTTTTTGCTTGCGGGCTGAAATCGCCAGCGCGGCGGCGCCGCCGCCCAGCAACAGAAAGGGCAGCATCGGAATGCCCGGCAGCATCGCCAGCACCAGCATCACGCCGGCCGACATGCCCAACGCCTGCGGATAGCCGGAAAGCTGCTTCATCAGCGCCTTGTCGGCGGCGCCGCTGACGCCGGCCTTCGAGACCAAGAGGCCCGCGGCGGTGGAGACGATCAGCGCCGGAATTTGAGTGACCAGGCCGTCGCCGACGGTCAGCAGGGTGTAGGTGCGCGCGGCTTCGCCGAAACTCAGGCCCTGCTGGGCGACGCCGATGATGATTCCGCCGATGATATTGATGAACACGACCAGGAGGCCCGCGACCGCGTCGCCGCGCACGAACTTCGAGGCACCGTCCATGGCGCCGAAGAAGCCGCTTTCGTCTTCCAGCGCCTTGCGCCGTTCCTTGGCGGCTTTCTCGTCGATCAGGCCGGCCGAGAGATCGGCGTCGATCGCCATCTGCTTGCCCGGCATGGCGTCGAGGTGGAAGCGGGCCGCGACTTCCGCGATGCGCCCCGAACCCTTGGTGATGACGACGAAATTCACGATCACGAGGATCGCGAACACGATAATTCCGATCACGAAATTGCCGCCCATCACGAAATTGCCGAAGGCTTCGATGACGTGGCCGGCGGCGTCGGTGCCCTCATGGCCGCGCGACAGGATCAACCGCGTGGAGGCGAGGTTGAGCGACAGCCGCAGCATGGTCGAGATCAACAGGATGGTCGGGAACGAGGAGAATTCCAGCGGCGCCTGGATGAACAGCGACGTCATCAGGATCAGGATCGACAGCGTGATCGAGATCGCCAGAAATAGATCGAGCACGATCGAGGGCAGGGGCAGGATCAGCACCACCAGAATGGTGAGGATGCCGAACGCCAGCCCGAGATCGCCGCGCATCAGGATATTGCCGATTTCCTTTAAACTCGGAAACCCGCTTCCAGGCGCCCCTGCGCCCTGACCTGCCGTGACGTCGACCATGCTTACTGCTTCCCCCCGCGAATGCCGGTCACGGGCGCCAAACGACTGCGCGGCGGCCGATAGACCACCGTTTCGAAAGTGAGGCACCGCACTGGCGTCCACGGGTACTCCCCCGTTTTACGCGGCTGACGACACTCAACTTTGTCACTGGGCAAATTTTGCCCGGTTTATGGTTAGTAAAGGGTTAACGCGCGATCGCGGCTGCAGCTGCGGGCGTTTTCCTTGGGGCACGCGCCGGCGCGAAGGCGGAATAACGCTGCGTTGCACCCAGGTTCGGTTGCACTGCATCTGCATGCCCAATATCGCGCCATGTTGCTTGACCGCGGAGCTGCGGGCGAGGAAGTTGCCGCCGTGCACGCTCCCTCCAACACCCAGGAATCAGCGCCATTCACGCCCGACTCCGGTCAGGCCTGGGTGAGGCTTGCGCTCGCGCTGCTGATCGGCTCGGTCGGCGGCGCCGGGATGTGGACGGTCGTGGTCGTGCTTCCGGTGGTCCAGGCCGAATTCGGCGCGACGCGCGGGGCGATATCGCTGGCCTTCACGCTCACCATGCTCGGCTTCGGCCTTGGCAGCGTCGTCACCGGCAAGATCACCGATCGCCTCGGGATCGTGGCGGCGATCGGACTCAGCATCGCCTTTCTCGGCGTCGGTTATGTCGTTGCGGGATTGTCGACCACGCTGTGGCAATTCATCGCGGTGTATTTCCTGATCGGGGTCGGGACGTCGGCGACCTTCGCGCCGTTGATGACGGAGGCCTCGTACTGGTTCGAACGCTATCGCGGCCTGGCGGTGGCCATTGTCGCCAGCGGCAATTACGTCGCCGGCACGATTTGGCCGCCGCTGGTCAATTGGGGCGTGCAGCGGGCCGGTTGGCGAACCACCCATATCGCGATTGGCCTGTTCTGCGCGGGAGCAATGACGCTGTTGCTGTGGCTGCTGCGCACGCGGATGGGCGGCGCCAAGGCGCGCAGTCACGCCAACGCGCCGCCGCCGCGGGTCGATCTGCGGCTCTCGACCAACACGCTGACGGTGATGCTGTGCATCGCCAGCATCTCCTGCTGCGTGGCGATGGCGATGCCGCAGGTCCACATCGTCGCCTATTGCGGCGATCTCGGCTACGGCGTGGCGCGGGGCGCGGAAATGCTGTCGCTGATGATGGCGTTCGGTATCGTCAGCCGCATCGGGTCGGGATTTCTCGCCGACCGGATCGGCGGCATCCGCACGCTGCTGATCGGCTCGGCCGCGCAGGGATTCGCGCTGCTGTTCTATTTGTTCTTCGACGGCCTCTCGTCGCTCTACATCATCTCGGCGATGTTCGGCCTGTTCCAGGGCGGCATCGTGCCGAGCTACGCCATCATCGTGCGTGAATCGATGCCGGCGGCGCAGGCCGCGACCCGCGTCGGTCTGGTGATTTTGGCCTCGGTGTTCGGCATGTCGTTTGGCGGCTTTGTATCCGGCGTGATCTTCGATTCCACCGGCTCCTACGCCGCCGCGTTCGTCAACGGGCTGGCGTGGAATGCGCTCAATGTCACGATCATGGTCGGGCTGTTGATCCGCTCGAGGCTACGGCTGGCGCTGGCGTGAATTTTATACTCCCTGGCCCGTCTTGAGCAGGACGCAGCCGCTGATCCTGATGCTGCCGTCGGGCTCCAGCTCCAGCGTATACAGCGCCTCCCAGGGCACGCCGTCGGCGTCGACGATGTGAACCTGCTGGGCGATCTTGCCGTCGACGGCGCGGGCCTCGCCGAATTCGAAACTCTTGTGGCGATAGACCGGCGCATAGTTGCGCTGGACCATGCCCAGGAAGATATCGGCCTGCGGGAACATGCCTTGAATCGCGGGCGCCGCGTAGGAATAGGCCGTCGCGGCGTCGTCACGGCTGAACGCTTCGACCTGGGAACGGATGATGCCTTGCGCGGTGGCGACATCGTCCGCCGCACGCGCGGGCGAAGCGAGGCTGAGCAGCAATGCGGCTAGCACAACGAAGGCGCGCATGAAGGGCTCCGTGGTTGGCTGTACTAATGACGGGTGCGCTCTGTTGCCTTCGGCTCGATCGGCGCACTACTCTTCTCGAGCAACGTGATGGATATACAATATCTCAATCATGCGGCCGGTGTTCCGATAAAACACTTTGTAGGGATATCGGATGAGTGGCACGACCCGCACACCCGGCCGTTCCGCAACTTCTTGGGCGCTGTCGGGCCAGTCGCCAATGCGGTGAACGACCGATCGTAAGCGTCTCTGAAACCCTTCATACGCCGTCGGATAATTGGACGCGATGTAGCCAAGAATTCCGTCGAGGTTTTCGAGCGCCTCGTCGGTATAAACGACCCTCATGCAGGACGATGTTTTTCAAAGGCTCGATCAACTTGATCGTCCGTAGCAAACCGTCCTTCTCGCGCCGCTTTCAGGCCGCGATCCACGCCCGCGAGTTCTTCCGGACTCGCATGGTAGATACCGCCTTCAAGTCCAGCGTCGATTTCAAGCACGATCTGCGCAAGCTCGGTCTGGGCCTGTTCCGGCCAAGTCTCCACGCGCCGCATGACTTCTTTGAGTATTTTTGCTGTCATGGAAACGACTATACCAAAACTACCCCTTTATTACAGTCAAAAGGTTGTAAGACGCGCCGTGCCCATCACTTTCGCATTCCCCGCAAATTCTGCTTTGCCTCGGGATTGCCCAGCGCGGCGGCTTTTTCGAACCATTGCCGGGCGACTTTGACGTCGCGGCGAACGCCGTCGCCGTCATTGTAGATGGCGCCCAGTCCGTTCATGCAGGCGGCGCAGCCCAGCGCCGCGCCTTGTTCGAACAGGCGGCGCGCTTCGTCGTAATCGCGGGCAACGCCTTTGCCGCCCATATAAAGCAGGCCGAGATTGTTCATGCCTGCCGGCACGCCGGCCTTGGCGGCCGCCTCGTATAACCGAACGGCCTCGGCATAATCCTTGGACACGCCATGGCCGGTTTCATACTGCCAGCCGAGATCGATCATCGCGATCGGCTCGCCCGCTGCCGCGGCCTTGCCGTACCAGCGTGCCGCCTCGTTGTAATTCATGGCAACGCCCGAGCCACCCTCGTACATGGCGCCGATATTGTTCATCGCCATGGCGTAGCCGTCGGCGGCGGCTTTTTCGTAGAGCCGCCGCGCCTCGGCGTAGTCTTTCCGCGCCATCGCCACGCGCCCCGCCTCGAATGTGAATCGTATCACGTCGGGATATTGCGCGATCGCGTCGTTGCAGGCCCTGGCGGCCGCGGCGACATCGATCTTGTCGACTTCGATTCCCGGCAGGCCCGGCGCGTGTCCGGTGTCGTAGGGCATCCCGGCCAGCCGGTCACAATCGGTGATGAGATCGCGGCGCCAATTATCGTCTGACGGCGACAGCCGCGCTTCCACGATGGGAGCCGTGGTGCCGGGGGGGCCCGCGACTTGCGTGCTGGCGGCAGGGGCGGGCTTGCCGGCGAAATAGAAATTGCCCGCGATCGGCGAGGACGACACCCACGGCAATTGCGAGCCGCCGGTCGCCTTCTCCACGGCCAGTCCGACTTCGTTGAAGGTCTTGAACAGGCCATAGCCGGGGCGCTGCATGGTGTCGGCCAGCGCCTTGGTATAGGGGCTGTGACCGTCGTCGCCATCCAGCGAGACGCTGCGCGGCTGGGTCGCAAACGAAATCAACGTCCCGGGCGGGGCCTGCATTTGCGCAAGGCCGCCGTCCTTCGATTTCCCCCCGATATCCTTGAACGGGTCATCGCGGCAGGCATCGAGCAGGACGAGGTTGATCTTGGTGCCGGATTTTTCCATCTGGTCGAGAATGCCGGCGGTGCCGATCGCCTGCGCAAAGATGTCGCCTTCATCGAGCGGATGGGCGTCGACCGGGACCAGATAATTGAGGCTGTGGGTCTCCACGCCATGGCCGGCATAATAGAACAGCGCGACGTCGGCGCCGGCCAGTTGCTGGCCGAACTGCTGCAGGGCGTTGTCGAAACCGGCCTTGTCGAGATCGAGCTGGGCGCCGCCGCCGACCACGAAAAAGCCGAGCGACAATAGCGTGTCCGACATCAGTCTGGCGTCGGCGGTGGGATTTGGCAGCGCGGGAACGGCGCGGTAGGCCGAATTGCCGATCACCAGCGCCACGCGTTTTTCGGCATGCGCCGCCGAGCCCATGCCGGCGCACATCAGAAATGCCGAGACAATCAATCGCGACACGATGGCGATCCGGCCAGCCATGACAACGCCCTCCGTCGGCGGAGCCCATTGCCGCCACCCTTTTGGTCTCGCCGGCCCGGCGTTTGGTTCGACGGCTGCGGCGGCGACCCGGCCGGCGCGTGCGCCGGACCCTGCCGCCGATGCGGGTCATGGGCCGGCGCGTGGGGGACAGCCGACGGTTGGGATAGGCGAAAGCAACGAATCAGTTAGACTCGCGCAACTTGTCCATGCCCAGACGGTCCATGAACGCAACACCAGAGACCCCAGATCTAGAAATCATCCTGCGGTTTCTGCACAGATTTGCGGACCTCATGTCGACCGGCTCCAACGCCGAGCACTTGCTGCGCGCGGCAACGTTGCTCGAAGCGAATGTGCGGCGGGCCAACGAAGCCGAAGAGCAGCTTCGGCAGGCGCGGGCGAACAGCGCCAGCTTCGAGCAGCAACTGGTGACGCTGTCCCGGGATGGCCATGTTCCAGTCCCGGTTTCCATACTGCGGCTCGCCGCGTCCCAATTCCAGGCGCTCGCCCATGCCTTCGAGCGTTCCGGCAACGTTGTCTCGCAGGCGATGTGCGCCGCCAGCGCGTCGACATTGGACAGCGTTCTTGAAGCCCATTCGCCGCAACTGTCGCTGCAGAGAAGCGAGCAGGCAGGCGGCTAGGCTGGCGGTCTTGCGTGGCTGCGCTACGCGTGTGGCTTGCCCGGCCGTAGCTCGCGGGCCCAGCCCGCCTTCGCCCTGTGGGGCTTCGGCGCGGCAGCCTTCGTCGCTTCGCTAAGAACGAGTTGGGTTTGGCTTGCCGAGCCGTAGCTCGCGAAGCGAGCGAAGGCTGGTGGGCCCGGCAGGACTCGAACCTGCAACCAGACCGTTATGAGCGGCAGAATATCGATCAGCTTCGTTGATTTTGCTGTCTTTTCGTTCGGATTCAGTCGTGTTCGTTGCGTTTCGGTCAGGTCGTTTCTGGTGCGAAACTGGTGCGATTATCCATTCCACGCCCATCGACCTTTCCTCCAGTTCTTGCGCTAATTTCTCTTGAAAATGGCCTTCTCCGCCGTCACCGCGTTGACCATGCAGTCGATCACAGCTCTGACGCATGCGAGTCGATGAAGATCGGCATGAGTGACGATCCAACAGGTTCGATCGAAGCTCACCGAGGGCAAGACGGCCTTTCATCCCGGATCTCGCTGGGCAGCATAATCGTGCAGGAATCCGATGCCGGCCTCCCAACAAATGGCAGGCCCCGTACCGTGCGCCGGGACCGCGGTGCTCGCTCCATGGGCATGTCGCCGCAAAAACAGCCGCGCTTTGGCTCATCTTTAAACTTGCTATAAGATATTGCTATTTGATATAGCTATATGGATCAAGATCAGGATCAGGATTGGCGCGATGCAGCGCAGGGACGTCAGCGACGAGATGGTGACTACCTCGGAGCGCACAGCTCGGGCGGCTGCGGTCGTTGGCGTCGAGCCGAGCACCCGCCGGGAGTGCGACGTCCTCTGCGGCTCGCTCCTCACCATCCAGGGCCACAAGGTTCTCAAGATCGGACCCAAGGCGGCGCACTCCGCCTCGAAGGGCGCGTTCTGCTGCATCGGATCCATTTCGCAACAAGCGATCGGGTGAACCATGGACACCGTGCCGCTGCTCATTTTCCAGTGCCTGAACGGCGTCGTGTGGGGATTGATCTTTGCAATGATCGTGCTTGGCCTCAGTCTGACGTTCGGGCTGATGAACCTGATGAACGTCGCGCATGGCTCGTTCTACATGCTGGGCGCCATGCTGACCGCGACCTTCGTCAGCGTTCACGGCCTCAATTTCGTTCTCAGCGTCGTGCTGTCGGTCGCCATCGTGACCGTGGTCGGCATCATCATCAACCGCTTGGTGCTCGACCGCGTGGTCGGTGCCGAACCGTTGATCGGATTGTTGGCAACGGCTGGCCTCTTGCTCGTGATCGACAGTTGTGCCCTGGCGCTGTTCGGATCGGCCTCGATCTCGGTCGACGACCCTCTCTCGGCCTCGATCGAGATTTTTGGCACATTCTACCCGGTCTATCGCCTCGTGGTCGCGGGTTGCGCGATCGCCGCCATCACGGGCGTGTTCTGCTTCCTGCGCTTCACCAAGCAGGGGTTGTGGATGCGGGCGGTACCGGAATCGCGTGATCTGTCGCTGATGGCCGGCGTGTCGCCGAAGCGCGTGAACCGGACCACGATCATTCTGGGCAGCTTCCTCGCCGCACTGGCCGGCGCGCTGGTGACGCCGATCGCCAGTGCCCAGTTCCAGATGGGGCTCGCCATTCTCGGCACCGGCTTCATCGTAGTCGTGGTGGGCGGCGCCAAGAACCTGTTGGGCACCGTGACCGTTGCCATCGCCCTCGGCGTGGTGCGCGGGATCGCCGCGACGTTTGTGGCGCCGACCGAAGCTGAAGTGATCTCACTTGTCGTGCTTCTGCCACTGCTAGTGATCTGGCCGAACGGAATCTTCGGAGGACGGCATGCGTAGACACGCGTGGGCCGGCCAGCTCGGAACTGGCATCGGTATTCTCATGCTCGGCGCCCTGGCGCTGCTGCCGGCCCTCGCAAGCCGCTACAGCTTGTTTGTGGCCGCGCAGATGCTAGCCTTTCTCTACATCGCACTGGCGCTCGAGATCAGTCACAGCTTCGGCCGTGTTCTGTCGTTCTGCACCGGAACGTTCTTTGCGCTTGGGGCGTATTGCGCGTTCTATCTGTGCCAGCACGTAACGTCGGAACTGACGCTGGTGTTGCTAGGCAGCGCGGCGGTCTGCGCGGTCGCGGGGCTGGTGACGGCGATTCCCGTCGTCCGGATGAAAGGCGCACACTCGGCGGTGGTCGGAACCCTGGCGATCGGCGCCATCAGCCTTTTGATCGCCGGTTCGCTTACGACTTATACCGGCGGCGAGGACGGCCTCACGCTCCGGCACACGGTCTCGCTGTTTGGCGCGCCGGCCGCCATCGGGGTGAGTGTTGCGACCTACTATCTCGTGCTGGTTCCGGCAGCGTTGTATCTGCTGACTTACCTGCTGCTTCGTACCACGCCGTTCGGGACCGTCATGCGGGCGATCGGTGAGAACGAAATTCGCAGCGCGCAACTCGGCTTTAATGTCGAATTGAGGCGCATCTTCATCTTTGCGGCATCGACGGCGGTCAGCGGTTTCGGCGGCGCGGCGTACTGCATTCTCGTCGGACACGTCTCGACGGCACTGTTCGATCCGCTGCTGTCCCTCAATGCCGTGTTGTGGGCGACGGTCGGTGGCTTGGGATCGCCGTTCGGCGCGCTGATCGGGATCATCGTCATTTATCCGACCGTCGAGTTCGCCTCCGGTGTCATCCGTTATGTGGACGCGCTGGTCGGCGCGCTGCTGATCGGAACCGCGCTGCTGTGTCCGCACGGCGTGATGGGCCTGTTCGGCCGCCTGGCCGATACGGACCAGAGCGCCGCCGACGCGCCCTCCGAATCTTTTGAATCCCGCGACAAGACCGTCGCTTTATCCCCAGGAGAGTAACCAATGACACGAAGTGCATCGCTCACGTCGCGCCGCTCTTTCCTCAATGCCGTCGCCGGCGTCGGCCTCGCGGCGGGCCTGTCCTCCCGTGTCTTTGCGGCTAGCGATACCGCAAACCCGATTGTCCTCGGCATTCAGGGCGACCTGACCGGTGCGCTCGCCCATGACGGGTTGTGGGAGCAGCGCGCCGTGGTCGCAGCCGCCAACTGGCACAACAAGCGCGGCGGCATCTCCGGCCGGCCGATCAAGGTGGTCAGCGTCGACACCGAGACCAGGACCGATGTCGGCATTCGCCGTCTGCAGCAATTGATCGAGGAGGACGGTTGCGATTTCGTGGTTGGCTCGGGATCGGGCGGCATCGGCGTTGCCAGCGTGCCGATCGCGCGCGACGCCGGCGTGGTCTACTTGCCGCTGTCGCGCACCGACTCGATCACCACCGAGATGGCCAATCCCTATCTCTATCGCTTCGTGGCCAATAGTTCGATGGCCGCGCGGGCGTCGCAGAAGTGGATGATCGACAAGATCGGAAAGAAATGGAGCATTGTGATTTCCGATATTGCGTTTGGCCACTCGCAGCGTGACGCATTTGCCGCCGCGCTGAAGGCGGCCGGCGGGGAAGTCGTGCAGTCGATCGCGTTGCCGCCGAACGCCTCCGATCCGCTGCCGTTCCTGTTGAAGCTGGACCGGTCGGTCGACGGCATTCTGACGGCGTTGTGGGGCCCGGATTCCGTGCGCGTCTATCCTGCGCTGGTGACCGTCGGTGTCGGATCGAAGCCGAAATTCGCGGTCTCCAGCACGACCAACCTGTTCGACGTGCTCAAGACCGGCAAGTCGGTCGACGGTCTTTACGCGTTTGACGAGGTGCCGTGGGAGCTGTCCGACTATCCGAATGCGGAATTGACCAAGACCGCCTTCACCGAGATCGGGATTGGGCCGA
>NZ_JBEKCZ010000043.1:0-38667 GCF_050014615.1 Bradyrhizobium sp. | reverse complement strand
GCCCACAGCAGGCTGACCACCGTGGCTCGGCGCGCCTTCGGAACATATTCCGAGGCGAGACTGATGAAGCTTGGCATTGCGCCGCCCAGCCCGAGCCCGGTCAGAAAGCGGCAGGTCAGTAATTCGGGCAGGTCGCCGGCATACGCCGTCGCGAGCGTGAATATCCCGAAGCAGAAGGTGGCGCCGACAAGAACCCGCTTGCGGCCGACCCGATCGGCAAGCGGTCCGAGCAGAAACGCGCCCAGGGCGAGACCGGCCAGCGCCGCACTGAACACGAAGCCGAATATGTGCGGCGCGACGTGAAGCTGTGCGATCATCGCCGGCGCCGCCAGACCGATCGATTGCAGATCGAGGCCATCCAGCATGGCCACGAAGGCGCAGAGCCCGATCACGGTCCACTGCGCCGGACCGATGGGTCGGCTTTCGATCAACGCCCCGACATCCAGAACGCGTTCCGCCATATTCGTTCTCCCCGGGCGGCCGACCCGCCATCGTTTTTTATTTCGATCGCTTGTTCGATTTAGATCATTGCGCCTCCAGATTGGCGATGACCTTTTCAAGCAGGCGCACCGCCAACCCCGCGTCCTGCGGATTAATTCCAGCCAGCGCCCGTCGGTTGATGGCTGCTCCGATGGGCAACAACGCCGTCTCCAGTTCACGTCCATGCCTGGTCAGAAAGACGTGGTACTTCCGCAGATCTTCCCCGCGCTGTGTCCGGCGCAGAAAGCCTTTACGCTCCAGCGTCGACAGAACCGGCGTCAGCGATGCTTTGCGGACCCGCATGCGGTCGGCGAGGGCGACCTGGGTGAGCCCTTCCTCCTGCCACAGCATCCGCAGCACCGCCCATTCAGCGACGCTGATGTGATGCGGCACCAGCCTGTCCGCAAGCCGGGCCACAAAGGCCCGATGGGCCTGGCGTACCAGAAAGCTGAGGCTGCGGTCCGTCAGCGCATAGGCCGGGTTGGTCATGCCCGAACGGCGATGAGCGGACGCCGCTCGCGTGGTGGCTGTCGACGGCATGCGCCTGCCCCAGGGTTGATCGCGCTGTCTTGCGCCGCATCGTATGGCTCCATACTATCTCGCGCAAGGGTGACTTCAGCGATGGGAGCGACGATCCACCATGTCCGACACTGCATCCGAGGCGATCGCGTCGGCGGCCCGTGAACTGGTCGACGCCAACCACATCCTGTTCGATCAAGGCGTGGTGGACGGGTTCGGCCATGTCAGCATGCGCCATCCGGTTCGGTCCGATCACTTTCTGCTCGCCAGAAGCATGGCGCCCGCGCTTGTCACCGCGAAGGATGTCCTTGAGTTTGATCCTGACGGGACGCCGGTCGAGGCGGCGGGACCGGCGGTTTATCTGGAGCGGTTCATTCACAGCGAGATTTACCGTACCCGTCCGGACGTGGTTTCCGTCGTGCACAGCCATTCGCCCGCCGTGGTTCCGTTCAGCGTGGTGAGCGGCACCCGGCTGCGGCCGGTCTGTCACATGTGCGGTTTTCTTGGCGCGGCCACCCCGGTGTTCGAGATTCGCGATTTTGCCGGACCGGGAAGCGATCTTTTGATCCGCGACTCTCGCTTGGGCGCGGCCCTGGCGCAAAGCCTGGGTCAGGGCGCAGCCGTGTTGATGCGCGGCCACGGCTCGACGGTGGTCGGGGGCACCTTGCGCCAGGCGGTGTTCCGCGCGGTGTACACCGAAGTCGGCGCGCGCCTGCAGTCCGAAGCGATGCGGCTCGGACCCGTCACTTACCTGACGGAGGAGGAGGCCGTGGCGACGGCGGCGACCAACGATGGGCAAATCGATCGGGCATGGCTGCTGTGGTTGAAAGCAGCCCGCAGCCGATCAATGGCCGCCTGAGAAGGCGCGCACCTCACGTCGAAATCGCCTTGGCTGAATCGACCTGATTGCGCAGCATGAATTTCTGGATCTTGCCGGTCGAGGTCTTTGGGATAGGTCCGAACACCACTGCTTTCGGCGTCTTGAAGCCGGGCATCTGGCTGCGGCAAAACGCGATGATCTCGGCTTCGCTCGCCTGCGCATTGTCCTTCAATTCGATGAAGGCGCAGGGCACCTCGCCCCATTTGCCATCCGGTTTCGCCACCACCGCGGCGAACAGCACCGCGGGATGCTTGTAGAGCACATCCTCGACTTCGACCGAGCTGATGTTTTCACCACCGGAAATGATGATGTCCTTGGAGCGATCCTTGATGATGACGTAGCCATGTTCATCGAGCACGCCGAGATCGCCGGTATGAAACCAGCCGCCGGCAAAGGCTTCCCGGGTGGCCTTTTCGTTTTTGAGATAACCCTTCATCACGATATTGCCGCGAAACATCACCTCGCCGATGGTCTCGCCGTCCCGCGGCACCTCGCGCATGGTTTCGGGGTCGATCACGGTGACGGCTTCCTGCAGCGGGTAGGGCACGCCCTGCCGGCGCTTGAGTTGCGCGCGCTGATCGGCGGGCAGTTCATCCCAGCCCGGCTGCTCGGCGCAAACCGACGCCGGGCCGTAAACTTCGGTCAGGCCGTAGACATGCGTCAGCCTGATGCCGATGCTTTCGGCGCCCTCCAGCACGGCCACCGGCGGTGCCGCGCCCGCGATCAAACCGACGACCGGCCGTGCGGCTGATTTGTTCGGCGCAGCCGGCGCGTTGATCAGCGTATTATAGACGATCGGCGCCCCGCACATATGGGTGACGCCATGCATGGCGATCAATTCGAAGATCTTGCCGGGATCGACCTTGCGCAGGCAGACATTGATGCCGGCCGCCGCCGCGATGGTCCACGGAAAACACCAGACGTTGCAGTGGAACATCGGCAGCGTCCAGAGATAGACCGGATGCTGGCCGAGATTGCCGGCGAGGATATTGCTGACGGCGTTGAGATAGGCGCCGCGGTGATGGGTGACCACGCCCTTGGGATTGCCCGTGGTTCCCGAGGTATAACTGAGCGCAATGGCGTCCCACTCGTCCTGCGGCAGCCGCGCGGTAAAACCCTCATCGCCCAGCTTGAGCGCGTCCTCATATTCGAGCGCGCCGATTTGTTTGCCGCCCGCGAACGCCTTGTCGTCGACGTCGATGACGAACGGTTTCGGCCCGCTCATCAAAGTGAGGGCCTCGGATATCACGCCGGCAAACTCCGGATCGACCAGGATGATCTTGGCGCCGCCGTGATCGAGCTGGAAAGCGATCGAACTTGCATCGAGCCGGATGTTGAGCGCGTTAAGCACGGCACCGGCCATCGGGACCGCAAAATGCAGTTCGTTCATCGCCGGGATATTCGGCAGCATGGCCGCGACGGTGTCGCCATGGCCGATGTTTCGCCCCGCGAGGTATGAGGCGAAGCGCCGGCAGCGCGCATAGGTCTGCGACCAGGTGAAGACGTGGTCCTCATACACGGCGCTGACATGATCGGGATAGATCGCGGCGGTGCGCGCCAGGAAGCTCAGCGGCGTCAGAGCCACGAAGTTGGCTTGTGTCTTGTCCAGACCGATATCGTATTGGTTCTGTGCGGCGCTCATGGGCAAAAATCCATTTCGCGAGTTAAACCTACAGGAACCCGATCGAAATCCACGGGAATATCGCCACCACGATCAAGCCTACCAGCAGCGCCAGCAGGTAGCCCCAGATCGGGCGAATGCCCTCGGCCGGGTCGACGCGCCCAATGGCGCAGGCGGCATAATACCCCACTCCGAACGGCGGAGCGAACAATCCGATGCCCATGGCCAGGATGATGATCATCGCATAATGGACTTCGTGAACGCCGACGGCGCGGGCGATCGGAAACAGCAGCGGGCCGAACAGCACGATGGCCGGAATACCTTCGAGCACGCTGCCCAATATCGTGAAGGCCACGATCGATACCGCGATGAAGGTGGCGGAACCGCCGGGCAGGCCGGTCATGGCGGCGGCCAGCGCGCGCGAAAATCCGGATTGGGTCAATCCCCAGGCCATGCCGGTGGCGGTGCCGATAATCAGCAGGATCGCACCCGACAGGCACGCCGTCTCGATCAGCATCGGCATTAGCCGCCGCCAGTCGAAGCGGCGATAAACCAAAAGACCGATGACAAAGCCATAGACGATCCCGATGGTGGAAACCTCGGTCGCGGTCGCCACCCCCTCGACCACGGCGGCGCGGATCACGAACGGCAGTGCCAGCGCGGGCAGGGCGATGACAAACGACCTGACGATCTCGCCGCCTTTCGCCCGCTTGACGTGACTGAGGTCCTCAGCCCGGTAGCGCCACCACACCAGCGCCGACAGCGTGATGGCCAGTACCACACCCGGCAACAGGCCGCCGGTAAACAGCGCCGAAATCGAAACGCCCGTCACCGAGCCGATGGTGATCAGGACGAGGCTGGGGGGAATGGTTTCGGTCTGCGCGCCGGTAGCGGCCAGCAGGGCGACGAGATCGCCCGGTTTGGCGCCGCGCAGTTTCATCTCCGGAAACAGCACCGGCGCCACCGCCGCCATATCGGCGGCCTTCGATCCGGAGATGCCCGAGACCAGATACATCGCGCCGACCAGCACGTAATGCAGGCCGCCGCGGACATGGCCGAGCAGGCTGGCCAGAAACGCCACCATGGCCCGCGCCATGCCGGTCATCTCGATCAGCAGGCCCAGGAACACGAACAGCGGCACCGCCAGCAGGATCAGATGGCTCATGCCCTCATCCATGCGGCCGACCAGCACCGTCAGCGGCGTATGCGTCGTCAGCGCGAGATATCCGAAGATCGAAAGCCCGAATCCAAAGGCGATCGGCACGCCGGTGAAGACGCAGAAGCCGGCCACGCCGACAAAGAAGATCACCAGATTGATGTTGCCGAGCGGCCGCAGCCACGGTGTCGCCAGCCAGAAAACCGCGATCAACAGCCCGACCGACACCCCCGCACGCAGCACCAGCCCGAAATCCCCGACCCGCGCCAGCCGCAGACAGGCGAACAACGCCATCAGGCAGATGCCCGTCGGCAGCGCCGCCGCGCGCCAGGCATTGGGGATTTGCAGCGCCGGCGTGGTGATGAAGCTTTCCTCGTAGGCGTATTCGTAGGCCGGCCTTACGATCAGCAGCAGAAACGCCAGCGCGGCGCAGGTCGCGGCGACGTCGAGATAGGCCCGCATCGCCGGCTTGGCACGGGCGACAATGGCGGTCATCCGCATGTGCTCGGAGCGGCGGAACGCCACCGCGGCGCCCAGCATGGCCAGCCAGAGGAACAGGATCGATGCCAGTTCGTCCGACCAGATCAAGGGCTGCTGCAGGCCGTAACGCGCCACCACGCCCGCAAACAGAATGACGATCTCGGCTACCACCAGCAACGCGGCCGGAATTTCGACCAGCGTTCCAAGCCAGGCTTCAAGCGTTGCCGCACGCGAACGGCGGCGAGGGGACATCGCCCCGCCGGTCGCCGCTTGCGTTGCTTCGGCACGAGCCATCACAGTCCCTCGATAGTGCCTTGCGGCTTTCCGTTACGACAATTTGCCGACGGATTTTTCCAGTATCGCCCATGCTTCCTCGCCGTATTTTCCCTTCCACTCTGAATAGAATCCGGCTGAACGCAGCTTCTCGCGGAACGGCGCGACATCCGGCTGGTTGAAGGTCAATCCCTTGGCCGCAAGCTCCTGGCGCACGGTCGCATTGAGCTTCTCGGTATCGGTACGGGCGTTAACCGCAGCAGCATTGATGTTCCTGGCCACGATGGCGCGCACATCGTCCGGCAGCGCCTCCCAGGCACGTCGGTTGGCCAGGAACCAGTAGCCGTCCCACATGTGGTTGGTCAGCGAGCAGTATTTCTGCACTTCGTAGAGTTTCGCGGTGGAAATCAGCGCCAGCGGATTTTCCTGGCCCTCGACGATCTTAGTCTGCAGCGCCGAATAGACTTCGTTGAAATTGATCGAAGCGGGCGCCGCATCGAACGCCTTGAACATCGAGGTCCACAGCGGCGACACCGGCACGCGAATCTTGAAGCCCTTGTAGTCCTCGGGCCCGGTGATGGGCCTGGTCGAGGAGGTGGTCTGGCGAAAGCCGTTGTCCCAGATCTTTTCCATCGCCACCAGATTGGCTTTGGCAATTTGTCCGCGCACATAGGTGCCGAGGTCGCCGTCCATGGCCTTCCAGACCGTGGGATAATCCGGGAACGCAAAGCCCATTCCGTTGATCGATGCGGCCGGGACAAGTGTCGCCAGGATCAGGCCCGACATGGTGAAAAACTCGACCCCGCCGGAACGGAGCTGGCTCAACACGTCGGTGTCGGCCCCAAGCTGGTTGTTCGGGAAGATCTGAATGTCGACGCGGCCATTGGTTTCGGTCTTGATCGCCGCCGACATCTCCTTGGCGCGGGTGTTCAGCGGGTGCGCATCGGGCAGATTATTGGCAAATTTGTAGGTAAATTCGGCCTGCTCTGCGCGCGCGACAAACGGCGCGCCGACGCTGCCGATCACCGCCGAGGCAGCGGAGGCCTTCAATAGCGTACGTCGCGAAAAGCTCATTGGTTGTCTCCCTGATTATTCTTATGATTTCATCATACGGACCCGGCGCCGCCGGGTCATCAGCCGTCTTTGGACGGCTTATTGCCCGCTTTCAACGGAAATACCAAGCCTTCCGCGATCTGGTTTTTGGCAGCGGATTTCTGTACGAGTTTGCATCGTGGAAGCTGGTCAGCAACGGCGGCAAAGACCGGTGCGCCGGGATTGAGGGGAGGCCATCACGACCGATCTCGGGCGGGACGATCGTCACCGGCTCGGCCTATCGGTCTTCCGATTATCCGGGCCCTCCTCGCCGACGGCTGGATCGATGACGCTAGCGCCAGCCGCGATGCCACCAGATGCGGCAGGACGGCACCGCCAATGAAGCCGGTATATCGCGGGCCTGGTGCGAGGTCGCGTCAGTTCAGCCGTCATCGGCCACGATGCGCCTTTCTTCGCGACGAGCGTTCGAACTGTTCCGCAAGGTCCTCGGTATCGATCTGACTGGCGTCTTTCACCAGCACAGCAAGTTCGTTACCGAGGCTTCCTCAATCTTGACCCGCGATACTTCGAGATCAATCGCAACGAAATCAAGCGCAACCATTCGTAGCTAATCAACGAGCGTAGAATTTTGATCCAAGTACCTGTAATTATTTGATATAAATATATTCCATAATATACCTTATGCGAATATCGTATTTTGCGGTCTACGAACCCCTCGAGCACGTTCCCTCGTTTACAGCCTCTCAGCCCTGGCTTCCGCGTCACCGATGGTGGTCAGGGTTGGCTCGCGCACTGGTGCTCCTCGGTATCGGACGAGCCATGTCGCGACGGCGCTTTCCTCCGGCAGCAGCGCCGGGATATCGTCCAGCAACTCGAAAACGATCCGGCGCCGGTAAAAACCGGATTTGGATCCGGGTGACAAACCCGGGCAAACAAAGGCGCCAACGCGCCGCGACTTTGGGAAGGAACGCCGCATGCGTGCCGTGTTGATCGCCGCCAGCCTTTGTTCGATGACGGTCGCTGCCGCCGCCCAAACCCCTCGTCCCGACCCCGCCCCCCTCACCATCGCCCGTCAAGGCAGTTTCTTCATCGGAGGACGCGAGGTGAAGTCCGACACGCTGTCGACGCTGCCGGCCTACGCATCGTCGGGCACCATCACCGTCGACCAGATGTACGTGCGCTATCAGGTTCCGACCGGCGCGCCGGGTATTCCGATCACCTTGATCCACGGTTGCTGCCTGACCGGCAAGACCTGGGAAACGACCCCGGACGGCCGCATGGGATGGGACGAATATTTCGTCCGCCATACCCATCCGACCTATGTCATCGACCAGGTCTGGCGCGGGCGCTCCGCCGCCGACCCGTCCGCCATCAACGCGGTCCGCAGCGGCAAGGCCGCGGTGGATCAATTGCCGACCGTGTTCTCGGCCGGGCACGAGGGCGCCTGGGCGATCTTCCGGTTCGGCAAGGAATATCCGCAGACCATGCCCGGCATGCGCTTTCCGCTGGCCGCCCAGGCGGAGTTCTGGAAGCAGATGGTGCCGGACAGCCTGAACAGCCTCCCCACCCCCAATCCAACCGTTCCGGCGCTTTCGGAACTGGCGCAGAAACTCGGCGGCACCGTGTTGATGAGCCATTCGCAATCGGGAATCTACCCGTTTCAAACCGCGGTGCTCAGCCGAAACGGCATCGCCGGGATCGTTTCCATTGAGCCCGGCGCGTGTCCCGCGCCCACCGACGACATGGCGCCTTATGCAGGCCTGCCGATCCTGGTGCTGTTCGGCGATTACGTCGAAGAATTTCCCCGCTGGGCGCCACGTCTCAAGAACTGCCGCGCCTTTATTGCTGCCGCCAATGCGGCGGGCGGCAAGGCGGAACTGCTGGTGCTGCCCGACATCGGAATCAAGGGCAACACGCATATGCTGATGCAGGACGACAACAGCCTCGATATCGCCGACATCTTGCTGGACTGGATCGGCAAACACGTGGCCGCAACCGAGCGGTGATCCCGCAGATTAGGGCCAGATCGCGTTCAGCAGTTCGGCCAGTCGCGCGCCCCCTTTGGCCAGTTGTTGGCGCTTGATCGCATCCTGCCGGCGCAGATATTCAACGTGATCGACGAACGCGACGGACCAAGTGTTGTTGCCTGGCTCGGTTCGGATAAGCCGGAAATTCAACCCCGCAAAAGCATCGTGTGAAACCAGGACACTGTCCGAGGCCCAGGCAGCAGGCCAGTCCTCGATGCGGCCCTGGCTTGCCGGCAATGCGCGCGCATCCGACAGCAATTCCCGGGTGGCGACCTCGCCGATATCGGTCGGGATATCATCCCATTCCTGGTGCAAATTGACGTTCTGATCCTGGATGGCGTTGCCGCCGGTGGTTTCGGTCGCAGGATCGATCCGCTGCGCCAGGTCGGGATCGACGAGAGTGCCGTCAGCATCGAGATAGACCGATCCGACATGCAAGGGTTGATGCAGGTCGCCGATGAAATGGGCGAGCATGAACAGCGCCTCTTTCTTGTCCCTGATCGAGAACGGTGGCGGCACAGGCTGGTCGGTCAATACCGCGATCGCGGCACCAATCGCGGCCACCGCGTCGTGATCGCTGGTGCCCTGGAAGCTTCGATCGAAACGGTTGCGCTGCACCGCCACGTCCTCGAAGTGAAACGTATTGTGGCATCCGCGTTCGAACCCATCCGGCGCGTAGGTGCAGGTGAACCAGTTCCGCTTTGCATAATCGACAATCCGCGCCCTCTCCTCCTTGGAGTCGAACGGCGTGCATGGCACTTCGAATTCCAGATGATTGGGATCCACTTCGTAGTGAAAGGTGCCGTCGTCGTGCCGTGCCACGCTCTTCACACAATCGGCCCACGGGCCGGCGGTGCGCAAATCGAAGCCGAGGATCTGCCGCACCTGCTGTTTCGCGTTCGGCTTCAAGAGCTGATCGGCGATCGAGCCGACGACCTTGTGACCCTGATAGCCCCACGCCGATGCTGCGGCCGGATTTAACAGACCGAACACACAGCTGAGCACGAGGACTACTTTCGACATCAACCGTCCCGTTCGATCGCGCGCGAAATCGGTTCCGCCAAACTGCTCCTCTAGGTTGTATTTGTCAATGAAACCGCCCGCAATCCTAGCGTCCGCTGAAGCGCGGCTTGCGCCGGTCCAGGAATGCCGCAACGCCCTCTTTGTGATCCTCGGTCAGGCTCGCCAACGCGAATTGATCGACATCCATGTGGCTGGCGAGATCGTCGAGCGCATGCGCCAGACGATTGACGGTCAGCTTGGTCATGGCGACCGACAATGGCGGCTGGGCGGCGACTTTTGCCGCAAGGGTCATCGCGGCATCGAAGGCGCCGCCGGGATCGACCACCTCCTCCACCAGGCCCCATTGATGGGCCTCGGCGGCGCTGATGCGCTGGTCGGCCAGGATCACCGCCTGTTTGGTTCGCGCCGGCCCCATCAAATGCAGCATGCGCGGAATGCTCTGCCAGCTCATGTTCATGCCGAGCCCGATTTCGGGGACGCGCATATGGGCGTCACGGGCCATGATGCGAAAGTCCAGCGCGACCGCCAGCGCAACGCCGCCACCGATGCAAAATCCTTCGATGGCGCCGATGGTGATCTGCTCCATCTCCTGCCAGGCGCGGGAGAGCCGCGGTCCGAGTTTCAGGTGCCGGCGCAATGAGCCGATGTCCATGGTCTTGCGCGAGCGGCCCTCGGCGTCCTTCAAATCGAAGCCGGCGCTGAACGCTCTGGCGCTGCCGGTGAGCACCACAACGGAGGTGTCGCCGTCATCCTCGAAGCTGCGCGCCGCATCGGTGAGTTGACGCAGCGCTTCCGGCGACAGCGCGTTGATGCCGTCACCCCGGTCAAAGCGCACCACAGCGATGCGCCCTTCCGGACCGAGACCCTTTTCGATCGTTACAAAACCGGCCACCACTGCCCTCCCCCTGTTCCGCCATTTTCTGCACGGTAGCGCAAATTTCGTATACCAATCGGTGCAATATCGCATTGCCGGGTCTTCACCCAGGGGGCTGTCTTCCCGACGCAAATTGTCGTAACGGAAGAGCCTCGATGCGCGATGGAACAATTCTGATGGTTCACGCAAGCGTGTGGCGCTCCGTTATATGGATATGGATATATCGCAAGAGCTGCTGACGCCGCTGCATCCGACAGTCAAACAATAAACAAACAGGAGGCGATCAAAATGAGCATACCCACGCACAAGCCGGTTGCAAATCTGATTGAGCGATTGTTTTGCGCCGGCGTGCTGGCTGCCGGCGTGGTGGGCATGTCCCTGGCCGCGGCGCAGGCACAGCCCGCGCAAGTGACCCCGCCGCCGCACGACGGCCCCCTGCGCGCCCTGACCCCGGTTCCGGCGAAAATGCTGCTTAATCCGCCGGACGACGACTGGCTGATGTGGCGCCGCACCTACGACGCCTGGGGCTACAGCCCGCTGAAGCAGATCAACGCCGACAACGTGAAGAATCTGACGGTGGCCTGGACCTGGGCGATGACGCCGGGCGCCACCGAGACCACGCCGATGGTCCACGACGGCGTGCTCTTCCTCTACAACTATCTCGACAAGGTGCAGGCGCTCGACGCTACCAACGGCGAACTGCTGTGGGAATACAAGCGCGATATCGCCCCAGAAATCGCGCGCCAGAACGGGAACAACGGCGCCAAGCGCAACATGGCGATGGTCGACGACAAGTTGATCGTCGCCACCACCGACGCCCACATCATCGCGCTGGACATGAAGACCGGCAAGGTGATCTGGGACCACGAGACCGAGGATTACAAGAAGGGATGGCGCTATACCGGCGGCCCGCTGGTCGCCTCGAACGTCATTGTGCAGGGCATGACCGGCTGCGGCAACGCGATGCCCGGCGGCTGCTTCATCACCGGCCACGACATCAACACCGGCAAGGAGCTCTGGCGCTTCCACACCATCGCACAACCCGGCGAGCCCGGCGGGGATTCCTGGAACGGCCTGCCGCTGGAACAGCGCTTCGGCGCCTCGACCTGGAACTCGGGCAGCTATGATCCTGATACGGACACCCTCTTTCTGGGCGTCGGCCAGCCCTATCCGCATGTCGCCGAAATCGGCGGCCTGCTGCCGAAAAAGGACGGCGCCAACAACGACGCCCTTTATACGGATGCCACCTTGGCGCTCGACCCGCACACCGGCAAACTGAAGTGGTATTACCAACACTTGGCGAACGACACCTGGGACCTGGACTACGCCTATGAGCGCGTGCTGGTTGACATTCCCGTTGACGGCAAGGTGCGCAAGGCGATGGTGACCGTAGGCAAGCTCGGCATCATCGAGGTCCTCGACCGCACCAACGGCGAGTGGTTGTGGTCCAAGGAGACAGTATATCAGAACGTGGTCTCGGCGATCGACCCGAAGACCGGCGCCAAGACCATCAATCAGGCCGCCGTGCCGCACATCGGCCAGACCACCACCAACTGCCCGGCCGACCCCGGCAGCCGCGGCTGGCCCGCCACCGCCTACAGCCCGCGCACCCACATGCTGTACATCCCGCTGAATGAGTATTGCTCCGACACCACGCCGGTTCCAATCGAGTCGGGCAAGAACTACACCGGCGGCAGCCGCGCGATCTTCTCGCGCCGGCAGATCCCGAACAGCGACGGCAATATCGGGCGCGTGGACGGCGTCGACCTGTTCAGCCAGAAGGCGGTGTGGTCCGACCGCACGCGCGCGCCACAGACCGGCGCCGCGCTCGCCACCGGCGGCGGCCTGGTGTTCGCCGGCGCGCTGGACCGCTACTTCCGCGCCTACGACGACAAGACGGGCACGATTCTGTGGCAGATGCGCGCCTCGAATATCGTCAACTCCTTCCCCATCACCTACGCGGTGAAGGGTCGGCAATATGTCGCTGTCGCCGTCGGCAACGGGTCCAGCCACGCGCGTTCGCTGGCCACCCTGACGCCGGAGATCGGCATCCCCGATGGCGGTTCCGCGCTGTTCGTGTTCGCCCTGCCGCAAAACTGAATGATGCAACGACGCTTCTTCCGCCCTTCTCTTCCCGGCGCCCTCGCCGCCACGGCTTTTTTGGCGGCGGCACTCCCCGCGCAGGCACAAACCGGCGCGGGGAGCGCGGATGCGGGATCACGCATCTACGCGGCCAACTGTGCCGCCTGCCATCAGGCGGGCGGCACGGGCATGGCCGACGCCTTTCCGCCGTTGGCCGGGCACTTTCCCGACCTGCTGAAGCCGGCGGACGGGCGCACCTATGTCGGCAAGGTGCTGCTGTTCGGCCTGGAGGGCCAGATCAGCGTCAACGGCAACAACTACGCCGGCGCCATGCCGGCGTGGCAAGCCCTGAGCGACAGCGATATCGCCGCCGTACTCAACTACGTCAGCAGCGCGTGGGACAACGGCAAGTCGCTGCCGTCAGGCTTCGGGCCTTTCACGGCCGATGAAATTAAAGCCCTGCGTACGCCAGAGCTCACATCGGCGGCGGTCTATGCGCTGCGGTCCGGCACGGCCGGGGGCGGCGCGCCACCAAGCACGACAGCCAATGGCGCGGGCGGATCGGCACCCGTCAGTTTCACCGCGGACCAGGTGACGCGCGGCTCCGACATCTATGTGGAGCGCTGCGTCCAATGCCACGGCGACACGCTGGACAACGGCGAATTCGGCGGCGCGCCGCTGAACGGCTCGTATTTCAGGAAGCACTGGGGCGGAGGCTCCGCGGCAGCCTTGGTCGCCTTCATGAAAGCGAAGATGCCGCCGGACCGGCCAGGCAGCCTCACCGACCAAAGCTACGCCGAGCTCACTGCCTTTCTGCTGGACGCCAACGGCTATCCGAAAGGCAGCAAGGAATTGCCGCCCGACACGGCTTCGCAACAGGCGATGAGCCTGAAACGCGGCCCGTAAGCCGCGCTTTGCGGGGTACAAAAAAGTCGCGCCGCTTCGCCGTTTCGTTTGGCTATCGAGGACGGTGAGACGCCAACGCATCACGCACAGCACGGGCGACTTCGACGGCATTGGGCGTATCGGAATGAACACAAACTGAATCGGCGCGCACCGCAACGTCCCGTCCGTGGATGCTCCTGGTCTTGCCCTCTGCAATGGCGCGCAGACAGCGGGACGCCGCCTGATCCGGATCAACGGCTTGATGTTCGCGCGTTATGATCAGGCTGCCGTCGTCATCATAGTCGAGATCGGCATAATATTCCGCGATAAAAGCGTGGCCACGCGCCTGGTAAACGGCCTCGTGTTGCGTCCCGATCATGCCCATCAGCGGGGTTTTGAAGATATCCGCTGCGTCGCAGATGGCCTGAGCCACGGCTTCGCTCCGTGCCGCCATGCCGTAGAGCGCGCCATGGGGCTTGATGTGATTGAGCGCCACCTCCTCGGCTTCAAGGAATCCCTTGAGCGCGCCGACCTGATAGATGATGCAATTGGCCAGTTCGTCACGCGACATTTTCATTTCGCGGCGGCCGAAACCCTGAAGATCGGGCAGCGAAGGATGCGCGCCAACCTTGACGTGATGCTGCTTGGCCAACCGTACCGTCTGGCGCATGTGGTTGAAATCGGATGCATGGAATCCACACGCGACGTTTGCGACCGAAATGAGCGGCATCAGCGCTTTGTCGTCGCCGATCCGATAGAGGCCGAACGCCTCGCCCATATCGCAATTGATTGTTACCACGGCGCTGCTCCTGACACGGGATTGAGACCGACGCCGCAGGCTAGCACCCTCGACAGCGACCGAACATTGCGTTTATCTTCGGCCCATGACCAGCCATGATCACGATCATCATCACCACGATCACGACCATTCGGAACTGTCCGAGACCGAATTGCGCGTGCGTGCGCTCGAAACCATCCTGACCGAAAAAGGCTATGTCGATCCGGTCGCGCTCGACGCCATTATTCAGGCCTATGAAACGAAAATCGGCCCTCACAACGGCGCGCAGGTTGTTGCCAGGGCCTGGTCCGACCCGGCTTTCAAACGGTCATTGCTGGAGGACGCCACCAAGGCCGTGAGTACGCTGGGGCATGTCAGCCGGGTCGGCGATCATCTCGTCGCGGTCGAAAACACGCCCCAGCGTCACAACATGGTCGTGTGCACGCTGTGCTCCTGCTATCCCTGGGAAATGCTGGGGCTTCCGCCGGTCTGGTACAAGGCCGCGCCGTATCGTTCCCGTGCCGTCAAGGACCCGCGCGGCGTGCTCGCCGATTTCGGCATCAGCCTGCCGAAGCAAACCGAGATTCGGGTGTGGGATTCGACCGCGGAGACCCGCTTCCTGGTGCTGCCGATGCGCCCTGCGGGGACCGACGGCTGGAGCGAGCAACAACTGGCCGAACTCGTGACCCGTGACTCGATGATTGGCACTGGTTTTCCCAAGACGCCTTTCAACAAGACGCCGGGGGCGCCGTCGTGAACGGCGTGCACGACATGGGCGGCATGGATGGCTTTGGCACGGTCGAGCCCGAACCGAACGAGCCGATGTTTCATGCCGAATGGGAAGGTCGCGTCCTGGCGATGGTGCGTGCGATGGGCGCCGCGGGCGCATTCAACATCGATACCTCACGCTTCTATCGGGAGACATTGCCGCCCGATATTTACCTCAGCAGTTCCTATTACCAGAAATGGCTGCTCGGTCTCGAGGATATGCTGATCGACAAGGGGTACGTCGCCGCGCAGGATATCGCCGCCGGCCACGCCGTGGAATCCGCGAAACCGCTCAAACACGGCAAATTCAAGCTCGATGACGTCGAGCGCATCATGGTGCGCGGCAAGTTTGGGCGTACTGCGCCGGCGCCGGCCAAATTCAAGCCGGGCGACCGGGTGCGCGCGAAGAACATGCATCCGGCGACACACACGCGGCTGCCGCGTTATACCCGTGGTCATGTCGGCGTGGTCGAACGCAACCTCGGCTGTAACGTATTTCCGGATTCGGCCGCGATGGAAGCCGGCGAGAACCCGCAATGGCTCTACACCGTGGTGTTCGACGGGGCCGAATTATGGGGTTCGGACGCCGATCCGACCGTGAAGATATCGATCGATGCGTTCGAGCCGTATCTGGAGGCTGTCTGATGGACGCGGCGGCGGCGAATGCGACCAAAGCCGTCCCCGGCATTCCCCGTGATAGCGACGGACCGGTGTTTCGCGAGCCCTGGGAAGCGCAGGCCTTTGCGATGGCGTTGGCACTGCATGCGCGCGGCCTGTTCAGCTGGAACGAATGGGCGGCGGCGCTCGCCGATGAAATCAGGCGCGCGCAGGCCAAAGGCGATCCCGACAATGGCGACACCTATTACCGGCATTGGCTCGCGACGCTGGAGCGACTGATCGCCGCCAAGGGCGTCGCGTCTTCGCAAACCCAACATCGTTACCGCGATGCCTGGGACCACGCCGCCGACCGCACCCCGCATGGTTCGCCGATCGAATTGCGGCCGGAAGATTTCGGAAGCTAGACGGTACGCGTCACATATTCTCGCCAGCCCTTCGCCCGCAAGGCGCAGGCCGGGCATTCGCCGCAGCCATATCCCCACGCGTGGCGCGCGCCGCGCTCACCGAGATAGCAGGTGTGGGAGTATTCCCTGATGAGGTCGACGAGCGCTGTCCCGCCAAGGTCATGCGCCAGCTTCCACGTATCGGCCTTGTTCAGCCACATCAGCGGCGTGTGCAATTCGAACGGCTTGTTCATGCCGAGATTGAGCGCCGTCTGCAGCGCCCGGATGGTCTCGTCGCGGCAATCCGGGTAGCCGGAATAATCCGTCTCGCACATGCCGCCGATGATATGCGTGATGCCGCGCCGGTAGGCCAGTGCTGCCGCGAACGTCAGAAACACCAGATTGCGGCCGGGCACGAAGGTGTTGGGCAGGCCGTCTTCGCCCATGGCAATCGCGACATCGCGGGTCAGCGCGGTGTCAGAGATGTTGGCCAGGGTCGGAATTTCCAGAGTATGGCTCTCACCAAGCTTGGCCGCCCATTCCGGCCGCAATGATGTTATGCCGTCCAGGAGCTGGCCACGACAGCCAAGCTCGATGATATGACGCTGGCCGTAATCGAAGCCCAGCATCTCGACGCGCCCAAAGCGCTGCAGCGCCCAGGCGAGGCAGGTGGCGGAATCCTGTCCGCCAGAGAAAAGCACCAGCGCGGTCGCTGTCGGGAACTGATCACTCATGGGCTCCAGCTAGTTCACCCCATCAGTGTTAGCAATGCGTCATCGCCCATTGATGTTCGAAAACACTGGATTGGGTTCGCCTCTCACGCCGCGACCGTCGCCGAGTGACACGCCAAGCTATTTTAAATTAATCCCGATGATGTCTTCAAGTTGTGACCGTGCAGGATTACACTGCCTGACAACGCAATTATGTCCGCAGGAATGACATCATGAACATCGTGCTCCGACATGTTCTGCGACTGCTGACCCTTGGCGCATTGATTGTCGCCGTTCCGCAATGTGCATCAGCGGCCGCCGGGAATGGACCGACGTTCAGCTTCGCAATGGGACCGATGAGCGCCGCGCAAAAGAACCAGGGCGTGTCGGTCCAATCTGACGACGCCGTGATGAAGCCGCACCATTACGTCAAGCACTGGCACCGGCACGCGCATCACACCAGGTAATTCCGGTGCGGCCAATCGGTGGAAATCACCGGCAATTGCCCTCGTTTCGCTGGGATACACGGACGTCATGCGGCATACAGGCCTGACGACTTTTCTGGCTTTGGTGCATCATGGCTCCTTCCCGCGATATTTCACGCCTGCTCGACATTATGGCGCAACTTCGAACGCCCGGCAGCGGCTGTCCCTGGGATCTCGAACAGACCTTTGCGACCATCGCCCCCTACACCATCGAGGAAGCCCATGAAGTCGTCGACGCCATCGCGCGCGGCGATCTCGACGATCTGCGGGACGAACTCGGTGATCTCCTGTTGCAGGTGGTGTTTCATGCCCGCATGGCCGAAGAACAGAATGCGTTCGCGTTCGGCGACGTGGTCGATGCGATCTGTCGCAAAATGATCCGAAGGCATCCGCATGTCTTCGCCGACAAGGACGGGCGATTGACGCCCTCCGACGTCAAAGGCGCGTGGGAGCGCATCAAGGCCGAGGAGAAGGCCGAACGCGCGGTGCGCCGGCGGTTGGAAGAGCCCGCGGAAAAATCGCTGTTGTCGGGCGTCAAGACAGGACAGCCGGCCCTGACGCGGGCGATGGAATTGCAGCGCAAGGCCTCAAGTGTCGGCTTCGACTGGAACGATCCGCGCGCGGTGCTGCACAAGATTCGCGAGGAAGCCGACGAGATCGAAGCCGCGCTCGATCGCGGTGACGCCGGCGAACTGGCTGACGAAACCGGCGATCTCATGTTCGCGCTGGTCAATCTGGCGCGGCACGCCGGCGTCGATCCGGAAACAGCACTTCGCGGCACCAACGCCAAGTTCGAGCGCCGGTTTGGCTACATCGAACGGGCGCTGGCGTCGCAGGGACGCACGCTCGAAAGCGCATCGCTCGCGGAAATGGATGCGTTGTGGAATGAAGCGAAAACCGCGGAATGAAGTTGCGCTACGTGTCGTCCCGGCGCGCGCGAACGCCGATCACATCGCGTGAGGCACGGCATCGAAGCGGTTGACCACGATGTCGCGCTTGGTCTGGTCGACGCGCACGGTCATCGCGAAGCGGCCATCGTGGAATTCCTTGTTGAGGATTTCCGAATTGCGGTGCAGCCAGCTGATGCCGGCGCCGTCGGCGGCGTCGATCGACAAATCCAGCGTCATGCGTGTCGCCGCCAGCCGCGCTTCGATCGCGGCCAATAGCGCATCGATCCCCTCCCCGGTCTCGGCGGAAACCAGGAAACACGGACGCTCCGGCGGACGACGGGCGGCGATATTTCGCAGGTTGGCGCGCTCCTCCGGATCGAAACGATCGATCTTGTTCCAGATCTCCAAAATCCGCTGCCCGGCATCCGGATCGATGCCAAGCTGACGCAGCACGGTATCGACGTCACGCTCCTGGGCATCCGCATCCTCATGCGAGATATCGCGGACGTGGAGAATGATATCGGCCTCCAGCACTTCCTCCAGCGTCGCGCGAAACGCCGCCACCAGTTGCGTGGGCAGGTTGGAGATGAAGCCGACGGTGTCCGACAGCATCGCCTTGCCGCCGTGCGGCAGGCTGAGCGCGCGCAGCGTCGGATCAAGCGTTGCAAACAGCATGTCCGCGGCCTGGACGTCGGCCCGGGTCAGGCGGTTGAACAGTGTCGACTTTCCGGCGTTGGTGTAGCCGACCAGCGCCACGACGCGGTATGGCACGCGCTGCCGGCCGGCCCGGTGCAACCGCCGCGTCGCCTGAACCTTCTTGATTTCGTTCTCGAGGCGCGTGATGCGCTCGCCGATCAGGCGGCGGTCCGCTTCGATCTGGGTTTCGCCGGGACCGCCCATGAACCCGAAACCGCCGCGCTGGCGTTCCAGATGGGTCCATGACCGCACCAGACGGCTGCGCTGGTAATTCAGATGCGCGAGTTCGACCTGCAGCGCGCCTTCCTTGGTCTTGGCGCGGCGGCCGAAGATTTCGAGGATCAGCCCGGTGCGGTCGAGCACCTTGGTGTTCCAGGCCTTCTCCAGATTGCGCTGCTGGATCGGCGACAGCGCGCAATCCATCACCACCAGTTCGATCTCATGCCCGGTGATCAGCCCGACGATCTCCTCGACCTTGCCCTTGCCGAGATAGGTCGCTGGCCGGATCTGACTGACCGGAGCGATCAGCGCCTCCGCGATCACAAGATCGATGGCGCGCGCCAGACCTACGGCTTCCTCGAGCCTCGCCTCGGAGCCACGGATGGCATGCGTATCCGTTTGCGCCTCGGGGTCGCCGCGGCGCATTCGCAGATAAGGGCCGATGACAATCACCCGCCCGCTTTGTTGGCCCGCTACCGACCGCGGACGGTCGGCTCCCCCTTCAATATTTCGGGGTTCCAATCAGTTCACTCTCAAGCCGGAGCATCCTCGCCGCCTTCGAACAGCTGGATTGGAGCACCGGGCATGATGGTCGAAATCGCATGCTTGTAGACAAGCTGCGAGTGACCGTCGCGCCGCAGCAGCAGGCAGAAATTGTCGAACCAGGTGACAATCCCCTGCAGCTTCACTCCATTGACCAGAAAGATCGTCAGTGGCGTTTTTGTTTTTCGAACGTGATTAAGGAAGGTGTCTTGTAGATTTTGTGCGCGGTCTGCCGCCATTGTTTTTGTCCCGCAGTCTTGTTTGCTTCTTTTTATTGAACCGATCGCGACTCTCTATCGGAGTCGTCCCCCGGTTGCCGGCTTCCCTGAGATCCCCCTCCGGGGAGCGCGGCGGTACGATTAGAGGGCAGGCTTGGTTTTTAGGCAAGCCAGTTCGCGCATCAGCCGTGCCGAACGGAGGCCTCATTCTCCGTAAAAAGCCGGAAATGAGGTCAAATTTCCCGATATGAACGGAAAAATCGGCAAATCGGCGTTCAGCCGACCCCCAGGGCCTTCAGCTTGCGATGCAGCGCCGAGCGTTCCATGCCTACGAATTCCGCTGTGCGAGAGATGTTTCCCGAAAAACGGCTGATCTGGGCGATCAGGTAGTCGCGCTCGAAGACTTCCCGCGCCTCGCGGAGCGGCAGGCCCATAATATGCTCGCCATTGTTGCTGGTCGGCATCGCCGGCACCATCGAGCCCACGTCCTGCGGCAGCATATCGGCGGTGATGATGACTTCCGGACCCCCGCCCGCCAGGATCATCACCCGTTCGACATTGTTGCGAAGCTGCCGGACATTTCCCGGCCAGATGTGCGACTGCAGCACCGCCATGGCATCCTGGCCGATCTGGCGTTTCGGCAACCCGGTCGCGATCGATATCTGGTCCATGAAATAGTCGATCAGTTCCGGAATATCCTCGCGGCGCTCCGACAGCGGCGGGACGCGGATCGGCACCACCGACAACCGGTGATACAGGTCCTCGCGGAACCGGCCTTCGGCGATTTCCTCTTCCAGATTGCGGGCTGTCGAGGAAATGATGCGAACGTCGACGCTGACCTTGGCGGTGCCCCCTGCCCGCTGGAACGTCTGATCGACCAGCACCCGCAGGATTTTATTCTGGGTTTCGCGCGGCAGGTCGCCGATTTCATCGATAAACAGGGTTCCGCCATGGGCCTCTTCCAGTGCGCCGGCCTTGCGCTGATGCTCGCCGTTGGATTGCTCGATACCGAACAGCTCGATCTCCATGCGCTCGGGGGTAATCGCCGCGGCGTTGATGACGACGAAGGGTCCTTCGGCCCGGCTCGATGCGTTGTGCAGCGTGCGTGCCGCCAATTCCTTGCCGGAGCCGGAGGGACCCACGATCAGAATCCGGCTGTTGGCCTTGGCGGCCCGATCGATGGTCTGGCGCAGCTGGTTCATGCAGGCCGAGTGGCCGGTCAGCACGCTCGCGGCAGGCGCCAGTTGCTTGAGCTCTTTCACCTCGCGTTTCAGCCGCGACGTCTCCAGCGCCCGCGTCGCCACCAGAATCAACCGGTCGGACTTGAACGGCTTTTCGATGAAATCGTAGGCGCCGCGCTTGATCGCCGCGACGGCGGTCTCGATATTGCCGTGCCCGGAGATCATCACGACGGGTATGTCGGCATGATCCCGTTTCACCTGCTCCAGCAATTGCAGTCCGTCGAGCTTGCTGCCCTGCAGCCAGATGTCGAGAAACACCAGATTCGGACGGCGATTCGCAATTTCCGCCAGAGCCGAATCGCTGTCGCGCGCAGTCCGCGTGGTAAAGCCCTCATCGTCAAGGATGCCTGCAACCAGATCACGAATATCGGCTTCGTCATCGACAATAAGAATATCATTCGCCATGGATCACGCCTGTCTTTTCAATTGCCTGTTGCGGCTTCGATTTTTACTTGATTGTTAGTCGTAGCTGCCGGCTCGATGGTTTCGGCTTCCGGCTGTTTTGTTTCGGGAGCCGGCTCCTTGGTTTCGACCTGTGGTGCATGGCCCGATACTGCAAACCGCAGCCGCATCCAGGCGCCGCGCGCGCCCGGACGGATGTCGGCAGCATCGTTGAGCTCGATCCGCCCGCCATGATCCTCCAGAACGCGGCCGACAATGGCGAGGCCAAGGCCGGTGCCCTTCTCGCGGGTCGTAACATAGGGCTCCAGCAGCCGCGCCCGGCTTACCTTCGGCAGGCCGATGCCGTTATCGATGACGTCGATCACGATGTCGTCGTTTTCGCGCGCGGCGATGACATCAATACGACCCTTGCCAAGTTCCGCCGCGGGGACGGCCTCGATGGCTTCCGTCGCGTTCTTGATGATGTTGGTCAGGGCCTGCGAAATCAGCCGCCGGTCGAACTGCGCCCGCATCGGTTCGGCCTTGATCTCGGCATCGATATCGATATCGGGATGTCCGACCCGCATCAGGAATACCGCCTGACGCACCGTGTCGGCGACGTCCTCGCCTTCGATCACGGGCTTCGGCATCCGCGCAAAGCGCGAGAATTCATCGACCATCCGCCTGATGTCGTCGACCTGCCGCACGATCGTGTCGGTGCATTGCTCGAAGATCGCCTTATCCTCGGTGATGACCTTGCCGAACTTGCGGCGAATGCGCTCGGCCGAAAGCTGGATCGGCGTCAGCGGATTCTTGATTTCATGGGCGATGCGGCGCGCGACGTCGGCCCATGCCGAGGTCCGCTGCGCGGAAACGAGCTCGGTAATATCATCAAGCGTGATGATGTAGCTGTCGCGCGTCTGGCTGGTTTGCTCGGCGCTGACACGAACCGAAAGATTGCGCTCATGGCCATCACGATTGATGGTGATCTGGCCCTGCACCAGCCGCTGGGTGCCCTCCCGCGCTGACTTCATCATGTCATCGAGTTCGGGCAGCACGTCCGATAGCGGGTGATCCAGCGTCTCCGATTCCGCGTGGCCGATGAGCTTTTCGGCGGAGCGATTGAGAATGCCGACGCTGCCGGAGGCGTCGACGCCGATGATGCCGGCGCTCGCCGACGACAATACCGCCTCGATGAACCGGCGGCGGCTGTCGATCAGATCGCTTGCGCTCACCAGTTCGTCGCGCTGGGTGCGCAACTCCTGCGTCATCTTGTTGAAGGTCTCGCCGAGCTGCGCCAGGTCGCCCTCCGAGCGGAGCACCGGAACCTGCACATGCAAGTCGCCGGTCGATACGATGTGGGCGGCACTCATCAGCCGCCGGATCGGGGCCACCAGCCAGTTGGCGAAATTCAGCCCGATCAGGATGGAGGCCATCAGAATGGTCAGCGCGATCACCGCGAAGATCAGCGCGAAATTCACCTGAATGCCGAGCCGGCGCGATTCGATCTCGGCATATTCCGCGACAGTGGCCTCGGTTTGCTTGAGTTGCGCGACGACACGGGGATCGAGTTGACGGGCGACGTAGAGGAAGGTGTCGTTGAAGGCACGCAGCCGGATCACGGCCGCAACATAGTTCTGTTCAGGCAACACCGCGATTTCGGGTTCGGCCTCGTTGACGTTGCGCAGGAACTCCGCCGGCGGCGCCGCGAAGGCCAATTGAATGCCGGTCTGCGCGGTCTCCAGGATATTGCGATCCTTGTCGATCAGCATCGCCCCCGGCAGGTTACGCGAAGCCGCATTCGCCGTGAGCAGCTCACGAAAGGATTTGCGATCCTGGTCGTATAATGGCCGGGCATGGGCGATGTCGTTGGCCATTCCCAGGATGTCGCCGCGAATGAGCTGCGCGTGGTCCTGCATATAGGCGCGAGCGATGATCAGGGAGTTCTGGATCACCTCGCGGGTCGGGCCGGAAAACAAACGGTCGAAGCCGCGGTCGATCGTCACGTTGGCGACGGCCGCCACCAGCACCGCCGGCAACACCGCGATAATGGAGAACAGACTGACAATCTGGACGTGCAGCCTTGCCGCCGCCCGGCCGCGGCGCCGCGCCTGCATCAGCTGCCAGACTTCGCGGACAATGATGCCGACCAGCACCAGGATGGTGGCGCCGTTCATCAGCATGAAGGACACGGCGACTTCGCGCGTCGGCTCGATCCGGGTCAGGCCGGTGAGCACGACGAATGTCAGGAACGCTGTCAGCAGCGCCAGGCCAACCGCAAACGGCGCCAGCCACCTCCGCAGGGTGCTCCCCCTGGGTTCAGCGAGCGACGGGTCGAACGGTGCGGCCGAGGTGTCTACGCTGGTCATTCCGGCAAAAGGTGAGCTGAGGGCATGGGGTCCGCCTAGCGGCAGACTGATGCAATCATATCACAATGTTGCCAAATTGCGACAAATCCACGGCGCCCGAAACCGTCCGGACGCCCGATGTAACGGGAGCACAGCCACGCAACAGAGGGGTGGAGCGATACCGGCTCCGACCTCAATTACCGCTGCGGTAAACCTGAATATCCAGATCGCGAATCTTCTTGCGCAGCGTGTTGCGATTGAGGCCCAGCAAATCCGCTGCCCGGATTTGGTTGCCCCGGGTCGCCGCCAGCGCGGCCGTCAGCAGCGGCACCTCGATCTCCTTGAGGATCCGGTGATAGAGGCCCGGCGGCGGCACGCCGTTGGGGAAACCCGAAAAGTGCGACGACAGATAGGCTTCGACGGCGCCGCCGAGATTGTCGATGCCATGATGCGTATTGCCGCCCGAGGTCACGGCCGGAGGCGCCAATTCACCGTCGATGACGGAGCCCGTGATCACGTCCTGCGGATACAATGCCGCCAGCCGGCGCGCGAGATTTTCAAGCTCGCGCACATTGCCGGGCCAGCGATGCTGTTTCAAACGTTCCAGCGCCAGCGTGTCGAGCTTCTTGGGCGGCAATCCGTCTTTCTCGGCCAGCGCGAAAAAGTGCCGGATCAAATCGGGCAAATCCTCGATCCGCTCACGCAATGGCGGAAGCCGCAACGGCACGACGTTCAGGCGGAAGAACAGATCCTCGCGGAACAGGCCCTGCTGAATCAGGATGCGCAGATCCTTGTTGCTCGCCGCGACGATGCGCACGTCGGTCTTGATCGGCGTGCGGCCGCCAACGGTCGTGTATTCGCCCTGCTGGAGTACCCGCAGAAGACGGGTCTGCGCCTCCATCGGCATGTCGCCGATCTCGTCGAGAAACAGCGTACCGCCTTCCGCCTGCTCGAACCGGCCCGAAGCGCGGGTATTGGCACCGGTGAACGCGCCGCGTTCATGGCCGAACAGTTCCGACTCGATGAGATCGCGGGGAATCGCCGCCATGTTGACGGCGACGAACGGCCCGTTGCGCCGCTTGCCGTAGTCGTGCAGCGCGCGCGCCACCAGCTCCTTGCCGGTCCCGGACTCGCCGGAAATCATCACCGTGAGGTCGGTTTGCATCAGGCGCGCCAGCACGCGATAGATTTCCTGCATCGCCGGCGAGCGGCCGACCAGCGGGATCGAGTCGAATTCGGACTCGTCGGCGTGGTTTGCTACCCGCTCCTTCGGCTCCGCCAGCGCACGGCCGACGATCGCGATCAGTTCCTTCAGATCGAACGGCTTTGGCAGATATTCATACGCCCCCCGTTCGGAAGCCCGGATCGCCGTCATGAAGGTGTTCTGCGCGCTCATCACGATCACGGGAAGATTAGGCCGCATCTTCTTGATCCGCGGCAGCAGATCGAACGCGTTCTCGTCGGGCATCACCACGTCGGTGATGACCAGATCGCCCTCGCCCTGGCTGACCCAGCGCCACAGCGTCGCCGCGTTTCCCGTCAATCGCACCTCATATCCGGCACGCGAAAGCGCCTGATTGAGGACGGTGCGGATGGCTGTGTCGTCGTCGGCGACAAGTATACTACCTGCGGGCATTGTTATTCCTCATCTTGAGTCCTGTGAGGCATGCAACGGCGTCCCCGAAACGTCGTCGCGGTTGCTTTGATCGAACTTTTTAGCGGTACTGAACATCGGCAACAGCACGCGGAAAATGGTCTTCCGCGGCTGGGATTCACATTCGATGATGCCGCCGTGATCACCGACGATCTTGGCCACCAGCGCCAGCCCCAGCCCGCTGCCGGTCGGTTTGGTGGTGACGAAGGGATCGAACAGGTTCGGCAACAGGTCCTCCGGCACGCCGGGGCCGTTATCCTTGACGCAGAATTCGAGCGGCAACGACACCCGCGATTTTTTCCCCGGCACCGACAGGCGCACGCCCGGACGAAATGCGGTGGTGAGCTGAATCTCCGCGTCGCTGCCAAGATCGGCCACGGCCTCCGCGGCGTTCTTCACCAGATTGAGAAATACCTGAATCAGCTGATCCTGATTGGCGAGCACCGGCGGCAGCGATGGATCGTACTCTTCGACGAACCGGATGTTGCGGGCAAAGCCGGATTGGGCGAGCCGCTTGACGTGATCGAGCACCGAATGGATGTTGACCGGACCGCGCGCCACCGGACGGTCGTCGCCAAACACTTCCATGCGGTCGACCAGCGTGACGATGCGGTCCGCTTCATCGCAGATCAACCGCGTCAGCATGCGGTCTTCCGACGAAGCTGCCTGCTCGAGCAACTGCGCCGCGCCGCGGATGCCGGACAGCGGATTCTTGATTTCATGCGCCAGCATCGCGGCCAGCGCGATCACCGACCGCGCCGCGCTGCGGTGTGTCAGTTGCCGGTCCATCTTGTCGGCAATGGTCCGCTCCTGGAGCATCACCACGATATGGCCGGGCCGCTCGGTGAGCGGCGCGACGTGAAGATCGACCTGGCGATCGCCGCCCATCCGCGGCGTGCCCAAATCGACCTTGTACTCGTTGACCGGCGAGCCGCTGGAGCGCACCTGATCGATCAGCGCCAGCAGCGGACTTCCAAACGGCACCAGTTCCTTCAACGACTGGCGTTGCAGAAACTGGGCGGAAATCTCGAAAAAAGATTCCGCAGCCATGTTGGCGTCGACGATCTTGCCGTCGGGCGCCACCAGCAGCACGGGATTGGGCAGCGCATTCAGGATGGCGTCGCCGTCGGACGGCACAGGCCGGCGGTGTTCTGCGGCTGAGGTCATGCGGCGGCACTCCACGCAAAGTCGTCGAATGCATCTTGAAGCGCGCGATGAACGCTGGCGGGTTGGTCCGATGTCAGAACGTTTTGTCGCCAGCTCTTCAGTTTGACCGCTGGCGCGCGGCTGCATTGGGCTGCGATCTCCAGCGCCCAGCCGAGATGTTTGCGCGCATGACGCAGGCCGATGCGCAGCCCGTAATGGCTGCAAACCTCGTCATAGAGCGCGCGGATATATTTGAGCTGTTCGGCCAGCGACGGCGCGGATTCGACGATGCCGGTTTCGATCCGTCGCCCGATCTGACCGGGCAACCACGGCTGTCCCTGCGCGCCGCGGCCGACCATGACCGCGTCGGCGCCGGACATGGCAAGCGCGGCCACAGCCTTCTCGAACGACGTGATATCGCCATTGACGACAAGCGGAATACCAACGGCATCCCTGACCGCGCGCACCGCGCGCCAATCAGCTTCGCCTTTGTAGAATTGGCAGCGGGTGCGACCATGGACCGAGATCAGTTGGACGCCGGCAGCCTCAGCACGGCGCGCCAATTCCGGCGCATTGAGGGAGCTATCGTCCCAGCCGAGCCGCATCTTCAGCGTCACCGGCACCTTCACCGCCGCTATCGTCGCCTCGATCAGTTTCAGCGCGTGATCAAGATCGCGCATCAACGCCGAACCGGATTGACCGCCTGTCACATGGCGCGCCGGACAGCCCATGTTGATATCGATAATGTCGGCACCCGCGGCTTCGGCGATGCGGGCTCCCTCCGCCATCCATCTTGTCTCGCAGCCAGCGAGTTGAACGACATGCGGACCGATACCCGTTGCCTCGCATCGCAGCCGCGACATCGGGCGACCGTTGACGAGATCATTGCTGGCGGTCATTTCGGACACGACGAGTCCCGCGCCGAGGACCGCGGTCAAGCGTCGAAACGGGGCGTCGGTGACGCCAGACATCGGCGCCAGAAAGACCCGGCTGGAAACCTCAATATCGCCTATTTTCAATGGCTTAAGGCCTGATGATTCCGGACCGGTCACGGATTTCTCGTTATTCTGACAGGCGCCTCATCGCGACTGCCGGATCCATTTTGCGCACAAATCTTGTGCAGTCAAGCGTCATGCCTACACTTTAGACAGTTCTGTCAATCTTGCAAGTGCACTGCAACAAAATATGTTTTTCCCCACAGCTATTGGGAATCGCTCTGTTTTCGCAGCGTGAGCATGATAAGGGCAGTGCGCCAGCTGGCGAATGTTTCCAACCCCGTTTTGCCCGTAATTGAGTCTAATGCCCAAACTTGAGCGGACTGCAGCCATCCTCGTCGCAGCCGGACGCGGTCTCCGTGCCGGCTCGGGTGGACCGAAGCAATACCGCTCGATCGGCGGCCAGACCGTGATTTTCCGGGCCATGGAGCCGTTTTGCCGTCATCCACAGATTTTTGCTGTGCAGCCGGTGCTCAATCCTGACGACGCCGCCGTCTTCAACGAGGCTGTCAGCGCGTTACGTCACGAACCGCCGGCAAATGGCGGAGCGACGCGGCAGGCCTCGGTACATGCGGGGCTTGAAGCGCTCGCCGGCCAGAAGCCCGATGTGGTTCTCATCCATGACGCGGCGCGACCATTCGTCACGCCCGCGCTGATCTCGCGTGCGATCGATGCGGCAGGCCGCACCGGTGCCGCGGTGCCGGCGATTCCGGTCGCCGATACCATCAAGCTGGTCGACGCAAGCGGAAACGTCGAAGCCACGCCGGAACGGGCGCGGCTGCGCATCGCGCAGACGCCGCAGGCGTTCCGGTTCGACGTCATTCTCGAGGCCCATCGCCGCGCGGCGCGCGAGGGCCGCAGCGATTTCACCGACGACGCCGCACTCGCGGAATGGGCGGGATTGACGGTGGCGACATTTGAGGGCGATCCTGCCAACATGAAGCTGACGACACCGGAAGATTTCATCCGCGAAGAAGCCCGTCTCGGTGCCATGCTCGGCGATGTCAGGATCGGCACCGGTTACGACGTTCACGCTTTCGGCGACGGCGACCACCTGATGATTTGCGGCGTTCGCGTGCCCCATCACCGCGGCTTTCTCGCGCATTCCGACGGCGATGTCGGCCTCCATGCGCTGGTCGATGCCATTCTCGGCGCGCTGGCGGATGGCGATATCGGCTCGCATTTTCCGCCCAGCGATATCAAGTGGAAGGGCGCCTCCTCCGACCAGTTCCTCACCTACGCGATCGATCGGGTCACTGCCCGCGGCGGACGCATCGCCCATCTCGAGGTCACCCTGATCTGCGAGCGTCCGAAAATCGGACCGCTGCGGGATATCATGCGCGCGCGCATCGCCGAGATCACGGGACTGAGCCTTTCGCGGGTCGCGGTGAAAGCGACCACCAGCGAGCGGCTCGGATTCACCGGCCGCGAGGAAGGCATTGCCGCCACCGCGAGCGCCACCATCCGCCTGCCCTGGAGCGATTAAATGAGCGGCAGCGACGCCCGCGCCCTCTCCCGCTCGCTGCTCGATCTCTGCCGGATGCGCAAGCTGACGATTGCGACCGCGGAATCCTGCACCGGGGGCCTGGTCGCCGGCGCGCTCACCGATATTCCCGGCTCGTCCGATGTCATCGACCGCGGCTTTGTCACCTATTCCAACGACGCCAAGCGCATGATGCTCGGGGTCAAGGCGACGACGCTGGCGACCTTCGGCGCCGTCAGCAAGGAAACCGCGACCGCGATGGCGATCGGCGCTTTGGAAAAGGCCGGCGTCGATCTGGCGGTCTCGATTACCGGCATTGCCGGTCCGGGAGGAGCCACGCCGGGCAAGCCGGTGGGTCTCGTCCACTTCGCCGTCGCCGCCCGTGACGGCAGAATTCTGCATCGCGAATGCCGCTTCGGCGCCATCGGCCGCAGCGCGGTGCGCCAGCGCTCCGTCGTCGAAGCCCTGCGCATGCTGATGGAACTGGCGCGTGGGCCGCAGGCGCCGGCCAAGCCGCGCCGCGAAACCACCAGCCGGTTACGTCCCCGCGTGGCGCGAACCTCGCGGCGCAGCCCGGTCAAGCGGCGGCGGCCGCCGCGGGCGTGATTCCCCTCTCGCGGGTGACGAGCTAAGGCGCTTTTCCATAAATCGCATCCGCGCGCTTCTCGAACGCCGCGGCAAAACGCTGAAACGCGGTGTCGAACATGGTTCCCATCAGCATCGCCAGCATCCGGCTCTTGAATTCATAGGCCAGGAAAAATCCGACATCGCAGCCATCGTCCGGCTTCGGCTCGAACGGCACAGCGGCACGAATTCAGGATAGCGCTCGACATCGGCGACAAGGTCGAACATCTGCGGCGCGCTGTGGTGAAGGCGGCGCTTGCTGGAGAATTGGGGCATCGCCTGACGCTCAGCGGGATTTCGCGGCGCGCGCCGCCTGCAGCCTGGCGAAATCGTCCCCGGCGTGGTGCGACGAGCGGGTCAGCGGGCTCGCCGACACCATCAGGAAGCCCTTGGTATAGGCGACCTTCTCAAAGCCCTGGAACTCATCCGGCGGCACATATCGCATCACGGCGTGATGCTTGCGGGTCGGCTGCAAATATTGTCCGATGGTCAGAAAATCCACATCCGCCGAGCGCAGATCGTCCATCACCTGCAGCACCTCGTGACGCTCTTCGCCCAATCCAACCATGATGCCGGATTTGGTGAAGATCGTCGGATCGATTTCCTTGACCCGCTGCAACAGCCGGATCGAATGGAAATAGCGCGCGCCCGGGCGCACGCTGAGATAACGCGACGGCACCGTCTCCAGATTGTGATTGAACACGTCGGGTTTGGCCGCGGCCACGATCTCGAGCGCGCCGTCCTTGCGCAGGAAATCCGGGGTCAGGATCTCGATGGTCGTGGCCGGGCAGCGCGCCCGGATCGCCCGAATGGTTTGCGCGAAATGCTCCGCGCCGCCGTCGGCGAGATCGTCGCGATCCACCGAGGTGATGACGATATGGGCGAGCCCGAGCTTGAAGGTCGCCTCCGCGACATGCTCCGGTTCCTTGGCATCGAGCGCGCCGGGCATCCCGGTCTTGACGTTGCAGAACGCACAGGCGCGGGTGCAGGTGTCGCCCATGATCATGAAGGTGGCGTGCTTCTTGTCCCAGCACTCGCCGATGTTCGGGCAGCCCGCCTCCTCGCACACCGTGACGAGGCCGTTTTCCTTGACGATTTTATGGGTATCGGCATAGCCGCGCGTGTTCGGCGCGCGCACCCGGATCCAGTCCGGCTTGGGCGGCGACAGCGCGTCCGGCCGGTTCACCTTTTCGGGGTGACGCGGGCGCAGCGGCGTGGCTGAAACGGTATCGACGACGACGACCATGGACTATCCGTTGTTGGAGCTTTAGCTAGTCCGCTGGACCGGGAATCGCAACCGCTTTAGAGCCTTATCGGTTCTGGGATTCTTAACATATCGGCTTGAATGGCTCAAAATCGCATAGTGCAAAATGCCACCTTGACCCGGCAAGGGCTCGGCAAGCCGCTGAAACGCAGCTTCTTTGCCCGCAGCGTGCACGAGGTCGCGCCCGACCTGATCGGCACGACGCTGCTGGTGAACGGCGTCGGCGGCGTGATCGTCGAGGTCGAGGCCTATCACCACACCGAGCCGGCCGCGCATTCCTTTAACGGACCGACGCCGCGCAATTTGGTGATGTTCGGCCCGCCCGGCTTTATCTACGTCTATCGGTCCTATGGCATCCATTGGTGCGTCAATTTCGTCTGCGAGAAGGAAGGCTCGGCCAGCGCGGTGCTGATCCGCGCCCTGCAGCCGACCCACGGCATTCCGGCGATGCGGCGGCGGCGCGGATTGCCGGATGAGCGATCGCTGTGTTCGGGTCCGGGCAAGCTGACGCAGGCGCTTGCGATCACCCATGCGCATAATGGACTGGCGCTCGACGCCCCGCCGTTCGCGCTGCATGCGCGCCCGCACAAGCCCGACATCGTCTCCGGGATTCGGATCGGCCTCACCAAGGCGATCGACTTGCCTTGGCGATATGGGCTGGAGCGGTCGAAATTCCTGAGCAAGCCGTTTTGACCGCCAGAACATGATGACGTCCGATCGAAGCTGCTGATTCTTCTCCGCATCAATTACGGATGTGAACCAGGGTTCTTGCGGCGCGATCCGCCCGAGTTGTGCAGGAATTTTCCGCCCCGCCACGCCATGGGGATGTGAACCCATAAATTTGGTGTAGTTGGCGAAGGTCCGTTTGGTGCGGATAGCGGACTGAGGCCGGACACCGCGCCATGTCCGAAAAGTGCCCGAACGGCGACATACGCCAAGCACACTAACTCTCCGGTAGCCGACGTACAACCTTAAGTTAGTGAAATATTAAAATAATCTCCGTAGTAATACTGGCATGAGAGCCGCAAAGGCTGCCGTAGTCGCTCTCATATTTGATTTTGTGGATGAGCATTTCAACGACGCCTGCCTTACGCGGGCTACGACAAGCGTGATTTCCAAAGTGCAGATCATTTGGCAAGGCAATTATGAGCCAGGCACCAACAGATGTTTCCCTGGATGTTCTCCTGCGAACGCTTGAGCGGCACTACGCGTACCATGCCGCGTGGCTCTTTCGAGTAAATGGAATTCCTGAACCGCCTCGATTGCCGGATCCGGCGCGGCCGGAGTCTCCGGCTGGAGTAGATGTTCCACCGCGCCAAACTGATCCAGATATCTCAGCGTAACCGGGGCATTCCATAACAGCGAAAGAAAACACTGCTGCCGGGCCCAATACCGTTTCTGTCCTATTGAAGATGGAATTGCACAATGGCCTATGGAGATCGAAAGAGTGGGCGCGTCGATTTCGAACGTGGCATTCCTGTTCACATGATGGGAATTGATGGAACTTGGCGACGCGACTGCAGGATGATCGACGTGTCTCAGACCGGAGCGCGCTTGCTTATCGAAGGCTCTCTCGAAGGATTGGACCTCAAGGAATTCTTCCTGCTTCTGTCGTCAACGGGTCTCGCGTATCGCCGCTGCAAATTGGTACGTGTTGCCGGTGATCAGATCGGCGTCGCATTTCTAGCGCAAGACACATTCACAATAAGGAAATCCGCAAAGAAACGGTCCACCGGCCAAGCCGTTTAAATCCGATTTCTCGCGAGCATCAGCCAAGGTGACTTCCGGTATGGGTCATTCGCGTCGTTTTGACCACGCGCCGACTACTTCCGGTCTGCCCCAGTTAGCGGACGTTCGCAGCGTCCGTCGGCATGTCTCAAAGGTGCCAACGCAGCGGTCGCATGGCGTAAATGCTGCGCTGTTTACCCCGCTTTCATTGAACCTGTCCGGCCTCTGAAAGCACAAAAAGCACGTACATCCCGAAGAACGTGACGAAGGAATGCGCGATGAAGGCCTTGAAAGCATCGATCTGTGTTGCGGTCGCCGCGCTCGCCCTGAGCCTGTCGCTCGGCGCGCCATCCTACGCGGGAGAGGATGAGGCGAGCACTCTCAGCCAGCAGATGAAAGAGCTCTATCGGGCGGGGAAGTACACGGAAGCACTGCCATTGGCTCAGAAGTCTCTGGCCCTTCGCGAGAAGGAGTTTGGTCCCGATGATGCGAACGTCGCGATGCCGCTGAATGACCTTGGCACGATCCACTACAATCTGGGTCAATACGCCGTTGCCGAGCTGCTGTACAAGCGCTCACTGGCTATCAGGGAGAAGACGCTCGATCAGGACCATGCGGAAGTCGCAACTGTGCTGAACAATCTGGGCGAGCTCTACCGCGTGGAAGAGCGTTACGCGGAAGCGGAGCCGCTTCTCAAGCGGTCGATCGCCATTCGCGATAAAATGCTCGGTCCCGACGATCCGTCTATCGTGCAGGCGTTGAGCAACCTCGCCGCTGTCTACAGCAATCAGGGTCGGTACGACCAGGCCGAGCCGCTGTTCAAGCGTGGACTGGCCGTCCTCGAGAAGGCGCACGGCCCCAACGATCCCGAAGCCACGGTGTTGATGAACAACCTGGCCGATGTCTACATCCATCGGCATCGTTACGCCGATGCCGAGCGGCTGCTCAAGCGATCGATGGCGGTGACCGAGAAGGCGTTCGGACCCGACCATCCCGACGTCGCGCAGGCGCTAAACAATTTAGCCGCGCTTTACGTGCGCCAAGGGCGTAACGCCGATGCCGAGCGGTTTTTCAAGCGGTCGGTGGCCACCTTCGAGAAGACGCTCGGTCCGAACCATCCGGATCTCGCGGATGTTCTGGAGAACCTGGCCGGTCTCTACAAGGATCAGGGTCGCTATGCCGATGCCGAACAATTCTCTAAGCGCTCGATGGCTATTCGAGGGAAAACAGGGTCGGGACCGATCTGAATAATTTGGACACAGCAACAGCCGGATAGGTCTCGATCAGGGAGAAATGTCTGCACCGGGTCAAACGCGTCGCTTTGACCGCGCGAACGGGGAAAGTCTGCTGGAAACGGATTAACAGCCAACGCCCGATAGCCACCGCGACATCCCATCACTTTTTTGACTGCCGGAAATAGCGCAGGTCGGGCGGCGCCTGGTCCTTCTTTTTCGGCATCAGCAGACCGTCCGCGCTGATGAAGTAGTCGTCCTTGCCGATGGTGACGTGGTGGTTGTCCTCGCCGCATTCGTTGGGAAGCCAGACCGGATTGCGTTCCCGCCGATAGCTCTTGGTCACCGTCCATGGACGGGTCAGTGCATGATCGATGACAGTAATCTCGTCATGGAGAAGGTCGGGCTTCGCCTTGTCGAGGAAGATGCGCTCCTTGATTACCGTCTGGTTGTCCTCGTGCAGCGGCAAGCCGCTCCCCTCGAACGTGCGTGGGCCCTTCATGTAGCGGGTCTCGATCTCAAGCAGATTGAAGCGCCCCTTTCCGTCCTCGTCCACCCAGTGGCCGATCGAGTAACCCGCAAAGGTCGGCTCGGGTTCGGCCGGCCAGCTGCGGCCGTCGGTATAGATACGGCGCGGCAGGTTCTCCTCCAAAAGGATGTAGGTGGTCTTCGGCTGGACGACGAACTCTATCGGATAGACCGCGTTCATCATCCGCGGCATGCCGTGCGGCAGGCACGAAGTGTGTTCGTTCAGTCCGTGGCCGCCGGCCGCGATATCGGCAATGCTCGCCTCGAGCTTGGCCTGGTATTCGGGCGTGAGCGGCGCCTGTTGGCCGCGGCCGAGCGGCTTGGTCGGGTCGAACTGGACGCCGCCGGTACGAAACCATTGCCCGTCCCAGTCGGGATATTTGCCGTCACCCTCGGCCCGCGCGCCGGCGGTCGCTGTTGTCAGCAAGGCCAGGAGCGCAAGCGAGCCTATCAAACGCCCATTGGTCATCGCGTGGGCTCCTTAATGTCAGCGCTGCAGTTCGGCCGAGTCGGGGAAGCCGACGCTGCTCTGCGACGCATCGAGCGCGCGCCCGTCGCGAAAGCTGGTCTGATTTGGAGCCCAAGCACCGGCCGGCGCGCCGCTGCGTAGCGGAGCAATCCGCATCTTGAGCTCATCGCCCGCCTTGAGAGTCTTGCTGGTCCAGCCGCTCCGTACGAGAGCGGCCGGGCTCTGGCCCTCAAGACTCCATGTCACTGTGTTGCCGTCGTCCTGCTTCACCACCAGATAGATGAAGGTGTGCGGATTGACGAACCTGAACTCCTGCACCACGCCTTCGAGATCGATCTGGTTGTCCCGATCGAACATCGCAAAGGAATGGTGCGCAAGTATCGGCCCCGCAGTCAGCGCTAGCGCACCGGCCGTCAGAAGCATGGCCAATCGTCGTACCATCGGCGCCTCCCCTGTCCCGGCTGTGACGGCTCTTCAGACCGACGCTGCCGCCCGGCACTGGGATATTTTTTTGTTGAATCAGACTCGCGAGAAGAGGATCCATACTATCACGTTCTCGCAGGGCGTGCCACGGCTGGGCCTATGTCTGGCTGGGGTCAAAAGCGCCGATCTGGTGCTCAGCCGGTAACTTCCGGTCCACCCTGCCCTGATCAGAGGACATCCTCAGACCGGCCTGGCCGGTCCGGTTCGTGCCATGAGCGGGCTTCAACGCACTACTCGATCACGTCGCCGATTTTCCATTCGACGGCTTGATAAATGATCCGATATCGCCAAGCATTGCCGTCAACAGCAATTGACGATGGAGAACCCCGTGCGGAAAGACCTATTCGTGGCGCTGACGCTGGCTACGCTGCTTTCAGGCCGCGCCACCGCGATCGCGGACGAACTCACAGGCACGCTCGCGAAGGTCAGGGAGCTCGGATATATCACCATCGGGCACCGCGAGGCGTCGGTGCCGTTCTCCTACCTCGACGACAAGCAGCAGCCGGTCGGCTTCGCCATCGACATCTGCGCCAGGATCGTCGACGCGGTGAAACGCGAATTGAAGCTCGACAAACTCGAAGTGCGGTATCAGCTGGTGACGGCTTCGTCGCGCATTCCGCTATTGGCCAACGGCACCATCGACCTCGAATGCGGCAACACCACCAACAACGCCGAGCGGCAACGGCAGGTCTGGTACACCAATACGCATTTTCTGACGGCGAGCCGTTTCGTCTCGAAGGTCGAATCGAAGATCGGCTCGATCGGCGACCTCAAGGGCAAGACGATCGTCTCTCCGGCCGGCTCGACCAACATCAAGCAGGCGCTCGAATTCAATAGCAGATTGAATCTGGGGATGACGATCATCCCGGCTCAGGATCAGGCCGAAGCGTTCCTGATGGTCGCGACCGACAGGGCCGTGGCCTTTGTCCAGGACGATATCGTGCTCGCGGGCCTGATTGCCAACGCCAAGGATCCAAAGGCTTACGTGATCTCGCAGGACGCGTTCTCAAGGCCTGAACCATATGGAATCATGCTGCGCAAGGATGATACGGCGTTCAAGGCCGTTGCCGATGCCGCGACCACAAGCCTCTACCGGAGTCCCGAGCTTGCGGCGCTCTACGACAAATGGTTCACCCAGCCAATCCCGCCCAAGGGCGTCAATCTGGACATCCCGATGAGCCCGGCCATGAAGCGGGCCTTCGAGAAGCCCACGGATTCGCCGGATCCGTCGACCTATTGAGAGCACTCAAGAAATAATAGACTCCCTGCCGCCGAACGGTATCGAATCGTCAAACCACCTTGTTTCGCTCGATCACCTCGCGATAGAACGAGGCGGAGAGTTTTGGCGTGCGACGCTGGGTCTTGAAGTCGACCCGGTAGAGCCCGAAGCGTTTTTCAAATCCGTCCGTCCATTCAAAATTGTCCATCAGGCTCCACAGGAAATACCCGCGCACGGGCACACCCTCGGATGTCGCGCGCTGCAACTGCGTCAGATAGTTGCGCAGATACATGATCCGATCGAGATCGTAGATATTGCCGTCGGCGGCAGGCTGGTCTGATGCCGATGCCCCGTTCTCGGTAATGTAGATCGACTTCACATTCCACAGCTTCGCCACCTGACGCGGCGCCCAATACATCGCCTCCGGACCAATTTTGAGCCAGTCCGATTCCATGTGTGGAAACGTGGAGGGAAACGGCAACAACGAAAAGCCGCTCTTGTTATCGGCCGCCACGACGTAATGGTGGGGCAAATAGATATTCAGTCCGACAAAATCGATCGGAGACGAAATCACCTTCAGATCTTCGGCGGTATATTTCGGGGCATTCTTGCCGGCATAGGCCAGAAATCCATCCGTGTACTTTCCCTCCAGGATCACGGTCAGGTAGCCGGCATTGAGTTCGCGCGTGGCGATCTCGGTGGCGCGGATGTTCGCCGGCGTCTCGATGGCCGGTATGCAGACGACGAGGTTCTCGGCCGGACCGACCCTGGTCCCTGTCCGGCCATGCGCCCGCACCGCCTGCGCCGCCAGACCGTGCCCCAGCGCGACGTGGTGCATCACCTGGTTCAATTCCTGCGGGGGCAGGCTGAGACCCGGCGCGTCGATGCCCGCGCCATAACCGGAATAGACCAGCCGGTGGCATTCATTGATCGTGAAAATCTTCTTCACGCGATCGCTCAAATGCGCCGCAACATAGCCCGCATAATCCGCAAAGGCCTTTGAGGTGTCGCGCGACATCCAGCCGCCAAAGCGATCCTGGAGCGCCTGAGGCAAATCCCAGTGATACAGGGTCGCAAACGGCTCGATTCCGTTCGCCAGCAATTCGTCCAGAAGCCGGTCGTAGAAATCGAGGCCTTTTGGGTTTGGCGAACCCGTTCCTTCCGGAAAAACACGCGGCCACGCAATCGAAAACCGATAGGCTTTGGCGCCCAGCGCCTTGATGAGTTGAACGTCCTCTTTGTAGCGATGATAATGATCGTTCGCGACATCGGCCGTGCTGTGATCACCGATTTTCCCGTCGGTGTGAGCGAAACGGTCCCAGATCGAGGGACCTCGCCCGTCCTCGTTGACGGCGCCCTCGATCTGATAGGCTGAGGTAGCCGTTCCCCACAGAAAGTTACGCGGGAAGCCGGAAGGCAGGCTCCGGCGCGAGTCGGCCTGAGCGGATTCCGCTGAAATCGTCGAGAGTCCGAGAGCCGACCAACCCGCGATTCTGGCAAAATGGCGTCGAGAAAGTCTGTTGAACAACATCACTTGACTTGTTGGGGCCGCGACAAATTTGTTATCAGAAACACAGTCACCCTTTCGCACTCGGCCTTAGATGCAGGTTTATACTGTGCCCCCGGCATTCCGACCTAACTGCGCGGACCGCTTGACCATAATCGACGCGCCTCACGGAGGACAGAGCCAATTTCCCTTCGCGCGCCGCTGACGCTTCTGCTGATATCCCTGACCGTTATTGCCGCGGTCTGGTGGTGGCTGGCTACGCCGGTCACATTGGCCCATGCGCCGATCGATCCCGCGGCAAAACTGGAATGCGTGTCCTACGCGCCGTTTCGGCGCGACCAGACTCCGTTGAACCCGCAATTGATCGTCAGCCCGGAACAGATCGCGGAGGATCTGGTCGAACTGGCCAAGGTATCGCAATGCGTCCGCACCTATTCCGTCGACAACGGATTGGACAAGGTGCCCGAACTCGCGGCCAAGGTCGGACTGAAAGTTCTGCTTGGAATCTGGATCGGAAACAACCGCGCCAAGAACGCCCAGCTGATCGATACCGCGATAGCGCTGGCCCGGGATTATCCCGGTGCGGTCAAGGCGATCATCGTCGGCAACGAGGTGCTGCTGCATGGCGACATGACCCCGTCCGATCTTCGGGAAACCATCCGCTCGGTCAAAACGCGCGTCAGTGTTCCCGTAAGCTACGCCGA
>NZ_JBEKCZ010000042.1:0-30525 GCF_050014615.1 Bradyrhizobium sp. | reverse complement strand
CACCGGCAGCACCTATGATTCCACGATCGCGTTGAAAGGCCCCGATAGCCTGCGCGTCCAGGGCTGCGCCTTTGGCGGCATGTTCTGCGGCGGCCAGACCTGGAGCCGTCTGAACTGACGGCCGCTGCGACCTCGATTGAACGCGTGGCGCGCCTTGGCGTGCACCTTATCTCAGGCGTTCGCGCTGGAATTCTCACCCGCCACTAGAGCATGATTCAACTGAGTTGAATCATGCTCGTCGTCCACCTTCTTGTTTGAGCATGATCTCCGCGCAAACGCCTCTGGCGTTTGTCGCGAGGGAAAACCGGTTTCCACTTTTCCGGATCATGCTCCAATGTGACAACCATCACAGTCCCCGGCAAGCCGGTATGCGATCTTGATCGCGTCGAAACAGAGGGGAATGTCATGAAACACCTTCGCAAGACTGGTCTCGCCATCCGTGTTTTGGTTTGTCTGGGAATATCGATCGCCACGCCGGCTGCGGCCGCGACGTTCGACGGCGCATGGAATGTTCAGATCGCCTCGTCCAACGGCGCTTGCCCGAACGGGACCACCGTCCCGATCGGGATCAACAATGGCCAGGTCGCGTCTGGCAATGCCATGTTCGTGGCGTCAGGACGCGTCGCGGATGCGGGTGCGATCAGCGTGACCCTGAGCAGCGGAATTAAACGGGCTGTCGGCTCCGGCCACCTCACCGCTACATCAGGGTCGGGTACCTGGCACGGCGTGATGTGCTCGGGCACCTGGACGGCGCAGCGTATCTGACCGGTGCGAGACGCTTATCCGCCGACTTTTGCGGTATATTCCGCATCGGTCACCGGCTCGACCCAGTTCGAATAATTTCCGTCCAGCGATTCCTGCATCGCGATGTGGGTCATGCCACTGGTTGGCGAACCGCCATGCCAATGTTTTTCGCCCGGCGGAATCCAGACGACGTCACCCGGCCGGATTTCGCGTACCGGCTCGCCCTTGGTCTGAAACCGGCCAATGCCCGAGAGGACATACAGCGTCTGGCCAAGCGGATGCGAATGCCAATTGGTGCGCGCGCCCGGTTCGAAGGTGACGCGCGCCGCGACGATCCGCGCCGGCGCCTCGGCCGCGATGATGGGGTCCTGCCAGACCGTCCCGGTGAAATGTTCTGCCGGCGCGCGACGTGTCGGCCGTGAACCGGCGAGATGGATCTGCATGGCGTATCTCCTTTTTTGTGGACGCGATTGGTCCTGTTTATTTCTTTGATGCCGCGTAGCGCGCCTTGGTCTCGGCATTCATCGGATAGAGGCCCGGCAGCACGGCGCCGCCGTTCACCTGGTCGACGATCCAGGCTTCCATGCGCTCCTGCTCCGCGCCTTCGGCCAGAATGAGATCGAGAAACGCTTTAGGGATCACCACGGCACCGTCCTGATCGGCGACGATGATGTCGTCCGGGAAGATCGCGACGCCACCACAACCGATCGGTTCACCCCAGCCGACGAATGTCAGCCCGGCCACCGAGGGCGGCGCGGCGTAGCCGTCACACCACACCGGCAACCCGGTGCCGAGCACGCCTTCGAGATCGCGCACCACGCCATCGGTCACCAGGGCCGCAACCCCGCGCTTGACCATGCGGGCGCACAGAATATCGCCGAAGATGCCGGCGTCGGTGATGCCCATGGCATCGACCACGGCGATGCAGCCGTCCGGCATCGCTTCGATCGCGGTCCGGGTCGAAATCGGCGATGACCAGGATTCCGGTGTCGCCAGATCCTCCCGCGCCGGCACGAAACGCAGGGTAAAGGCCGGCCCGACCAGCCGCTTCTGACCGGGGCGCAGTGGACGCGAGCCCCGCATCCAGACGTTTCGTAGGCCCTTTTTGAGGAGAACCGTGGTGATGGTGGCGGTGGATACGCGGGAAAGCGTCGCGATCGCTTCGGGGGTCAGGGACATCGAACAGGCAACTCCGGTGCGGGTGTGTTGGGCGGGCGCATCTTGCGGGGCGCGAGCGGCGCGTCAAGTGGCGTCGAGGGCGCTGGGAATGGGACGCTGCCTGGCTGATCGCCATCATCACAGCTTATCACCGATATGCGGATTAATTTATTGAACTTGCTGGCTCATTTGCACGAACCGAATTCCACTTCGCCGCAAAACGCGCTACAGCATGACACAGATCGAAGATTTGTGAGACCATGGCCGCGACACTCGCCCCACCCCGCCTTTTGCTGAGCGGCGACAGCGCCATCACGGTGGAATTCAGCCGCACGATCGATGACGCCGCCAACCAGCGGGTGCTGGCGCTCGATCGCACCCTGGCACGCGAGCCCGTTACCGGCGTCACCGAGACGGTGCCGACCTATCGGTCGCTGCTGGTACACTACGATCCCCTGCTGATCGATTTTGCGGCGCTGAGCGAAAAGCTTGCCGTTCTGGCGCAACTGCCGGTTCCGGCATCGACAAAAACCCGGCGCTGGTGCATTCCCGTGGTCTATGGCGGTGAATACGGCATTGATCTGGAGGATGTCGCCAAGACACTGAACACCACGACCGACGACATCGTGGCGCGGCATATCGCCGGCGACTATCGCGTCGCCATGATCGGTTTTACCCCGGGATGGTCCTATCTCAGCGGCCTGCAGGATTCGCTGCACTTGCCGCGGCGGCACAATCCGCGGCTGTTAACGCCGGCCGGCACGATTTCGATCGGTGGCGTGCAGACCGGTGTGCAATGCCTGGCCGGTCCGAGCGGCTGGCATCTGCTGGGACAGACTGCCGTGCGAACCTACCAGTTGCACCGCGATCCGATCTTCCTGCTGGAACCCGGCGACCGCGTGAAGTTCTGCGCGGTGGACGCCAAGACCTTCGCGGAACAGGATCGCGCCGCGGAACGCGGCGAGCTTGTCGCCGAATTGATGGCCTCATGAGCAAACTCGTCATTTCAGCCATCGGTCCTTCGAGTTCGGTACAGGACGGCGGACGCTTCGGCGCCCAGCGTTATGGTCTCACGCCGAGCGGTGCGATGGACCGGCTTGGGCTTGCCGCCGCCAATTGCCTGGTCGGAAACGCCCTGTTCGCCGCCGCGATCGAAATCGGCCCATTCGGCGCCGCGTTCACGGCGCGCGAGGGCGCGATTCGCGTCGCGCTCGCGGGCGCGTCGCGCAACGCCGACGTCGCCGGACGCGCGGTCGCGTCGGATACATCCGTGACGCTGTCGGACGGCGAAACCCTGAAGCTTGGTTTTACCCGCGGCGGCTCTTTCAGTTATCTCGCGATCGAAGGCGGTATCGCGGGCGAGCCGATGTTCGGAAGCATGGCCGTGAATGCCCGCGCCGGGCTCGGCAGCCCCTACCCGCGCCCGCTGCAGGCCGGCGATGAATTACAGGTGGCGGCTGCCGGCGGTGCGGCCGAGCGCCGGATCGATCTTCCGCCCCCGGTCCAGGCGCCGATCCGCGTCGTGATGGGTCCGCAGGATGACGAATTCGCCGATGACCAGAAAAATCTGTTTCTGGACAGCGAGTGGAAGATATCGGCGACCAGCGACCGCATGGGGTACCGGCTCGAAGGCCCGGTGATCAAACATCTGTACGGCCACAACATCGTCTCCGATGGCACCGTAAACGGCAGCATTCAGGTACCCGGCAACGGCGCGCCCATTGTCCTGGTGCCGGACCGCGGCACCAGTGGCGGCTATCCCAAGATCGCGACCGTGATCTCGGCCGATCTCGGACGGTTCGCGCAGATTTCCGCCGGAACCGGCTTTCGTTTCAAGGCGATCGGCATCGCTGAGGCACAGGCAGAGGTGCGCAAATTCGCCGAGCTGCTGCGCACCCTGCCCGACCGCCTCCACGCCATCGATAATTTTGATCTCAACATCGAGGCGCTGCAGGATGCCAACGTCGCCGGGGCTGCCGTCAGCGCCGTCGATGCCGGAACATGGCAGGTTTCATCGCCTGTCGATGCACTGACGCAGGACTAGTTTCGAACAACCAACAAGCGGACAAAAACATGAAAACAGTCGATCTGAACAGCGACCTCGGTGAAAGCTTTGGCGCCTGGGAAATGGGTAACGACGCCGCCATGATCGACGTCGCCACGTCGGTGAATGTTGCCTGCGGGTTTCATGGCGGGGACTACGACACCATGCGCAAGACCGTGGAACTCGCGAAGGCACGCGGCGTCAGCGTCGGCGCTCACCCGGGTTACCGCGACATCCATGGATTTGGCCGTCGGCCGTTTTACGGCATGAAGGCCTCTGAGATCGAAAACCTCGTCGCCTATCAGATCGGCGCGCTTCAGGCGATCGCGACCGCGGCGGGCTACAAGGTTACCCATGTCAAGGCGCATGGCGCATTGTCGAATGTGGCCTGCGAGGAAGATACCACCGCGCGCGCGATTGCTTCCGCCATCAGGGCGGTCGACCCCAGTCTTATCTTTGTTGTGCTGGCTAATACCAAACTGGTGCAGGCCGGCGAAGCCGCCAATCTGGCGTTGGCCCACGAGGTGTTCGCCGACCGCGCCTATGAGGACGACGGCACGCTGGTGTCGCGCAAGAAACCCGGTTCGGTGTTGCATGATCCAAAACAGATCGCCGAGCGCGTGGTGCGGATGATCCAGGATGGCGCCGTCATATCCGTCACCGGCAAAATCATCAAAATGCGTACCGACACCGTATGCATTCACGGTGATACGCCGGGCGCGGTCGATATCGCGCGTGGCGTGCGGCAGGCGCTGAAGGATGCCGGTATTGAAGTGGCACCGTTCAAGCGGAGTTAGACCACGGGGTTGATCTTCCACAGGGTATTGGCGGGCGCCTGACCCCGTATCCTTGCCCACGGAGGATCTGTCATCTATCGGTTGTGTTCGTCCGTGCTTGCAGCCCGATTGGATCGATCAGATGAACACCGATGGTGCCCACCTCGAAGAAATAGCGAAGCTTCCGAGGGCGGGATTTTGGCGACGATGGGCAGCGACGCTCATCGATTGGATTGTCGTTGCAGTTCCCTTTCAGGTTCTGGCGGTCGTGCTTTTCGCAACGACATCGGGAATGGTCCAAATGCACGGCGGCTTATTCTTCAACAGCTGCGAGGTCGCCAAGACGATCCCGCAATCACTGAGCCCGCCGCCGCCACATGATGCAAATTTCGCAACGGTTTGCCATGTCTCGTTGTTTGGAGCGGCGACAGGCGTCACTCTGACGGTGGGGCGCACGACGCGCGAGGGTTCAACGACCAAGACCGTCACCCAGGGTTACATGCTCGACCAGGCGGGAAACCCAATCGATGGTTTCTCGCTGGACTGGATCGTCGCCTCGGCTTTCGTTGTCTACCTCGTTTGGATGATCTGGAAGAAAGGTAGAACCGTCGGCGCTCGAATCGTTCGCATAAGGATCGTCGACACAGCGGACGTCCAGAGTTCAGGCGTGCCGATCCTCAAGGTCATCAGCCGCTATCTGGCGATGATCATTGGTTTCGTGCCCGCAATGGCCCTGTTGCTCTATCAACGCGCGATCACCGACGGCAGCGCCGACGCGATGTTTACCGACCATTTCTTTCAGTGGTTCATTTATTCCGGCTTGGTTGCCGCGATTTGGAGCGTGCTGCTGATTATCCAGGTCGCCCGCAAGACGGACCCGGTCTACGACCGGTTGGCGGGAACCGCGGTGGTGAGAGACCAGAAGGCAGTCCAAGCGGCACAAGCTGTCGAACCAGGGCTACAGCAGGCTTAGGCTCCCAACGACCGAACCGTCATCTGGTATCAAAACGGATGAACCGAGAGCGTTCCGAACACCACGGCCGCAATCACCGCGAAAGCGCCATAGAGCGCGGCCGCATGAAATCCTGTTCCGGTTCGCCGGGACAGCGAACGCGCGTACAGGTGCAGACGGGCTTCCGCCGATAATTCGCGCATGGTCGATCTCCAACGCAGCATGAACCACAATGGAGTATCGTTCGCGGCTGGATGCAAGGCGACCGAGAAAATAGCGATACGAATGCTCTGCCAGACTCCCTTCGCAGGGAAAAATTCTCTGCGGCGGATTCAGGCTAGAATTTTATTCGTTCGAATTTGTCTCTGATTGGAACCGGTTCTGCCGTTAATAAACGTCCTGCTGGAACCGGCCCTTCTTTTTGAGTTCCCCGACAAAGCTGACGGCCTCGTCAGTCGAACGCGCGCCATGCTGGGCGACAATGTCGACCAGCGCCCGTTCGACATCCTTGGCCATCCGCTTGGCGTCGCCGCAGATATAGATGTTGGCGCCCTCGGCGAGCCAGGTCCACACCTCGCGGCCGACCTCGCGCATGCGGTCCTGCACGTAGAATTTCTTGTCGCCGTCGCGCGACCATGCCAGCGACAACCGTGTCAGCAGGCCCGAAGTTTTCAGGGCGTTGAGTTCGTCGGCGTAGAAGAAATCGCTGCTGCTGCGCTGATGGCCGAAGAACAGCCAGTTCTTGCCCGGCGCGCCGGTCGCCTTGCGGTCGAGCAGGAACGCGCGGAACGGCGCGATGCCGGTGCCGGGCCCGATCATGATGATCGGTATCTTCGGATCCTGCGGCAGCGCGAAGCCATGGGCCTTCTGCACATAGACCTTTACCGGATCGCCGGGCTGGATACGTTCGGCGAGGAATGTCGAAGCCAGTCCAAGCCGCTTGCGCTTGCCGATGACGTAACGCACGCAGTCCACCGTCAGCGACAGCTTGCCCGGCGTGGCATTGTGCGACGACGAGATCGAATAGAGCCGCGGCTGCAGTGACTCCAGCGCTTCGACGAAGGCTTCGGGATGTGGACGCACGCCGGAGAATTTTTGCAGCGCCGCCATCACGTCGAGGGTGGCGGCGTCGCCATCGGGATCTTCGCCTTGCGCCAGCGCCCGCGCCTTCTCGCGCTGTGCCCCGCCGGTAATGAACGAGAGCAGCTCGAACAGGGAATCCGGCGCAGGTGCCAGCGACACATCGTCGGTCAATACCTCGCGCAGCGTCTTGCCGCGTATCGGGGTGGTATGCAAAGCGCCGAGCAAAGCGATGATCTGATCGACATGGCCAAGATCATTGCGGGCGAAAATACCGAAGGAATCCCCGACCACATAGTCGAGGCCGCAGCCGCTGAGGTCGAAATCGATGTGCCAGGTTTCCTTTTCGGATCCGGTCTTGTTCAATAGCCGGCGCGACACGAAGGTCGCCGGCACCGGATTGTCGCGGGAACGACCCGGCTCCGCCGTGATCGCGGGCATCGCCACAGCCGGCGCGGCGGCGGAACCAGGCGAGGCCGCCGGCGCCTTCTCCAGCTCCTCGTTCAGCGTTTTCAGCATCCGGGCGGTTTCCTTGCCGCCGGGAACACAGAGATTGAGACGCGCCTCCGCCTTGGTCGCGATCGCGTCGGAATAGTCGTTGCAGTTATAGCCGCACTGGCCGCAGTCCTGCTGCGCCATCGCTGCCATCATGCGCCGGCGCAATGGGCGGCCCTCCGCGAGCTTCATGCGATCGGCAATCGGCATGGTCTGATCGTGCCAGGGCGCCTCGCCGTCGTCGCCATCGCCGCTTGGCCCTTGAAGCACGGCGGTGCCCTGCGCCGCCGACAGGGGTTCAGCCCCATCCGTCGACAGCAGTCCGGCAAAGAAACCGTTCAGCCAGGTGCGCTGCGCTTCGGAGAACGGCGCGCTCGATGGAATGATTTCGATTCGGGGCGGGGGTGTCATCTGGTTCATGTGGAGATCTCTGCATCCGCAAGCTTGCGCAACGTCTCGCCATCATGGCGGCGCGCAAATGTCAGGAATGTTTCATCGGATGACGCACGATGCGACAGATAGGCTTTCAGCAGCTTCTCGACGGTCTTGGGTGCGTCTTCCGCCTTGAGGTCGTGGTAAACTTCCTGCCCGACATCGGCATTGGGACCAAACCCGCCGCCCGCGAACAAATGATAGCCCTCGACGGTGTCGTCCTCCTCGCCAACCGGGACCTTGGCGGCGATCAAACCGATATCGCTGATGTAATGCTGCGCGCAGGAATGGTGACAGCCGGTCAGATGAATATTCAGCGGCGTGTCGATTTCGACCCGCGGCTCGCACCAGTCCCCGATCTCGGCGCCGTGGCGCTTGGTGTCGGAAGCCGCGAACTTGCAGCCGGCATTGCCGGTGCAGGCAATCAGCCCGGCACGGATTTGCGACGCCTTGACCGCCAGTCCAATCGCCTCAATGGCGGCAATCGCAAGTCCGACATTGTCGTCACGCACGCCCGGTATCAACAGGTTTTGCCACACCGTCAGGCGAATTTCGCCGTCACCAAGATCGCTGGCGATTTTTGCCAAGCCACGCATCTGCTCGCAAGTCAGCTTGCCAAGCGGCAGCGAAACGCCGATCCAGTTGAGGTCGGCCTGCTTCTGCTTGTGCACGCCGATATGTGCCATGCGGTCGAACATCGGTCGCGGCGCGACGGCTTCCGCCGGCACGCGGGTAAAGGCATGGCCGAGTTTCTGCTCGACCAGAACCAGGAATTTATCCATTCCCATGCCGTCGATGACATATTTCAGCCGCGCCTTGAGCCGGTTGGTGCGATCGCCGAGATCGATGAACACCCGCACAATAGCGTCGGCCACTTTGGTGGCGTCCGCCGGCTTGACGACGATGCCGGTGTCTTTGGCAAAATCCCTGTGGCCGGTAATGCCGCCAATCCCCAAACGAAACCAGACACCGGGCTCGACACCGAAACCGTCCTTCACTTCGACCGCGGCGAAGGCAATGTCGTTGGTGTCTTCAAGCACCGCGATCTTGCCCGCACCGTCGAAGGCGACGTTGAATTTGCGCGGCAATCCCGTCAGCGAGCGGTCGTTGAGAATGTGGTAATGCCACTCGCGGGCGTAGACCCGGGTATCGATCAGTTCCTGCGGGTCGATCCCCGCCGTCGGCGTGCCCGTGACGTTGCGAATATTGTCGGCGCCGGAACCGCGCGAACACAGGCCAAGGTCCTGGATGCCCTCGATCAACGCGACGGTGTGTTTCGGCGGAATTTCACGCACCTGCAGATTGGCGCGGGTGGTGACATGGCAAAACGGCCCGCAATAGCGCTCGGCCAGATCGGCCATCCCGGCCAGCTGCCAATGCGTGAGGATGCCGTTTGGCATGCGCAGCCGGCACATATAGGAATCCTGCGCCGGTGCGACGTAAAACAGGCCGTAATAGCGCCAGCGAAAATTATCCGCCGGCGACGGCGGCGCGTTGTCGAGCGCTTGCTGCTTCAGCCGCGGATAGGCATCGAACGGATGCTCTTCGCGTTTGAACTTTTCCTGGTCGACGAGTTTTTTGCCGGACGCCAGCACCTTGTCCTGGGCCTTGAGGCCGGCGGCATCCGGGCCCACCGGTTCCGCCGCGGCTTTGCTGGACGAGGCGCCGCCGCTGGCAAGACCGACGCGCCCCACCTGCAGGCCGGACATGAAACCTTCAAGATAGCGCTTTTGCTCGTCGCTGAAGTCGGCTGTTGTCGTTTCGAGTTTCATGATGTGCGATGCTGCCGTTATTCTGCGGGAACCTGGGGAGCCAGCGCCGGTGACACCGATATCGCAGGGCTCGCCGGATTGAAGGTCGAATAGAGCGCGAGGCCGGTGAACACGAAGCCTCCGACGAGATTGCCGAGCGTGACCGGAATTTGATTCCACACCCACCACTGGTAGACGCTGACCTTGGCGCCGAGCATCATGCCGGTCGGAATAATGAACATGTTGACGACCGCGTGCTCGAAGCCGAGCGCAAAGAACATGAAGATCGGCATCCAGGTGGCGACGATCTTTCCGATCGTCGAACTGGTCGTCATGGCCATGACGACGCCCAGGCAAACCAGCCAGTTGCAAAGAATGGCCTTCACGAAAACGCTGACCATTCCGGCCAGCCCGATCGCCTCGTTGGCGATGGTCTTGGCTTCGGCAGTACTGACGATGCGCGCGGCGACGCCCGACGGCTCGATCGTGCCCATATTGGTCAGGGTAATTGCGAGCAGCGCGCCGTAGGCGATGCTGCCGAGCAGGTTTCCGAGATAGACCCATGACCAGTTGGCGACGACGGCGTTCCAGCTGGCCTTGCCTTCGAGGCGGGCGAGCGGCAGCAACCCGAAACTTCCGGTCACGAGTTCAAGTCCGAGCAGCACGATGATGATGAGACTGACGGGGAAGATGATCGCGCCGACCAGTGGCTGCCCGGTGGTGACGGCCCCGGAAAACGCCAGGCTGGTGGCGGCCCCCAGCAGGGCACCGGACAGCGCGCCCCGGATCAGCAGGTCACGCGGGGCAAGCGCTAGTTTTTTCAAACTGACGTCGATCATTGCAGTGACAATTTCGGCGGGTTTTACGTAATCCATGTCGAAGCTCCAGGTGCCACGCGCAAGCATGGCCACAACGAGGAAAGGGCGTTCGATCGCTCGGAAATTCGGTTCGAAGGGCAGCGCCGTATCGGAAATTTCGGAGCGATCCGATCAGCCTCGTTGCTGCGGAAATCCATCTTGGATAACGGCCAGCGGGCAACTACGGCGGCTGGCTTATATCCACCTATTCAATTAGTGTGCCAGTGCAGCAATTTATAATAGTCGTTTATTATCAATAGATTGAATGTTGTGCATCGCAGCATAAATTCGACTGCGATGCCCCTTCAAAAGGCATATGAGCTCAAAGATTGAGCCACGAATCAGTTTGCCTAGTATCTAGTCAGACGATGGCCGCCGCTCAGGGAACCCTGCGGAACACCTTAAACGAGGCCAGATAGCCCGCGACATCGGAGGGATCGAAAGTCGGCCCGGCGAATGCTCCAACTGAACCGGGGGCGCCGCGGTCCGCCTCCCCGTGTATTCCCAGTGCGGCATCGTAAAGGTCCGGCCTGAACACGGCCCTGGCGACGGCCAGAGCCTCCGGGCTGATTGCGGCCTGCCCCCAGCGCACCATCTGGGCATAGAGCCAGGCGGCCTGCACCGGATCTGGCCGCGCCGCGCCTTCCCTCCCCACCAGCAGATAGCGGTTGCTTTCGCGGATGGTTCCGTCAGGGGAGATTTTCAGCCGGCCGTCCAGCGTTCGCTGGATCACATCGGCATCGACGCCGATGCGTTCCGGTCGCGCCAGAAGGCGCGCCACCTCGGAACGATTTTCCGGCTGCTCGATGAATTCGGCGGCGCGAAATGCAGCCCGCACCAGTGCCGCAACGACGTCCGGATTCTTCTCGGACCAGCTCTGCCTGATGGCGAGCACCTTCTCTGCCGCGCGGACCAGAATATCCGAGACGAAATGCAGGATATGGCCAACGCCGCGATCGACCGCGATGGAATTCCAGGGCGCGCCGACACAAAATCCGTCGATCTGGCCGCTGGCGATGCTGTCCACCATGTAGGGCGGCGGCAGCACCACGAGACGAAGATCTTCATCGGGGTCGACGCCGCCGGCCGCCATCCAGAACCGCAATTGATAATTGTGGGTGGAAAACGGGAATGTCATGCCGAAGGTCAGCGGTTCGGCTCCGTTTTTGCGCCGCGTCGCGACCACCCGCGATAGCGCCAGCGCAGTGGCCATCGGATCGAACGGGTCACCATCGATTTCCGCCATCATCGCGGCATGCAGGGCTGGCGATACCGTGATCGCATTGCCGTTGAGACCGAGATTGAAGGGAGCTGTGATCGCTACCCTGACATGCCCGATCCCAAGGCTGGAAGCGATGGCGACCGGCGCCAGCAGGTGCGCGGCATCGAACAGGCCGATATTGAGCTTGTCGCGAACATTCGACCACGACACTTCCCGCACCAGGGTGACGTCGAGCCCTTCCGCCGCGGTAAACCCCTTGTCGACGGCGACGATCAGGGCCGCCGCGTCGACCAGCGGGATGAAGCCGATGTGCAGCGGTATGGTCATTTCAGCAACTCCGACGCCGTCAGGATCGACTGTGCGATCTCGCCGATCTTCTTTTTCTCGCGCATCGCGGTCGATCGCAACAGCACATAGGCCTCGTCCTCGGTCAGCCCCTTCAGCTTCATCAGAATTCCCTTGGCGCGCTCGATCACCTTGCGATCCTCAAGCGCGGATTTGGCGCGATCGAGCTCATCCTGCAGCTTCGCGAATGCGTTGAAACGCGAAATGCAGAGATCGAGAATCGGTTTGAGGCGCTCCTTCTTCAATCCGTCGACGATGTAGGCGGAAACGCCGGCATCGACGGAAGCCTGGATCGACGCCGCGTCGCTTTGATCGACGAACATCGCGATCGGCCGCCGCACCGCGCGGCTGACCTGGAACATCTGCTCCAGAACGTCGCGGCTGGGGTTTTCCAGATCGATCACGATGACATCGGGATCGAGCGCATAGATCCGGGCCAGCAAGCTCTGCATTTCGTTGATATGCGCGACGCTGGTAAAACCCGCCTCCCGCAGCCCCTCCTCGAGGATCGCGGCACGGATCGGGCTTTCGTCGACAATAACTATCTTGGGAGACGACTCGGCGCCCATCGATCACTCGCATTCCGGCAAATCCATTCATAGCATGCCGTGTGTGGGCTCAAAGCCTTGTAATTATGAGCAATTGGGACTAGTCCGTGCCTTTCAATCAGGCAGATCGAATATGCAACAGGCCGCCGCGCCCAAAGTCAGCTTTGTTTCATTGGGATGTCCCAAGGCGCTGGTGGATTCCGAGCGCATCATTACGCGATTGCGGGCGGAAGGCTATGAACTGGCGCGCAAGCATGATGGCGCCGACCTCGTCATCGTGAACACCTGCGGGTTCCTCGACAGCGCCAAGCAGGAATCGCTCGGCGCCATTGGCGAGGCCATGGCCGAGAATGGCAAGGTCATCGTGACCGGTTGCATGGGCGCGGAACCCGAGCAGATCGAGGCCGCCTATCCCGGCGTGCTGTCGATATCAGGTCCGCAGCAATATGAAAGCGTGCTCGACGCGGTGCATCGCGCGCTGCCGCCGGTTCACAATCCCCACCTCGATCTGGTGCCGCCGCAGGGCATCAAACTGACGCCGCGGCACTATGCGTATCTGAAGATATCCGAAGGCTGCAACAACCGCTGCAGCTTCTGCATCATCCCGAAGCTGCGTGGCGATCTGGTGTCGCGTCCGGCCAATGACGTGCTGCGCGAGGCGGAGAAGCTGGTCAGCGCCGGCGTCAAGGAATTGCTGGTCATTTCGCAGGACACCTCGGCCTATGGTGTCGATTTGAAATATGCTGCGAGCCCGTGGAAGGATCGCGAGGTCCGGGCGAAATTTGTCGATCTGGCGCGTGAGCTTGGCGAGTTCGGTGCCTGGGTGCGGCTGCAATATGTCTACCCCTACCCGCATGTCGATGAAGTCATCGGCCTGATGACGCAAGGCAAGGTGCTGCCCTATCTCGATATTCCCTTCCAGCATGCAAGCCCGGAAATCCTGAAAGCGATGAAGCGCCCGGCCGCGCAGGACAAAACCCTGGCGCGGATCAAGACCTGGCGTGAGGAATGCCCCGATCTGACCTTGCGTTCCACCTTCATCGTCGGCTTTCCCGGCGAGACCGATTCCGATTTCGCCTATCTGCTGGACTGGCTTGAGGAAGCCGAGATCGATCGCGTCGGCTGTTTCAAATATGAGCCGGTCGCGGGCGCTCCGTCGAACGCACTCGGCAACGCCGTGCCCGAGGCGATCAAGCAGGAGCGCTGGAATGCGCTGATGGCGCGCCAGCAGGCCATTTCCGCGCGCCGGCTGAAGCGCAAGGTGGGCACCCGCCAACAGGTCATCATCGATGAGGTCGGGCCGACCGTGTCAAAGGGCCGCTCCAAAGCCGATGCACCTGACATCGACGGCGCGGTCTATCTCTCCAGCCGTCGTCCGCTGCGCGTCGGCGAGATCGTCACCGCGAAAATCGAACGCGCTGACCAGTACGATCTGCACGGCAGCGTCGCGGGATTTTGAGCAGGCCGTCTCTACGTCGTCCCGGCGAACGCCGGGACCCATAACCACAGGTGCCTGTTGTTAAAGAAAGCGGTTGGCTAACGTACCGCCAAAACGCGATGACACGGCGTATGGGTCCCCGCGTGCGCGGGGACGACCTGTGGAGAGAGTATAATTACGGCTTCAAGATCGACGCGCCGGTGGTGGCCCGGCTTTCCAGATCGATATGGGCCTTGGCGGCATCCTTGAGCGCATAGGCGTGGTTGATCGGCACGTGCAGTTTGCCGTTGATGACGGCGGCAAATAACGTGTCGGCGCCCTCCAGCAGTTCGGAGCGCTTGCCGACGTAATCGTTGAGTTTCGGACGGGTCGCGAACAGCGAGCCATGATTGTTGAGCTCGGCGATCGAGAACGGCGGCACCGGACCCGACGCGTTGCCGAAACTGACGAACAGGCCACGCGGCTTGAGGCAGGACAGCGAGCCCGGAAACGTGGTCTTGCCGACACCGTCATACACGACATCGCAGAGTTCATTGCGGCTGATTTGTTTGACGCGCGCCACGAAATCCTCGTCGTTATAGAGAATGACGTGATCGCAGCCATTGGCGAGCGCGAGGTCGGCCTTGGCCTTGGAGCCGACAGTGCCGATGACGTGCGCTCCCATCGCCCTGGCCCACTGACACGCCAGCAGGCCGATGCCACCGGCGGCGGCGTGAATCAGCACCCGATGGTGCGGCTCAACCTTGAATGTCTTGTGCAGGAGGTACCAGACCGTCAGCCCCTTCAGCATCAGGACGGCGCCCTGTTCATAGGTGATGTGGTCGGGCAGCTTGACCAGTTTTTCCCAGGGGATGTTGCGCTCGGAGGCGTAGCCGCCGAGATTGAAATAATAGGCGACGCGGTCGCCGGGATGGAAGTTCGTCACCCCGGGCCCGACCGCGAGAACCTCACCGGCGGCTTCATTGCCGGCGATGAACGGCAGTCCCGGCGCCTTGTAGAGGCCGGTGCGATAGTAGACGTCGATGAAGTTCAGTCCGACGGCATGCTGCAGGATGCGCACCTCGCCGGGTCCCGGCGCGGGCACGTCAATGGCCTCATAAACCAGGGCTTCGGGGCCCCCTACCTTGTGCACGCGCACGGCCTTGGTCATAGCAGATTCTCCCTCGGCATTCTCTTGCGATGGAGCGAAAGCCATCGGGCCCGCATTGTCAACTCAATGTGGCCGGAGCGAACCCAAGGGATCGATAAGAGATCGATAAGGGATCAACAAGGGATCAATTAGTTAACGGCCTTTTTGCGGTTACGTCTGGCGAGAACATTGAAGAGTTCGACCGCTGCCGAAAACGCAATGGCAAAGTAGATGTAGCCACGCGGAATATGAAACTTGAATCCGTCGGCGACCAGCGCCACGCCGATCAGCACCAGGAACGCCAGCGCCAGCATCTTGGTGGTCGGATGTTCCGCCACGAATCGCGCGACCGGACCCGAGGCCGCATACATGATGAGACAGGCGATGATGACGGCCGCAATCATGATGGCGAGATCCTGCACCATGCCGATCGCGGTGATGATGGAATCCAGCGAGAACACCATGTCGATGACGATGATCTGGACGATAATCCAGAAGAACGCGCCGGCGCGCGGCGCATCATCGCGTTCTTCGCCGCGCGCTTCCACCTCGGTGTGAATTTCGTGGGTCGCCTTGGCGATCAGGAACAGCCCGCCACCGATCAAGATGATGTCACGCCACGAGAATGCGATGCCTTTGACGGTGAAGACGGCTTGCGTCATGCCGATCAGCCACACCAAGAGGCTGAGCAGCAGAATTCGAAACACCAGCGCCAGCGCCAATCCGATTTGCCGCGCCCGCTTCGCCTGCGCCTGCGGGATACCCGAAACGATGACCGATAGAAAAATGATGTTGTCGATGCCGAGAACGACTTCCAGCGCGGTCAGGGTCAACAGCGCCGCCCATGCCTCCGGACTGGTGAGCAACCCCATCATGTGTTGAGCGATCGCACCAGCCGGATCGCCGCATCGCTTCCCACAATGTAGGCGGCGATCACGCAAAGCCCTGCTGTCACGGCAATGCTGACATGGAAGTCATTGGCCAGCGCGACCACCGCAAGCACCGCCCAGACGCCGATCAACAACAATGTCAGCCAGCGCAGCCGCACCACGCGTACCGGGTGAACCACATAGAAAGGAGCAAAGGTCAGCACGATCAGAACGGCCACGCCGAGGCTCGATAGCGCCGGCGGCCAATGCAGCAGGAACAGATAGAATGCCGCGATATTCCACAATCCGGGAAAGCCGCGGAAGTGATTGTCAGCGGCCTTCATGCGGCGATCCGAGAAATAGAGCGCACCTGACACGGCAATGCCCGCCCCCAACAGCGGCGCCGCCAGCGGCAGCAGCAGGCCGCTCGCGGTGATGGCATAGGCCGGCACAAAGACGTAAGTGACGAAATCGACCACGAGATCGAGCACTTCGCCCGACCAGTTCGGCTGGACACGTACGACATCCAGCCGCCGCGCGATCGGACCGTCGACCCCATCGATCACCAGTGCTATTCCGAGCCACCAAAACATCGCGGCCCAGTGCTCGCGCACCGCTTCGAGCAGCGCGATCAGGGCGACGCCGGCTCCCAATGCGGTGAAGATATGCACGGAAAATGCAGCGGCCCGCATCAACGGCGATGCTAACGAAGAATCCTGCTGGTTGGCCTGGCCCATATCGCCAGCAGTGCTATCAGGAATCGCCTCGATTTGTACATCCGCGGTTGCGGCGTTCCGCCGCGTAATTCGATCCGAATATGACAAGGTGATGCGGACTTGAAAATGCCGCCGGGAACGTCAATTGTCCCTGACATGAACGATGCATCCGTACCATCCGGCTCCGATACCTATGACGTTGTCGTCATCGGCGGCGGACCCGCGGGACTGGCGTGCGCGATCGCGCTGGCGCAGACCGGCGCGACCACGGCGCTGATTGCCCGCCATACGCCCTACGCCGACAACCGCACGACGGCGTTGTTGGGTGGTTCCGTCGATTTCCTGCAGGCGCTGGAAGTCTGGCAAGGTGTCAAGGACAAGGCGGCCGAGCTTAAGGTGATGCGTCTGGTCGACGATACCGGCCGCCTGATCCGCGCCCCCGAAGTCAGGTTTTCCTGCGATGAAATCGGTCTCGAAATGTTCGGCTACAATATCGAGAACCGCCTGCTGCTGGCCGCGCTGGAACAACGCGCCGCGGAGCTTCCCGGTCTGACGCGGTTCGACGACGAGGCGGCCGCGATCACCCCGCAAGACGATATTGTCGCAATCGTTACAGGCCAGGGAAAAGCGCTGTCCGCGCGCCTTGTGATTGGCGCAGACGGACGGCAATCGCGTTGCCGCGAGGCCGCCGGCATCGACGTCAAACGCCGTGAACTCGATCAGGCCGCGCTGACCTTCAACATCAGCCATTCCCGGCCGCATCGAAATGTCTCCACGGAATTTCATACGCCGCAGGGTCCTTGCGTATTCGTGCCGCTGCCCGGTGATCGCTCCAGCGTGGTGTGGGTTGCGGCGCCCAAAGAGGCCGAACGCCTGATCGCATTGAGCGATGGCGAACTGGCGGAAGCCGCGGAAGCACAATCGCATTCCATTCTCGGCCGGATCGCTGTCGAGCCGGGACGGCATTTGTTTCCGCTTGCGATCGAACAGCCCAGACAGGCTGCACAGCGTCGCATCGCTTTGGTCGGCGAGGCCGCCCATGTGGTGCCGCCGATCGGCGCGCAAGGCCTCAATATGGGACTGCGCGATGCCGCCGATATCGCCGAGGTCGTGCGCGACGCGATGGCATCGGGTCAAGATCCGGGCGCACCACAGATGTTGAAGCGCTACGCTTCAGCGCGGCGCGCCGACGTCGCCAGCCGGACATTCGTCATCGATATCGCCAATCGTTCATTGCTGAGCGCGTTCCTGCCGATGCAATCGCTGCGCGCGGCCGGGCTGCATCTGATCGGCTCGTTCGGGCCACTTCGCCGCTTGGCCATGCGCGAGGGATTGGCGCCATCGTGGCGGTCGCCAAGGGTCGATGCCGGTTTTACGGAAACGCCAGCCTCCCCGTCTGAATGAACCACATCACGCTCGTCAGCGTGATGACGGAGGCGAAAGTTCCGATCATCACGGCGACGGACGCGGGCTCGATCCAGCTGTCGTTCTGCCTTGCGATCACAAACACATTCAGCGCCGGCGGCAGCGACGCCATCAATACGGCCGTGGCCGCCCATGGCTGCGGGAACGGCCCCAGCAGCAACATCAGCCCGAACACGACCAGTGGATGGATCAGGAGCTTTACCGCGATAACCGCCGGTACTTCCCAGGGCACGCGGCCCAATGGGCGCAGCGCAACCGTCACGCCGAGCACAAACAGCGCCGTCGGCGCGGCGGCGTTTTGCAGGAACAACAGCGTATTGTCGATCGCGACCGGCGGATGGAGGTGCAGCGCCGCGGCGAACGCGCCGGCGCAGGCCGACATGATCAGCGGGTTCAGGACGATCTGACGGACCACGAGGCCCAACGTGTGCAGCCAATGCCGGCCTTCGCCGTCGGTCAGCGCGATCAACAGCGGCACGATCGAAAACAGAAAAATACTGTCGCAGCAGAAGATCAACGCGGTCGGCGCGGAGGCCTTGGAACCGAGCACCGCCAGCGCCAGGCCGGGTCCCATATAGCCGATATTGCCGTAGCCGCCGGAAAGGCCGGCCAGCGTCGCTTCGCGGAACGAGAGCCGCCCGACCAGCCGGCCCGCAACCATGGCGAGGGCGAAGGCACTGATCGTGCCGAGGGTGGTTGCGATCAGGAATGGCGGGTTGTTGAGTTCCTCAAACGGCGTCTTTGACGTGATCACGAACATCAACGCCGGCAGCGAGACATAGAGCAGGAAGAAGTTCATCCAGGCCAGACCCTGCTCCGGAAGGCCCTTGGCCTTGCCACAGGCGTAGCCGATGAAGATCAGGCCGAAATACGGTAACGCGAGGTTGAGGACGGCGACCATTGGGGGACGTTCTTTTCATCGTTGACGGCCCCGATCGGCAATGGGACGGACCAGCCACAGCAAAGGTTAATTCGACCGTTTGCCTCTAGCATCGGCCACAATGATGGTCTATTCGACGAGATATGATAAAAGCGCGGACCGCCAAATTTCAGATCGGGCAGATCGTCCGTCACCGGATATTTTCGTTCCGGGGCGTGATTTTCGACATCGATCCGGAATTCAACAATACCGAGGAATGGTGGTTGTCGATCCCCGAAGAGGTGCGGCCGCACAAGGATCAGCCGTTCTATCATCTGCTCGCCGAGAATTCGGAATCCGAATACGTCGCCTACGTCTCCGAGCAGAACCTGTTGCCCGACGATTCAGGTGAGCCGATCCGGCACTCGCAAGTCGCCGAGATTTTCGTGAAGGACAAGTCGGGAGGCTATCGCCCGCGCAATCCGTCGCTGAATTAGAACAGGGCCGGTTTCAGAACAGCCTGGCTCAATCAACCAAACGTGTTCAATAAAAAAGGCGCTCCATTCGAGCGCCTTTTTGCCGGTCAAAAAGAACTTTCGGCCTTATTTCGCCGCCGCCGGCGCGCCTGCGGGCGGGTTGGCCTCGAGCTTCTTGCGGGCCTCTTCAGCGCGCTTCTGCAGTTCTTCCTGCAGCTTCTTCTGGGTTTCCTCGAACACCTTCGGGTCGGTCGGGGGGCCGTCATAGGCTTTGGCGAATTCGGCCAGCGGCAGCGGCAGCGTGAGCGGCGCGCCGTTGGAGTTGATCGCCTGGACCACCAGGTTCTGCCCCTTCTTCAGGTTTGCCAGCATTTCCGGGGTCACTTCATAGTCGGACATGCAGCCGTTGGCGAAGCAGATCACATAGGGGCTTTGCGCCGGCGGATTGCTGTCGATGATCACTCGGGTGCCGTGGACCAGCTGCATGCCAAGCGGAAGGGTGACACGCAGGATTTTCTTGGGCTCGCCTTCGGGCTCGATCACGACGGCCGCGATCACCGGCTGGCCGGACTCGATGCGACCATCCTTGCCGGTAAAGCAAACCTGCTTGGCATTGGCATCCTGGCCCTTCAGGCAGAATTTGGTCCAGGGCGCGTAGATCAGCTGAACCTGTTGGTCCGCGGGCGGGGCGCCGGCGGCGGGGGCCGCAGGCGGCGGCGCAGCCTGAGCGGCCGGTGCAGGTGCCGCGGGGGCGCCTTTCGGCGCAGCCTTCGGGGCGGCAGCCTTGGCCTTCGGCGCGGCCGTGGGTGCACCGGGCGCAGGCGCCGGAGTCTGGGCCCAAGCGCCGGGAGCAAGCAACGCGGCAGTCAGTGTCGTCGCCGCAAGCAGGGCGAGAACCCGCCCACGCGGCCGGACCGGCGCGGCCAAGATACGGAAATTCATTGCGGAAAACCCTTTCTGAACGGGAGCGCCCGAAACCGCTGCGGGCACCGACACCTAGCCGTTTGGGCGGCTGTCTCCTGGCCAATTGAGGCAGATGCGTGACAGGCCCTGCCGCCTTGGTCAATTGGACGCCTTCATACAGACGCAGACGAAAAGATCAATGGCGACAGGCATCATTGGCACCCATCGCGGTCGGGTCCGGCGGGCTGTGGTAAAATGCGTCAGTGAGCCAATCCGAATCAAATCAACGCACCGTGTTGCGGGCTCCCAGCCGCACACGTGGTCGCGCTTTTCTCTGCGCTATCCTCGCTTTCGGCCTCTCCCTCGCGACCACCACCAACAAGGTATGGGCGGAGCAGAGCTACGCCATCGCTATGCATGGTGCGCCCGCGTTGCCGGCGGATTTCACCCACATGCCCTACGCCAATCCCGATGCCCCGAAGGGTGGTCGGCTGGTGCAGGGCATTCTCGGCACCTTCGACAGTCTCAACCCCCTCATCGTCAGGGGTCTCGCGGTGCAGCAAATCAGGGGATCCGTAGTCGAAAGTCTGATGGCGCGGGGCAATGACGAGGCTTTCACGCTCTATGGTTTGTTGGCAAAGACCGTGGAGACCGACGCTGCCCGGAGCTACGTCACCTTCCACCTCGATCCCAAAGCGCGTTTTTCCGACGGGCAGCCGGTCACATCGGACGACGTGCTGTTTTCATGGGCCCTGTTGCGCGACAAGGGCCGCCCCAACCATCGCCAGTATTATTCCAAAGTCGCAAAGGCCGAAGCGCCCGACCCGCTCACGGTCCGGTTCGATTTCGGCGGCGTCCAAGACCGCGAACTGCCGCTGATCCTCGGCCTGATGCCGATACTGGCCCGCCACGCCGTCGATGTCGCGACGTTCGAGGAAACCTCGATGACGGCGCCGATCGGTTCCGGTCCCTACCGCGTCGGGGCCGTGAAACCGGGCGCCAGCGTAACGCTGACGCGCAATCCCGACTATTGGGGCCGCGATCTGCCGGTCAACCGCGGCCTGTGGAATTTCGATGAGATCCGGCTCGACTTCTATCGCGAGGCCAACGGCCAGTTCGAAGCCTTCAAGCGCGGCCTCTATGACTTCCGCGTCGAGACCGAGCCGCTACGCTGGCACGACGGATATGATTTTCCGGCCGCCCGCAATGGCGAGGTGATCCGCGACACCATCAAGACCGGGACGCCGCAGCCTTCCGAATCCCTGGTGTTCAACACACGGCATCCGGTGTTTTCCGACATCCGTGTGCGTCAGGCGTTGACGCTGCTGTTCGATTTCGAGTGGATCAACCGCAATTACTTTTTCGGGCTCTATGCGCGCTCGGCCAGCTTTTTTGCCGGCTCCGAACTGTCGGCGTATGGCCGCCCGCCCGACCAGCGCGAGCGCGAGCTGCTGCAGCCCTTTGCATCGCATATACCATCGGACATTCTCGACGGCAGCTACCGCCTTCCCGTCGGCGACGGCTCGGGCCGCGATCGCGCCGCGCTGCGCGTCGCGCTGAATCTGTTGTCCGAGGCCGGTTACGATCTTGATGGCACCGTGTTGCGGCAGCGCGCGACCAAAAAGCCCCTCAGCTTCGAAATTCTGGTGACCACCCGCGATCAGGAGCGAATCGCGCTGGCATTCACGCGCGATCTGAAACGCGCGGGTATCGAGGCCTCGGTGCGCGCGGTCGACGCCGTTCAATTCGATCAACGCCGTCTCGGCTTTGATTTCGACATGATCCAGAACCGCTGGGATCAATCGCTTTCGCCGGGCAACGAACAGTATTTCTACTGGGGCAGCGAGGCTGCGGATAATCACGGCACGCGAAACTATATGGGCGCCAAAGACCCTGCTATCGACGCCATGATCGCGGCCATGCTGGCGGCGCGCGAACATCCGGGGTTTGTGTCGGCGGTGCGCGCGCTGGACCGGACCCTGATGTCGGGCTTCTATGCTATCCCGCTTTTTAACGTTCAGGAGCAATGGATCGCCCGCTGGAATCGGATAGAACGACCGCAGGCCACCGCCTTGACCGGGTATCTCCCGGAAACCTGGTGGCAAAGGCCGGTTCCTTGACCCGAGTGCTCATAACCCAACTCCCCTTAACCCAAGTTCCCGCAACCCAACTTCCCTCCAGCCAAGTGATGCCGTGATCCAGACCAGCGTATCGCCGACACTCGACGGACTGTTTCGCCGGATCCTGGCGCGGCAGCCGGATGCGCTGGCGCTGCTCGACCCGCTCAACAAACCACGCATCACCGGCCAGGCGCCAAAACGCCTGACCTTCGCCCAGGCCGATCGGGCCATATCGGCGCTGGCGGCGCATTTCATCGAAGCGGGCTTGCCGGTCAATTCCGTGATCGCGATCCAGCTGCCGAACACGGTCGAATTCATGCTGACGGTGCTCGCAGCGCATCGCGCCGGGTTGATCGTCGCCCTGCTTCCGCAGCTGTGGCGGCAGGCGGAACTCACGGTGGCGCTCAACCGCACCGGGGCGCGAGCGGTCGTGACCATGAGCAAGGTCGACGGTGCCAACCATGCCGATCTCGCCATGAACGCCGCGGCCGAAGCATTTTCGATCCGCCATGTCTGCGGCTTCGGCACGGACCTGCCGGAAGGCATGGCCTCGCTCGATCTCGCGCTTTCCAGCGAATCGACCACCTCGCGCGCGGTCACACAGGACGGCCGCCGCGCGGCTATTATCACGTTCGACGTGACGGCCGACGGTTTCCGCGCGGTACCGCGCACGCATCTCAACCTGATCGCCGGCGGTCTCGCGGTTTTCCTGGAAAGCCGTGTGTCCCAGGGTGCAACCGTGATGTCGGCCTTCACGCCGTCGTCCTTTGCGGGCCTGACCTCGTCGCTTCTGGTCTGGCTGCTGTCAGGCGGAACGCTGGCGTTGCATCATCCGTTCGACGGCGACGTGCTCGAACAGCAGATCAACGAGGATTGCTGCGATACGCTGATCGCACCGGCGCCGATGGCGTTGCGGCTGGCTGAGATCGACTTGCCCTCGCGCCTGCCGACGCTGCGCAATGTCATCGGTCTCTGGCGCACGCCGGAACAGGTGGCATCGAGCGCGCTGTGGACCGCGGAAACCGTGAGACTGACGGACATCTATCTGTTCGGCGAAGCCGGATTGTTCGGCGCCTGCCGTGCGGCGGATGGAGCGGCCGCTCCCATCATGCCCGGACCGCACGGCGCGCCGCGCGACATCCCGGGCACCTCGATCGCCGGCGAGACCCTGCTGACGCCAAGGGGAACGCTGGCACTGAAGGGACCGATGGTTGCGGTGGCGGCTTACGCCCCTCCTCCGCCAGCGAGCGATTCCCTGATCGCTACGCCGCACCGCGATTACGTCGACACCGATTATGCGGCGCGGATCGACCGCTCGACCGGCGCGATCTGCATTACCGCGCCGCCCTCGGGCATTGTGGCCGTCGGCGGCTACCGGTTCCTGTCACATGATCTGCAGGAATGGGCCAAACGGCTTGGACAGGGCGCGCTATTGACCGCATTGCCCGACCGGTTGAGCGGTTACCGCCTTGCCGGGCGCGCGAAGGACAATGCCCGCGGCCGCGAAGCGCTGAGCGAACTCGGGCTTAACCCGCTGATGGTGGAAGCCTTTCGCGATCGGGCAAATCCAGTCTGATCGAAATCACATGGTTTCGTTGACGCGGCATTAAGGCTGGCAAATTAGGATCGCGCTTCCGATCGATCGCGGTGATCCGAGTTTCAAATGTCCCAGCAAGGCCCGATCCTCGTCGTATCGACCACCCGGCGGCCGTCATTCGCGGCATCGCTCGACGAAGCCAAGATGTTTCCGGTCATCGATGCGACCTGGGCCGACGCTTCGCGCGCGGTCGCGCAACTGCAGCCGGCCGCGGTCTTTGCCGCGATGTCCGAGACCGCTGAGCCTGGCTTCGGCGCTCTGGCGAAACAAATCGCGGCACGGCAACCCTACCTGCCGTTGATCGCGATCGATCCCACGACGTTGTTGCCCGAAAATGCCATTCCGTTCGTCCAAGCCGGCGGCAATCCCGATCGCCTGACGGCGCGGCTGCGCGCGGCGCTGCGGGTCAGGACGTTGCATGCCACCGTGATGCGCCGGCTTGACGACGAACCGGCCGCCCGACCCTTGGCCGAGATTGATCTCGTGCGTGACGCCACGGTGTTGCTGATCGGCCGCGGCGCGGCCTATCCCGCGCTTTCCGTCGCGCTCGGCGAGCGGATGGGGGTGGTCGGCGCGCTCAGCATCGAAGCCGCGGCCAAACACCTCAACACCCGCGATATCGACGGCATCGTGCTCGGCGAAGGCTTCAGCGTACGGGTGGTGGATGCCTTCCTGACGGTGCTGGCCGAGGATCCGCGCTTCCGCAATCTGCCGGTCATACTGACGTCGAACGAACTGGCGCCGACGTATGATCTTGCCAACCTCGAAATCATCGCCGGCGAGCCTGCGCGCGTGGCCGCCAACGCCGTGCCGCTGATCCGTCAGCGCGCCCTGGAGATACATCTGAGCCGCACCTTGCGGTCGATCGACGCCGGCGGGCTGCTCGATCCGCAAACCGGCCTGCTCACGCCGGCGGCGTTCAACCGCGATTTCGCCACCGCCGTCTATCACACCCTCTCGCGCGGCGGCGGGTTGTCGGTGGCGCGCTTTGCGTTCGATCCGGCCCATCCACGCGCGCAACTCGACGGCGCGCGGATTCTCAGCCGCCTGATGCGGCAGATGGATTTCGGCGCGGTCCAGCCGGACGGGTCCGTCATCGTGGTGTTCACCGAGACCGATCTGCGCACCGCCCACATGATCGCGCGGCGGCTTTCAAGCGTGATGCGGCATACCTCTCATGGCAAGCGCGACACCCGGTCGGAACCATCCGTCACGCTCGCGACCATGCTGCCATCGGATACGGCGCAATCGCTGCTGGCGCGGCTCGACCAAGAAGCTCACCGCGCGGCGTCCTAGATAGTAGGGTGGGCAAAGCGAAAGCGTGCCCACCAAATATTCAACGAATGAATTGGTGGGCACGGCGCAAACGCGCCTTTGCCCACCCTACATGTAACTACGCCGCCTTCTTGTTCTCGGCGAGGTTGGCGAGCTGGCGCAGGATTTCGGTCGTGCCCATCAGCCGCTCTTCCGGCGTCTCCCATTCCTGCAGGAACACCACCTTCATGTCCGGCCGCACCTTCGCCGCCTGGCCATGCTGACGGATGAAATAGACCAGCCGGTCCGGCTGCGCGAACTTGTTGTCGCGGAAGGTGATCACCGCGCCCTTCGGCCCGGCATCGACCTTCTCGACATTGGCTCTACGGCAATAGCCCTTGATGGCGGCGATCTTGAAGAGATAGCGCACTTCATCGGGCAAGACGCCGAAGCGATCGCGCAGTTCGGCGGCGAAATTGTCGATCTCGTCGTCGGTATCGAGATCGGCGAGCCGCCGGTAGAGCGATAGCCGCACCGAAAGATCGGCGACATACTCCTCCGGGATCAGCACCGGCATGCCGACGGTGATTTGCGGCGACCAGCGATCCGCCACCGGCTCGACCACGCCGGCCTTGAGGTTGAGGATCGCCTCTTCCAGCATCGACTGGTACAGCTCGAAGCCGACCTCCTTGATATGGCCGGATTGTTCCTCGCCAAGCAGATTGCCGGCGCCACGAATATCGAGATCGTGCGAGGCGAGCTGGAATCCCGCGCCGAGGGTTTCCAGCGATTGCAATACTTTCAGCCGGCGCTCGGCCTGGGCCGTGATCTTCTGCTGCGCCGGCAGCGTGAACAGCGCATAGGCGCGCAGCTTCGAGCGCCCCACCCGTCCGCGCAATTGATAGAGCTGCGCCAGCCCGAACATGTCGGCGCGGTGCACGATCAGGGTGTTGGCGGTGGGAATATCGAGGCCGGACTCGATGATCGTGGTCGAGAGCAGGATATCGTATTTGCCGTCGTAGAACGCCGACATGATGTCCTCGATCACAGTCGGCGGCATCTGCCCATGCGCGACCGCGACCTTCATCTCCGGCACGTTCTTCTCCAAAAAGTCCTTGACGCCCGCGAGGTCCTCGATGCGTGGCACCACGTAGAAAGCCTGGCCGCCGCGGTAGCGCTCGCGCAAAAGCGCTTCGCGGATCATCAGGGGGTCGTGCGGTGCCACGAAGGTACGGACCGCCAGCCGGTCGACCGGCGGCGAGGCGATGATCGACAGATCGCGCACCCCCGTCAGCGCCAGTTGCAGCGTGCGCGGAATTGGCGTGGCACTCAGCGTCAGCACATGCACCTCGGCGCGCAATTGTTTGAGGCGTTCTTTATGCGACACGCCAAAATGCTGCTCTTCGTCGACGATCAACAGACCGAGATCCCTGAACTTGATCGATTTGCCGAGCAGCGCATGGGTGCCGATCACGATATCGACGGAGCCGTCGGTGAGGCCTTTCTTGACCTGCGCCAGTTCCTTCGGCGCGATCAGGCGCGAAGCCTGCGCCACATTGACCGGAAAGCCCCGGAATCGCTCGGCGAAGTTCCTGCTATGTTGCCGCGCCAATAGTGTGGTCGGCACCACGACGGCGACCTGCTTGCCATCGAGCGCCACCGCGAAGGTCGCGCGCAGCGCCACCTCGGTCTTGCCAAACCCGACGTCGCCGCAGATCAGCCGGTCCATCGGCCGGCCGCTTTCGAGGTCTTTCAGGGTGGCATTGATGGCGCCGAGCTGGTCCTCGGTTTCCTCGTAAGGGAAGCGCGCGCAGAACTCGTCATAGACATGCGGCTGCACCGGCATTTTCGGCGCTTCATGCAGATGCCGCTCGGCCGCGATCTTGATCAGCTCGCCCGCGATCTCGCGGATGCGGTTCTTGAGTTTGGCTTTCCGCGCCTGCCAGCCGCCGCCGCCCAATCGATCCAGCTCGACATTGGCGTGGTCGGAACCGTAGCGCGACAACAGTTCGATGTTCTCGACCGGCAGGAACAGCTTGGTCTCGGCGGCATAATGCAGCTCCAGGCAGTCATGCGGCGCGCCGGCGACCTCAAGCGTCTGCAGGCCGACGAAGCGCCCGATGCCGTGCTCGACATGAACCACGAGATCGCCGCTCGCCAGCGACGTGACTTCCGAGATGAAATTGTCGAGCTTGCGACTGGCCTTGCGCGGCCGCACCAGCCGGTCGCCGAGAATATCCTGTTCGCTGATGACCGCGACGTTCTCGGTCTCGAAGCCGGATTCCATGCCGACCACGGCCAGCATCGCCTCGTTGCGTGGCGTGGCCTGCACCGTGCGCCAGGAGTTGACGCTGGTGACGTTGAGCAGCTTGTGGTCTTTCAACATGCTGCCCATGCGGTCGCGCGAGCCCTCGCTCCACAGCGCGATCACCACTTTCTTGCGCTGGGCCTGCAAGGCGCCGACATGGGCGACGACGGCTTCGAATACGTTGACGGAACTGTCGGCGCGCTCCGGCGTGAAGTTGCGCCCGGCCCGCGCCCCGGCGTCGATCATCCCGGCGCTGCCCTCGGGCACAGCAAATGGCGTCAGCCGCGCCAGTGCTGACTGATCGAGGCGCCGGGTCCACTCGTCGTCGGTCAGATAGAGCCGGTCCGGCGGCAGCGGCTTGTAGATCGCGCCGCCGCCGGGATGCTCCATCGCCTCGCGCCGGGCATCGTAATAATCCGATATCTGCTTGAAGCGTTCGCGCGCGGCGTCTTCGCCCTGCGGCTCGATCGCGACCGGGGCATCGCCGAGATAGTCGAACAGCGTATCCATCCGCTCGGCAAACAGCGGCAACCAGTGCTCCATGCCGGGATGGCGGCGGCCTTCGCTGACGGCTTCATACAGGAGATCGTCGCGATCGGGCGCGCCGAACGCGGCGACATAGCCCATCCGGAAACGGCGGATGGTCTCGGTCACCAGTTGAAATTCCGAGATCGGCACCAGATCGAGCGCGCGCATGTCGAGCAGCGTGCGCTGGGTTTCCGCGTCAAAGGTGCGGATCGATTCCAGTGAATCGCCGAAAAAATCGAACCGCACGGGCTGCTCGAGTCCGGCCGGAAACAGATCGAGGATGCCGCCGCGCACCGCGTATTCGCCGGGCTCGCGCACGGTGGAGGAGCGGCTGTAGCCATTGTGCTCCAGCCATGAGACGATCGAATCCATCGGCACGACATGGCCGGGCGCGACCGACAGCGCCTGCGCCGCGACGATTTCGCGCGCCGGCACCCGCTGCACGATGGCGTTGACCGTGGTCAGGACGATCAGCGGCTTGTCGCTGCCCTTGAGCCGCGAGAGCCGCGCCAGCGTGGTGAGCCGCTGCGCCAGGATGCCGCCATGCGGCGATACCCGGTCATAGGGCTGGCAGTCCCATGCCGGAAACAAAAGCACCGGCAGGTCCGGCGCAAAGAATTCCAGCGCCCGCGCCAGTTGCTGCATGCGCGGACCGTCACGGCACACCACCGCGAGACTGACCGCCGGCGGCTTCGGCCGCGCCGCCACCGCGCGCGCCAGGTCCGAGACGACAAGGCCTTCGGCGCCTTCGGCGACATTGGCAAAGGTCAGCGCGCGGCCGGGGACGAGCAATTGCGCGGGCGATTGGGTCGGCGCCTTCATGAATCGTGATCCGCTGGCCGGAATGATTTGATCCGGTCGAAAACTTTGCTGGCATATTCCGGCGCCAAGGGCACGTTGCCGGTCAGCGCGGCGTAGAGATCGGGATCGGGCACCTCAATCAGATGCTCGAGCTGACTTAGCTCATCGTCGGTCAAATCAGCAATTTCGGTGTCGGCGAACCGGCCGAGAATCAGATCCATCTCGCGGGTGCCACGATGCCAGCAGCGAAACAAAAGCCGCTTGCGGCGGTCGTCGAGGCCGCCGCTCGATCGTGTCGATCCCGTCATTTTCCGATTCCCATCCGAACGCCAAAAGCCCGGACGTGCCGGGCGGGGTTGATATAGCCTCGGCATCGGCGAATGTCAGTAGCTGTTTGCGTGCAATTTCGGAGCAATGTGGGGCAATGCGGAGTCTGGGGCTCCGAGGAATAATCCAAAGCCCTCGCCGTCATTGCAATAACAGTATTCTCTCTCACGTCGTCCCCGCCTAGTGCGCAATTGCGCACGGGGCGCGGGGACCCATACGCCGCGGCCTATCGTTGAGGGACGCTGTTCGACGACTTTCGCGCAACACAAAGCCCTGTGGTTATGGGTCCCGGCGTTCGCCGGGACGACGATGCGGAGACACACGTCTCCGCGACCTCGCGGCACGATGCGCCCGAGTTGTTGCAAGAATCCTGCGCCCTTTGGAGGGCGTGGGGAATGCCGGATGCCCGATGCACCCGCAGCCTCGTGTGCGCATATTGGTAGTGAGTATGCACACGAGTATTCACAGCGAGCCACCGGATTCACCCGGCATTCCCGCACGCAATGGTTTTAACGGTTTCCTTCGCGCTCTCCTTGGTGACCGGGCTTGGTTGTCACCATCGCCTGCGAATTGAATTCGTAAACTTGACGCCAGCGTCGGGGCGTCAGGACCACACGACTTCGCCGTCCGCTTCAGGCGCCCTCGTCAGAAGCTCCATCCGCGTCCACCGCATCCCGCCCCGCGTTCGTGACGATCGCGAAACGCCCCTCTGTCGGGACGGGACGGCTGCGAATTTAAAAGTGATTTGGGTCAGGCAAAAACAAGAATATTTTTGCAGGAAGGACTGGACAGGCCGATCGGTGATTGGCCGGTGATTTGCCCGTCAGGCAGTCGGGCGATGCTGTCGCCGCCACATCACGACCTTTGGCTACCTCACGGCGACAGTTCCTCAAGAACCCGGCCCTTGGTCTCGACCGCGAACAACAGAGTCACCAGCCCACCAACCAACGCGACTGCTGCGAATGCAGCAAAGACGTAGCGGATACCGAGGTCGGCCGCGATCGAGCCGACCAGAATCGGACCGATCGACGATCCCGCCCTGAGCCACGCGCTGCCGAAGCCGGTTCCGACCGCGCGTAAACGTGTCGGGTATAGTTCGACCGAGTAGAGAAACAGCGAGAACGCGATGGTCTGCAGAGTAGCGTAAGCGGCGGTCGCGAGGATCAGCACCTCGACCGCCGAGGTTGCGCCGAGCCACGACAGCGTCAGCAGCGGCACGACAGCGACCAGGAAGGCGGTCGCGTACCAGGGCTTGCGGCCAGCCTTGTCAATCAACAGGGCGCAGACGATCGAGGCGACGACCCCAACACCCGAGGTGATCCAGCCATAGGCCAGACTGGTCTGCAACGGCAACTCGAAGACTTGATTGTA
>NZ_JBEKCZ010000041.1:0-49996 GCF_050014615.1 Bradyrhizobium sp. | reverse complement strand
GTCATGACAGCGGTCAGCGCGCCGCACAGCGCGCGGCCTTCCTTGCTGTCATAGGACAGACCCATGGTCATCAAGAGGCCGCCGATATTGGCAAAGCCGAGGCCCAGCGTGCGGAATTCGTAAGACAGTTCCGCGATCGCCTTGGAGGGGAACTGCGCCATCATCACGGATATTTCGAGCACCACGGTCCACAGCCGGCACAGATGCTCATAGGCATTGACGTCGAACTGCTTGGTCGTGGTGTTGTAGAAGGTGATCAGATTGGCCGACGCCAGATTGCAGGCGGTGTCGTCCAGGAACATGTATTCCGAGCACGGATTGGAGGCGCGGATGTCGCCGGACGCCTTGCAGGTGTGCCAGTCGTTCATGGTGGTGTTGAAGTGCAGGCCGGGATCGGCCGAGGCCCAGGCGGCGTGACCGATTTTCTCCCAGAGGTCGCGTGCCTTCAGGGTCTTGGTGATCTTCTTGTTGGTGCGGCCGATCAGGTTCCAGTCGCCATCGGTTTCCACCGCGCGCAGGAAATCATCCTTCAGCGAGACTGAATTGTTGGAGTTCTGGCCGGAGACCGTGAGATAGGCTTCGGAATCCCAGTCGGTATCGTAGACCGGAAAATCGATCTCCTTGTAGCCTTGCTTGGCGAACTGGATCACGCGCTTGATCATGCCGTCGGCCACCATGGCGCGGCGGGCGAGTTTTATTTCGCGGCGGAGTGCCGGGTTCTTCTCAGGGTCAAAGCAGTCGTCGCCGCTTCCTTCGCAATTGACGCAGGCTTTCAGCACCGCCTTGAGGTGGCGCTGGTTGAGCTTGGAACCGGTCACGAGGGCGGCGACCTTCTGCTCTTCCTTCACCTTCCAGTCGATATAGGTCTCGATATCAGGATGGTCGGCATCGACCACCACCATCTTGGCGGCGCGGCGCGTGGTGCCGCCGGACTTGATCGCGCCCGCGGCGCGGTCGCCGATCTTGAGGAAACTCATCAGGCCCGAGGAGCGTCCGCCGCCGGAGAGCCGTTCGCCTTCACCGCGCAGCCGCGAAAAATTTGAGCCGGTGCCGGAGCCGTATTTGAACAGGCGGGCTTCACGCACCCACAAATCCATAATGCCGCCCTCGTTGACGAGGTCGTCATTGACGCCCTGGATGAAGCAGGCGTGCGGCTGCGGATGCTCGTAGGAGGATTTCGACTTGGTCAGTTTGCCGGTGAAGGGATCGACATAATAGTGGCCCTGGCCCGGTCCATCGACGCCATAGGCCCAATGCAGCCCGGTGTTGAACCATTGCGGCGAATTCGGCGCCACCATCTGCTTGGCCAGCATGTAGCGCAGCTCGTCGGAGAAGGCGCGCGCGTCCTCTTCGGAGGAGAAGTAGCCGCCCTTCCAGCCCCAATAGGTCCAGCAGCCGGCGAGGCGGTCGAACACCTGCTTGGCGGAGAGTTCGCTGACATAGCGCTCTGATTCCGGCAGATCCGCCAGCGCGGCGGCATCGGGCACCGAGCGCCACAGCCAGGACGGCACGGTTTCTTCCTCGACCTTCTTCAGGCGCGCGGCGACACCGGCTTTACGGAAATACTTCTGCGCCAGCACGTCGGAGGCGACCTGCGACCAGAATTCCGGCACTTCGACGTTTTCCAGGCGAAACACCACCGAGCCATCGGGATTGCGGATCTCAGATGTCGTTAATCTGAAATCAATCCCTGCGTAGGGTGACTGGCCTTGAGTCGTGTTGCGCCGTTCGATTCGCATTGGTCGTGCCCCGTTGTTTTTGACCGGTCCGCAGCCCTGCGGCGCCGGATGTTATCCTTGAGCGAACTGTTAGTCCGCGAGCTCTACCGGTGAACCCGGCCCTGTTTCTCTGGCCGCCAACCTGGTGCGAACACCCGGTCTGCCGCCGCATGGTCTGATGGAACGGCCCCGTTCCGGTCAGTTCATGCTCTCAACGCCACTCACTCTGAGCCGTTTTTGGCTCGTTTTTTCGCTCCGAAATCCCCAATTTCAGGGACAAAAAAGCCCGCACCCGCTGCCTCGACCGGCTGGCGGAGTGGTCATTTTTGGAACCCTTTAGGGAGCGACCGGCGGGACCCAAACACACTCGCGCCGAACAGGATCGAAGCTAGGACGACTCCATCGCGCCCGTCAAGGATTAGTACGAGTTCCTGAATCAAATACTAAATATGGTGGAAAAGGGGGAATAACAGGGGGTGGCCGCGCCTGTGATCTGGCCACAAGTATCAGTGAGTCCTCAGGGATTCCCAAGCGAAAAAAAGTGACTCCGGGACCCAATCGCGGGCTTCATCCCGCTGTTCACAGGGCAACTATTTATTGTGGTCAAGGGATTGCCTCGGGAAGACTCACGTGAAGCTACGGGAAGGTCTGGCGCGGCCGATTTGGCATCGGCGCGGTACCCGGCGAATCGAGGCGCGAAGACCAAATCCGGCAGCCGCGGCGCAGACTCATATTTTCCAACAGGCAGGCATGTCCGCCGGCCGATGGTCAGTGGCGGCGATAACCGGCAGGGTGGCGCCGATTCACACCGGTCCCAACTCCCATGACACTGCAGCACCAGACGGGCGCCAAAGCGCGCATCGCGCCCGCGGGCCTGATGTTCCTCGCCATCACCTCGGTGGGCTGGGGGTTCAACTGGCCGATCACCAAGCATCTCGTGAGCGTGCTGCCGCCGCTGACGTTGCGCGGCACCACCGGCGTGGTCGGGGCTGTTTTGCTGGCGCTGCTGGCGCTGGCGCGCGGCGAAAATCTGCGCCTCGCCCGCGCGCTCTGGCCAAGGCTGGTGCTGGCCGCGTTCCTCAACGTCGGCTGCTGGATGGTGCTGATGGGATTTGCGCTGCTCTGGCTTCCGGCCAGCGAAGCCGCGCTGATCGCCTACACCATGCCGGTATGGGCCTCGATTCTGGCATGGCCGATTCTCGGCGAACGGCCCAATTTGCTGCGCGTCATCTCGCTGGTGATGGCGTTCCTTGGCATCAGCGCCATCCTCGGCGGCAACGGCTTTGAGGCCAGCCTTTCCAAACTGCCGGGAATGATCATGGCGCTTTGCGGCGCGATCGGCTTTGCGGTCGGTGCGGTACTGGCCAAGAAGCTGCCGCTTGGGCTGCCGCCGATACCGGCGGCGGCCTGGCAGATCGGGGTCGGATGCCTGCCGCTCGACTGGCTGCTGCTGAGCTATTCCACCGTGATCCAGTTCTGCGTCGCCTATGTCAGCTGGTTCGCCGCGCTGGCGCGGCTGCCGGCCTCGGTGGCGGCGATCGGCACCATGGCGGTGCCCGTGATCGGCGTGGTGGCGTCGGCACTGGCGCTGCACGAGCCGCTCGGCATCGGCCAGATCGCGGCCCTGGTGTTCACGCTGGCGGGCGTCGCCTTGGCGACGCGATCCTAGACCGCGCGCTGGTGACGCGATCGTAGCTGCCGCGGCAGAACGCAGGGAACCACGCGCCGAATTAGACGCGGAAGCGGCTTACCCGGCCGCGCACAAAATGCTAGGGTTGTGTCTGTTATACGGAACAACTGGGAAGGTTGAGCCGTGGCACAGGCAATTGCTGTTTGGTTCAAATTAAAAGCAATTTTTCAGGCTGCAGCCGGATGGATCGCGAGATCGGCTTCGCTCAGCAACATCATCGGACTGAGCTGGATTGTCATCTTTGTCGTGATCGGCTTTCTCATCGCGGAGGAAGTCGCGCGTGATGTCGTCACGATCGAACCGATCTCGGTGCCGAAAACGTTGTCCGATAACGGCTATACGCCCGAAGTGGCCGGTCATCGGCTGCTCGATGCCATCAAACATTACGCGAGCATCAACAGAGCCGCCCCGCTGATTGAAGTGCTGAATATTGCGCCCAGCGATGAACTACCGGATTTCGTCATTCCGCAAATCGGTCTGTCGCTCAATGCCGTGGTCTCGTCGCTTCGTAGCGTGCTGCATTACGGCACCGGGCGACGGATCTCCGGCGAACTGATTTTGCGCGACAAACTGGCGTTGCGGCTGCGCGTTGACGGCCACGAGGTCTACAGCAGCGGATTCGATGCCGAGAATCCTGACGAACTCCTGACCAGCGCCGCGCCCGCCATTATGGAAAAAATACACCCCTATATCGCCGCGCTGGCCTTGTATCGCGAGCATCCGGAGCAGGCGGTGGAGAAAGCCGACGATATCATCGCCAGTTCGCCGGAAAGCGATCCGAATGTGCAGCTCGCGTATGTCTTGAAGGGAGATTATTTTTTTGATCGCGGCAATTATGCCGAGTCGGAAAGGTTTTTGCGAAAGGCGGTCAGCCTGAACTGGAGTAATCCAGGGCCGCACAACAATTTGGGTCGCGCCTTGTGGCGTCAGAACAGATTTGATGAAGCCATTGCGCAATACCATCGCGCCCTCGGCATCAACCCCAGATTGGCGGTGGCCTATAACAATCTGGGCATCGCGCTGGGCATGAAGGCGCTGCCGAACGGGAGCCAGGCCGACGCCATCGCGCAATTTCGGCGGGCGATCGAGCTCGATCGACGTTTTGCGCTTCCGCACAACAATCTTGGCCTCGCTTACTATCACCAGGGCAACGTTGTCGACGCGATCACGGAATATCGACGCGCCATCGCGCTTGATCCGAAGATTGCGCTTCCACACAACAATCTGGGCATGGCGCTATATCGCGAAGGCAAGGCCGAGGAGGCGATCGCGGAATTTCATCGGGCGATCGAGGTCGATCCCAAGAACGCAACGACCCACAATGATTTGGGTCTCGCATTGGCCAGTGAGGGCAAGATCGAGGACGCGATCGCGGAATACCGCCGCGCGATCGAGATCGCACCCAATTACAAGGGCGCCAAGGAAAATCTGGAAAAAGTGCTGCAGGCCAAATCGGCGGCCAAATAGCGGCGGGCTGTTGCCGCGCGTGCCGGCGTCGCATGGCGCTGCAATCAAATTGGTGCGGCGCATTTCGTCAATTAATATCATCACCCGGCGCCGCCGTATCGGCGCCGGGTGCGGCGGTCGCTTTCGGATTCGACAGCTGGTTCTGTTGCGCTGCGATCTCTTAATTCTAGTCCTGCGACAGGTTGACGGTCGGCGTTCCGTCCGTGTCGTTGCCGCCGTTGATGTTGTTGGTCTTGTAGGACAGGGTAGAACCGGCGGATGTCACCAGGCCGGTGGTGTTGCCGAATATGGTCGTGTTGGTGAGGAATATACTCGATTTGGGACCCGAGGCGCTGGCACCCGTTACGTTGTTGATGAGGGACGATCGATCGACAAGGATTGCTATCGCACCGCCGCCGCTCGTCGGGGTCAGTGCCAAAATACCGGCGGCCGTAGCACCAGCCGACACCGTATTGATGACATCGATAACCGATTCCGCCGTCGTGGCACTGCCATCTGCAATGATCCCGGCGACATTGCTGAACGCCGATACGCCGTTGATGGTGACCCGGGCGGCCCCGGTACCGGACGGCTTGATATCGATCGCGCCGCCGGTCGTGCCCGATCCATTGTTGGCAATCGTCGTATCCGAGACATAGAGGCTGCTGGCACCGGTCGGCTGGAACAGAATTCCGAACGACCCTGACGAGAGGAATTCGCGGATCGTGCACTTGTCGACCAGAAGCGCCTTGCCGGTATTGAACGCGATGCCGCTCAGTCCCGGCCCGACCACCGTTCCGATAATATCGAGGCCGCGCAGGATCACGGTGTCGGCCGCGCCGGCATTGACGACGAAGCCGTTGGTGCCGGACACCAGAACCCCGGCTTCGGTACTGGTGCAATCGATGGTGATCGCCTTGGTGATGGTGAGGGCGCCGAAGCCGCCAGGATCAATGCAGTTGATTTCACCGCCCGCCGCGGTCTTCGAGATGGCTCCGGCGAATGTTTTGCACGGCGCGGTGCGGCTGCATGGATTGACGTCGTCGCCGACACCCGAAACCCAGGTTCGCGTCGCCTGCGCCTGTGCCGGCGCGGCATGCAGGACCACAGCGAGTAGCAGTCCAAGCAAAGTCAAAAACCGTGAAATGTTCATCATGGTGATACCTCCCTTGTTGTCATTTGTTGTCATATTTCTTGGGGCAAAAAACGCGCCGACAATATTGTTACCTATAATTGTATTGTTATGGTAACACACCGGGACGATATTTAATATTTAATGCAGACGTTTTTCGTCCGGTGGGTGCCGATCCGCAGGCGAGCGAAGCTCGCTCTCCGGGGGCCGGGGAGTTGCGAAGGCAACCCCGCGACCGTTCACTTCGCCGAAGTAACGGCGCATTCATAACGACAACGGCGCATCCATAATGAAAAAGGACGGCGCATTGAATTGCGCCGTCCTTTAATTTCGCAAATCCCAGCCTTGGTTACGGGCAGGGGTGCCTCAGGCCATCATAACCGACATAGGTTCCTGACCTCGGATCGTAGGAGCGATAGGTCTGCATGCAGTAGGCGACGGTATCGTCGCCGCCGCCCGGACCCTGGACGACCGCAACGGGGCCATCATTGTCATATTGGTCATCGTAGTAGCCCGGCGCGTAATAGCCCGGTCCGCCATAATAGGCGTTTGACGTGAGCGCGCCGCCAATCACGGCACCCGCCACAGCGCCGGGGAAAAAGCCGCCGCCGCCGCGATTGCCGTAACCACCGCGAAAACCACCGCCACCGCCGCTAAAACGCGCGCCCGCCGCAGCGCCATGGAAGCCAGCGCCGCCGCCTGCGCGGACACCGCCGCCTCTGGCGCCATGGCTTTGGGCGAAGCTCGCGGTTGGCACCGCCAGTGCGAGAACCACTACGGCGGCAGTACTCAAGATTTTAAGATTGATCATTTTCGGCTCCATGGACGAGACACACCAATCCCCTGGGAGGGCGGATGTTCCCGAGCCCCGCACCCAATCGTGCGCGGCCGGAGATTGCGAGACGTCGACTGTACGCGGAATGAACGGATTGCGCTGATTCCATGGCTTCGGTGAGGTCGGCTGTATCCGGTCGAACGGACTTTTGTACCGGACTTAACTGGACAATTCGGCCCGCCAATGGCATCAGAACTCCAGCGCTTCTCGAACCGGCCAGGCCCCATGAAACTGTTTTTTCTTAAACTCTTCACGTGGTGGAATGGCCAGACCTTCGGCACGCAATTGTGGACATGGCGGTTCGGCGAACTGGTCGGCCAGGACGAGCAGGGCAATCGCTATTTCCGCACCAAGGGACGCAAGATCGATCCATCGCTCGGCTTCGAGCGGCGCTGGGTGGTCTATAACGGCTATGCCGAGGCGACCCGCGTACCGCCGTCATGGCACGGCTGGCTGCATCACACCGTCGACGTGGCGCCGACCGAGGAGACCTATACGCCGCGTGAATGGGAAAAGCCGCATCTGCCCAACATGACCGGGACACCGGCGGCCTACCGGCCGGCCGGCTCGACGCTGGCGAGTGGCCACCGTCCGAAGGCCACCGGCGATTACCAGCCCTGGACTCCCGGCAGCAACTGAGCATCAGCTAACCACCGTCATTCGGGGCGCGCGTAAGCGCGAACCCGGAATCCATACTCCCGATCGTGGTTATGGATTCCGGGTTCGCACTACGTGCGCCCCGGAATGACGGAGATAAGCCTGTGAACAACGGGAACAGCGGGGACATTTACCGACGCGTTCTTGAGTTCAGCCCGCGCTGGTGGCTCAATCACGTCATCTTATGGAGGTGGGAAACCATCGCGTCGGTTCGGGCTCCAGTTCGCGACTGCCCCGATTTGCAGCGGCTGCCGATCAGAATACGGCTGGGAGATAGGCCCCCGGCGCAGAGTTTCTGAAATCGCCCGTCAATGTGGAGCTGCCGTAAGACAGGAAAGGCCGTCTGGGAAACCAGGCGGCCTTTTTCTTTGCAGCGCCATTGAAACGTCGGAACGGCGTCAGGCCATCCGCGCGGCGGCGACGCGGTTGGCTTCGCTGCGGCGCTGCTGGCCCGGCGCATTCCGTTCTTTCATGCGGGCGAGAATTTCCGGCGGCGCGGTATCGGGCGAGCCGGCATCGAACGGCGGCGCCGGATTGTATTCGAGCCGCAACTGGATCGCCTCGGCGGTCGGCCGGTCGAGCAGGATCGACACCAGCGTCAGCGCAAAATCGATGCCCGCGGTGACACCGCCGCCGGTGACGCGATTGCGGTCGATACACACGCGCGTCTTCGTCGGCGTCGCCCCATAGGGCGCCAGAAAGTCCATCGCCGTCCAATGCGTGGTCGCCCGGTAACCTCTGAGCAATCCAGCGGCGCCCAGCACCAGCGATCCCGTGCACACCGAGGTGATGTATTTCGCGCCCTTGGCCTGCCGGCGCAGGAATTCCAGCATCTCTTCGTCATTGATCATGTCGTCGGTACCGGCACCGCCGGGAACGCAGATCACGTCGAGCTGCGGGCAATCCGCAAAACTGACGGTCGGCGTCAGCGTCAGCACGGAATCGCTCGGCACCGGCTCGATCCGTTTCCAGATCAGGTGCACCTGCGCACCGGGCACGCTCGCGAATACCTGCAGCGGACCTGTGAAATCGAGCTGGGTCACTTTCGGGAACACGAGAAGTCCGATCTGGAGCGGTGCCGACATGACGAGCCTTTCGAGGTTGGGGCGATATACGCGGTCAAGGACGGCCAGAGCCTGCTTGACCCCGAGATCCTGACATGATTGGTTTGTGTCCTGAATGGCTTATTTCCCTCATTTTAGGACATGACCTAATCATGATCGCCGTGCTCGTATTTCCCGACTTCCAGCTGCTGGATGCCGCCGGTCCGATTTCGGTGTTCGAGATCGCTGCGCGCCTGGCCGCTGTGGCCTCGTCGACCGGGGTCTCGTTGACCAAGACTTCGTCAATCAAGACTTCCTCAATCAAGACCTCGTCAATCAAGGTGCTGGCGGCGACGCCCGGTCCGGTACGCAGTTCATCGGGTGTCGAGATGATGGCGCGCGGCCTCAGGCCCGATGGCGCGATCAGTACCCTGATCGTCGCAGGCGGTCAGGGGGTGCGCGAGGCGTCGCAGTGCGACAAGACGCTGGCCTTCGTGAAGGCGATCGCCAGACGCGGTGTCCGCGTCGCCAGCGTCTGCTCGGGCGCCTATATCCTGGCCGAAGCCGGCCTGCTGGATGGCCGCCGCGCCACCACGCATTGGGGGCGCACCCGGCATTTCCTGTCGGCCTATCCCAAGGTGAAACTGGAGCCCGACCGGATTTTCGTCCGCGACGGCAATATCTGGAGTTCGGCCGGGATCAGCGCCGGCATCGATCTGGCGCTGGCGCTGGTGGCGGAGGATTTCGGTGACGCCATCGCGCAGGACACCGCACGCCAGCTCGTGCTCTACCACCGCCGCAGCGGCGGCCAATCGCAATTTTCATCGTTGCTGGAATTGAAGACGCCCGCGGGCCGCTTTGGCCCGTTGCTGACCTGGGCGCGCGAGCATCTCGACGCACCGCTGACGGTGGAGGATCTGGCCGAGCAGGCCGGCATGAGTTCGCGGCATTTTACCCGCGCCTTCATTGCGGAGACCGGCACCACGCCGTCGAAGGCGGTCGAGCGGCTGCGGATCGAGGTGGCGCGGCAGCGCGTGCAGTCCTCCAGCGAGGCGATCGAGCGGGTCGCCGAAACCACCGGCTTCCGCGATCCCGAGCGGATGCGCCGCGCCTTCATCCGCGCCTTCGGCCAGCCGCCGCAATCGCTGCGCCGCGCGGCGCGGGCGGGTTAATTGAAAAGTCTGAGCCGATTTTTTTATTGTTATCCCCGCTTTAATCGAACAGGGGCGGCCTTATCTTATTGCTTGATGTAAGGTGCTGCCCATGTGGAAAGGGATTGCATGATGGTGAGTCAGTCGATGGCTTACACAATTCTGTTTCCGTCTTCCTATTCGATCGCAGTCTCCAAATTGCGGCAGCAACTCGACGAAGCGCACCTGGCTTGGTCGAAAGAGTGGAAAGAGCGACAGGTTGATTTCAAGATCGAGAACATCCGTTTCGTCCATGATCCGCACTGGAACAAACGGTTTTTCAGCTTGCAAGCCGCGCACGACGGATCGACTTGGTTCTGGAGCGCCACGCATAGGGTCGTGCTCGTCGGTGTATTGCCGATCTGAAAAAGGCGATCGGTGACCGGCCCGAAAGCCAGAGTGAGACCGCTCGACGGTCATTTGTGCCGAATGATCACGATGTATTTGGCGGGGACGTCGTTCTGATTTTCGAATGTGACTGCGCGCATCACATCGAAGTCGAAACAGTCTCCTTCGCCCAGATCGAAACACTTCAGATCGATGTAGACGGATATCTTTCCGGTCAGCATCAGCAATTGTTGTGTATAGGCGCGCCGTCCCCAGGGACTGTATGAAACCCGCGCGCCGGCGGGTAGATCGACCACGATAATTTCGATTCCGCTCGACACGTTTTGCGCGGACGCATGTCGTCGGCGATAGCCTGTTTCCGGATCGCGCCAGACCGGCTGGTCGGCGAAGCGTGCCAGACGCTCGGGAGGACGATCGCTAAGACCAATGACTGAACTCAGCGTGACATCCATCGCGGCGCACACCTTGCCCAGCAGTACCGCGGTGGCGCTGCTTTCGCCGCGCTCTACTCGCCCGATCATTGCGCGGCTGACGCCGGAACGGGCGGCTAGTTCATTCAAGGTGAGGCCCGCGCTTACGCGGAGACCTTTGAGCCGGCCTCCGATGGCCTTGTTCAGTTCGTCCCGGGCCATTAAACTTTCTCAAGCAACGAATTCGGGAGCTCCGGGAGAGACGAAGCTCCCGAGGCGATCAGGCCTTCCGCGAGATCAATTCGACGAAACGGTCCGACGATATCACGGGCGCGAAGAAATTGTTGATGCGTTCCATCGCAGCGGCTTCCTGTTCAGGCTTCTGGCACGCGCAGGCGTCACCGATAACGATCGGGAGATAACCCGCGTCGCGAGCCGCGCGTGCGTTACCCTCGATGCACCAGTCCAGATGTATGCCGGTCAACACGATCGTCTGAATCCGCTTGCGGCTTAGTTCGAGGGGCAATTGCGTGCCCGCGAAGGCCGTCTGCAGAGCGAGCTCGTTGAATTCGTTATCTCCAGGTTGTACTAGCGCTCGTAGTTCACCGACGAGTTCGCCGTCTCTCTTTTTCATTTCCGGCGTGAAGTTCAATCCCTTCACCCAGCTTCCGTATTGGACGCGATCGAAATCGGTCTGCGGATAACTTTCCCTGAAGACTTCATAACCGATCCAGTTGAACGATTTGAAATTAGCAGCCTTGCGGGCTGCTGTCGCAACCTTGACGGTCGCGGGCAGGCTTCCACGTTCTCGATGTTTCTCGCCGGCTTGCACACCCCCAGGATCATATAGCGACTTGTTCTGGCTGACCGACATAAATGCCGCCGGCCGAGACAGAATTTCCACCAGATCGAGCTCTTTCCAGTGCGATGCAAGCTCGGGAATTGCATTGATTCCACCCAGGCTTGCGGCAGCGCTGGCGTTTTCGTTGGCAACAAAAGCTGAAGTTGCGACGACAACAGCAGCGCCAGCCAGCGCTTGTCTGCGGGAAGTAACAGGCAAATTCATGGAAATCTCCTTGATGCGTTTGAGGTTGAGCGATTTCGCTGATCACCGACCATGATGATTTCCCGAAATAGCTTCCCAAACGCAGCAACGAGCATGCCTTCCAGCGAGCGTTCCGGCTAATATATTGGAATCTCACCCGGTGCTCTACTCGGGGATGGCAAGAATAGGCGTGCTAGCCCAGCGCCTTCAGCCACGCGCCGATTTCGCCGGCTGCGACATTGGCCTGTTGCAACAGTTTGCCCATGGTGAAGAAGCCGTGGAACTGGCCGGGGAATGTCCGCCAGGTCACGGCCACGCCGGCTTCTTTCAGGCGCCTGGCATATTCGTCGCCTTCGTCGCGCAAGGGGTCGGCGCCGGCGGTCAGCACATAGGCCGGCGGCAATCCGGCGAATGTTTTGGCGCGTGCCGGCGATGCCCGCCAATCGCCGATGTCGGAGATGCCATTGAGATAGTGATCGCGAAACCACCTGATGACGGAATGCGTGAGAAGAATGCTGGTCTCGGGCTCGCTATGCGAAGCATGCGTCATCGCAAAGTCGGTCGCCGGATAGATCAGCATTTGTCCCGAGATCGCCGGGCCATCGCCGTCGCGCGCCGATATCGCGACCACCGCGGCAAGATTGCCGCCGGCGCTGTCGCCGCCGACCACAAGCCGCGAGGCGTCGATGCCGAGATCTTGCGCGTGACCGGCGATCCATGTCGTCGCCACGATGGCGTCATCGATTGCGGCGGGGAATTTATGCTCGGGGGCGAGACGGTAATCGACGGAAATAACGATCAGCTCACCTTCGTCAGCCAGTTTTCGGCACACCACGTCGTGGGTATCGAGATCGCCGATCACCCAGCCGCCGCCGTGGAAAAATACCAGGCAAGGCGCGAGGCCGCCGGCGTTCCGCAGCTTTAACGGCGTGTAGATACGCGCAGGGATCGATCCGGACGGCGAGGGGATCGCCAGCGGTGCAACCGATTTGAGTGCGGGCGGGTCAGGGTTGGTGACGAGACGGGCCTGTAAATAATATTCGCGCGCTTCGCCAGCCGAAAGCGTTTCGTAAGGCGGCCGGCCGGCCTCCTGAAATGCCTGGAAGACGAAGGCGGCATCGGGATCGAGGGTGACGGGCATGATGAGAAGTCCTGTTGACGACGATGCTTAGCCGGCGGTTCGTCCGCCATCGACGGTGTAGGCGGAGCCCGAGACGTAGCTCGCTTCGTCGGAGGCGAGGAACGCGACGATGGAAGCGACTTCCGAAGCGTGTCCGAGCCGGCGGCCGGGAATTCGCTCCACGATCTTGTCGCTGGGAACCGGTGCATTGCCGGGATTGCGGCCGTCGATGATTGCGCTCAGCATGCGGCTGTCGATCATTCCGGGGCAAACGCAATTCACGCGTACGCCGGTCGCGGTGCATTCCAGTGCGGCGCTTTTGGTGAGGCCGATCACCGCATGCTTGCTGGCGCTGTAGACCGCGATGTCGGGCGAGCCGATCAGGCCGGCAATCGAGGCGGTGTTGATGATGCTGCCCTTGCCGCGTTTGAGCATCACCGGCAGCACATGCTTCAGCCCTAGGAACACGCCGACCACGTTGACGTCGAGCACCCGGCGGAAGGTCTCGAGCGAATATCGGGTGATCGGTGCGATGTCGCCCTCGATGCCGGCGTTGTTGTAAAACACGTCGATGCTGCCGAAGCTGTCGAGCGCGGCGCGGACATAGTCGGCGACCTCGTCCTCGCGGGTCACATCGGCCGCGATCGCAACGGCACGGGCCGACGCCGGCAGGTCCTGGATCGCGGTCTGCAATTCCCGCTGCTTGCGGTCGACTGCGACAATATGCGCACCGCGCTCGGCCAGCAGTTGCATGGTAGCGGTGCCGATGACGCCGGCGGCGCCGGTGACGACGGCAACCCTGCCATCGAGACGAATGCGATCGGGCATGCGTGGCGTTTCCTTGGCGTTTCCCTGGCTGGTCCGGTTATTCCGGACCTTCGAGGCCCTGCGCGCGGCGCGCGAGCCTTTATGGCTGGATTATTCCATGTGTCGCAGGGGCTGACCAGTAGCCGGGCAACACCGCAACCCGCCCTTTCCCCGCCGTATTCGGCATGTTAACCGGAGGCCCTGCGCGCGGCGATAGCCTATAGAATGTCGCGAGCCCGATTCGCCTTTTTAAAGCCGCGAGATGTTTCGAACCATTGCCCTGACCGGATTTGCGGCTCTGGTAGCCGCCACGACCATCTCGCTTGCGCCATCAGCGCATGCGCAGATCGGCAATATTTTTTCCGATCCGGCGCCACGACCGCCCGGCAGCATTCCCCGCGGCAACCAACAACCACAGCCCGAGGACGAAGAGGAAGTGCCGGAACTGCCGCAGGGCCGCCTGCTGCCGACCCCCAACCGTCCGCTGCCGCCGGGGCAGGGCGTGCCGGCGCCGGGCAGCGTGCAGTCGCAGCCATTGGCGCCGCCGCCGGGCACCACCATCATTCCGCAGAACACGCCGCCGGGCGTCGCGGTGGCACCGCCGCAGCCCAATCAAGGCGTGGCGGTCGCGCCCTCGGGCGCCAATCCCGCGCCGGGAGCGCCGGGGCAGCGCCAGCCCAAAAACGTGCCGCAGACGCCGGCCACGTTACAGCCCGGCGACGAGGTGGTCTCCGAGCCGCCGGCGCAGAAGATCGTCAACAAGAAGGCGAGCTTTTCGGGATTGGACAAGATCACCGGCCGCATCATCAATTTCGACGAAGACGTCGGCGAGACGGTCCAGTTCGGCGCGCTGCGCGTCAAGACCGACGCCTGCTATACCCGCCCGGCCACCGAAGCCGCCAATACCGACGCTTTTGTCGAGGTCGACGAGATCACGCTGCAGGGCGAGGTGAAGCGGATTTTTTCGGGCTGGATGTTCGCGGCCAGTCCCGGCCTGCACGGCGTCGAGCATCCGATTTACGATATCTGGCTCACCGACTGCAAAGCCCCCGACACCACCGTCGTCACCGCGCAGCCCGATCCGCCAAAGGCCGCGCCGCCGCCGCCGGCCCAGAAACGCCCGCCGGCGCCCAAGCAGCAGGCGCAGCGTCCACCGCCGCCACAGCAGCCGCAATTCCAGCAGCAACAACCACCACCGCCTCAGCCGCAGCCCCAGCAGCAGGACGGCGGCCTGTTCGGGATTTTCCGGCAGTAATCCCTTTGCGCTCGCTGGACGCCGGGTATCGCCATAAGCGCGGATACGCGCGTCTTTGAGTTACTTTGCGGGCATGCACGTTCATTGCCGTCCCGCGATGATCTCAAGCGCCTCCGCGCCGCGGATCGGACGATCAACCGGTAATGTCCGGAAATCAGCCCCAGCTTTGATCGCCCTGTCGAGCAGGGTGGTATATCGCCGCCGCGGGATCTCGACGGCGCCAAAGCTGCGCAAATGCTCGGTCACATATTGTGTGTCGAGCAGTTCGAAGCCACCCGCGATCAACCGCGCCACCAGATGCACCAGCGCCACTTTCGAGGCGTCGCGGGCGCGGTGAAACATGCTCTCGCCGAAGAAGGCCCGGCCGAGGCTGACCCCATACAATCCGCCGACGAGTTCGTCATTTTCCCAGACCTCGACGCTGTGGCAATGCCCGAGCTCGTGCAGTCCGACATAGAGATCGCGGATGCGCTTGTTGATCCAGGTGTCGACGCGGCCGGGCTGCGGCGCGGCGCAGCCGGCAATCACGGCTTTGAATGCCGTATTGACTGATACCGTGAAGGCGTCGGAGCGCACCGTGCGCGCCAGGCGCGACGAGATCCGAAAACCGTCGAGCGGAATCACGCCGCGCATTTCCGGCTCGACCCAGAACAAGGTCGGATCGTCAGCACTCTCGGCCATCGGGAAGATGCCGCAGGCATAGGCGCGCAGCAGCACTTCGGGCGTGATTTCGGAAGCGGCGGAGTCGCGCGACGTCATGGATCGGAGGATAGCAGGGGGAGGGGCGCGGCGGCTAGCTTGCCGCTGCGGTCGCAGGCTTGGCCGCGGCGGGGGCGTTGGTGCGACGGAACCGCAGCATGATCCGGGTACCGGCATGGTTCGGATCGCGCTCGACGCTGGCCTCGAGCTTGGACGCCATGGCGGAGACGATGCGCTGCCCCATGCCGGTGGAACGCGGGTCGGTCTTGACGTTGAGGCCGACGCCGTCGTCGGCGATCGACAACAGCAGGTGGTCGTCTTGCGCACGAAGGTCGACGTGAATGGCACCGGCGCCATCGGGATAGGCGTATTTCACCGCGTTCATCACCAGCTCGTTGACGATGATGCCGATCGCGACCGCGCGGTCCGGATCGATCTCGATCGGTTCGGCCTTCAATGTCAGCCGTGACATCCGGTTACCCTCGGTGGATCTTCTGAGATCCTCGAGCAGGGCGTCGAGGTACTGGTTCAGCAGCACGCTTTTGAGGTCGTGCGAGGTATAGAGCCGGCGATGAACCTGCGCCACGGCGGCGACCCGCCCCATCGCATTGGTCAGCGCCGCCTTGACGTCGTCGTCGGTGCTGGAATTGGCCTGCAGGTGCAACAGCGACGCGATGATCTGCAGGCTGTTGCCGACGCGGTGGTTGACTTCGCGCAGCAGCACCTCGCGTTCGGCGGCGAGCGCGGCATAGCGGTCGCGCGAGGCGTGGACTTCGGCCTCGGCGTCGTCGCGGGCCTTCTGGATACTGGCCTGGCGCAGCGCGCCATCGATGGCGACCTGAAGCAGCGGGATGAAATCGCCCTGGATGTCCTTCACCAGATAATCGGCGGCGCCGGCCTTCAATGCCGTGACGGCGATGCTCGAGTCCTGCGCGGCGGTGACGAATATCACCGGGGGTGCGTTCGGGATCGCCAATATCCGGTCAAGGGTTTCGAGGCCGTCGAGACCGGGCATGTACTGGTCGAGCGCGATGACGTTGATGCCGCCTTGCTGGAGCCGGTCGAGCCCGTGCTGGCCGCTCGCTGCATGAACAACCCGAAAGCCCAGCCGGGTCAGGCCGCGGTCGACCAGCCGGGCAAGCGCCGCGTCGTCGTCGATATACAGCAGCGTGGGTGCGACAGCATTCATGGGGCGGATCGCGGAACCTGGATGACCGAGAAGAACAGTCCGAGCTGACGAATGGCGTTGGCGAAGCTTTCGTAATTCACTGGCTTGGTAATGTAGACATTGCAGCCCAGTTCGTAGCAGCGCTTGATTTCCTGGGAATCGTCGGTGGTGGTGAGCACCACGACCGGCGCGCATTTCAGATATTTGTTTTCCTTGACCCGCCGCAGGATGTCGATGCCGGTCATGTCAGGCAGATTGAGATCGAGCAGGATCAGCAGCGCCTGGCTCCCGTGATGGAGGCCGGTGCCATCGCTGCCGAACAGATAGTTGACCGCGGCGGTACCGTTGGTGAACGGCACGATCTCGTTATTGATGCCGGAGCGGCGAATATTGCGCTCGATCAGGCGGGCGTGTCCCTCGTCGTCCTCGATCATGATGATGGTGACTGGCTTACTCATGTGTCTCGGTTCCGGTTACTGGTTGTCCAGGCGATGGGGAGTGTGATCGTAAATGTGCTGCCATTGTGAAGTTCCGACGATACCGACATGGTGCCACCCAGTCGCCGCACCAAGGCGCGGACATGGGCAAGCCCTATTCCCTGTCCCGGTCTGTCCTGTTCGCCGGCGCGGCGGAACAGGTCGAAAATCCGCTGATGGTCCTTGGGATCGATGCCGCGGCCGTTGTCTGCGATCTCGAAGATCGCAAAGCCGAGCTTGGTCCGGCCCCGGATCGCGATGTCGCCGGGCACCCCGGGCTTGAGATATTTGAGCGCATTGTCGATCAGGTTCGAGAATATCTGTTCCAGCGCGAGGCGGTCGCTGATGATAGCGGGCAGCGGTTCGATGCGAATCTGGGCCTCGGCTTCCGCGGCCTGGTGTGCGACGGTCGCGACGATGGCTTCGATCAGTTCGCGGGTGTCGGTCTTGACCGGTTCGAATTCGCGCCGTCCTTCCCGCGTGAGGTTGAGGATGGCGGTGATCAGGCGATCCATCTTGGCGATTGACGATTTGATGAATCCCAAGGCCTCGGTGAAATCCTGCGACAGCTGCCTGTCCTCGCCCTCGAGGGCGGGTTCGATCTCTCCGGCAGCTGCCGGCGCTGGCGAAGCCGAAGCGCGACCGAGCGTGGCGATCCGCTTGAAAATGTCGGTGCGCAGTTCCTCGAGTTCGCTGGTGAAGCCCATGATGTTCACCAGTGGCGAGCGCAGATCGTGGCTGACGATATAGGCGAAGCGCTGGATTTCGTCGTTGGCCTCGCGAAGGTCGGCGGTGCGCGCGTCGACCGTGGCCTCCAGATTGAGATTGTTGTCGCGCAACTGCGCTTCGGCGTCGTCGCGCGCGCGCGCGGATCGCCGCACCAGAAAGATGGAAATGCCCGCCAGCAGCACCACCAGGCCTGAACCCACACCGGTCATCGAAGCCGCGAGGGTCTGACTGCGGTCGGCGCTCATCGTGCGCTGGGCGAACAGATGATCTTCTTCCGCGCGCATCTGGCGGGCCAGATCGGCGATGTGGCTCATGGCGTCGCGGCCGATGCCTTCGCGCACGATCCGGGCGGCGTCATCCACGTGCTCCGCCCGCGCCAGCGCGATGGTGTTGCGGAATTCCTCGATCCGCTGATTGCTGAGCGGAATCATCTCGTCCAGCAAGTGCCCTTGAACGGGGTTGTCGCTGGTAAGCTGGCGCAGCCGCATCAGGTCCGGCGTGAGTTCGGAGGCGGCCTTCTCGAAATCGGTCAGAAAATCCGGCTGCAATGTCGAGATATAACCGCGCTGCGCGCTTTCGGCCCGGCGCATCTGCAGTTGCGTGAGCGATATCTGGTTTTCGACTTCCACGGTGTGGACAACCCATCCAGCGTCTTCTCGTGCCCGATTGACTAGATAAACCGAACCGGCGCTGATAACGGTCAGCACGACGAGGCCCGCCGCGAGCAGCAGGATTTGCCAAATCGCGCCCCGGCGCGTGGCATCAGACGTCACAACGGTCTCGCGTCATCGGGTAATGAAATTCCAGCAGTCCCCAGCTGGGAAAAGTTCCCAACTCACCCAAACGCCCGTCCGGGCCAATGGTTCCCATTGGTTCCCGTCAGTTTGCCGGGCTCGTCATCTTTTTGCGGGGCTGCGGGGCCGTCAACTGGCCGGTGGTTGGCCGGCGAGATATTGTTCGAGCCAGTGGATATGGTAGTCGCCATCGATGATGTCTGGTTCCCTGACCAGCGCCCGAAACAGCGGCAGCGTGGTTTCGATGCCTTCCACCACCATTTCGTCCAGCGCGCGGCGCAGCCGCATCAGGCACTCGCCGCGGGTCTTGCCGTGGACGATCAGCTTGCCGACCAGCGAGTCATAATAGGGCGGGATCACATAGCCCTGGTAGACGGCGGAATCGATCCGCACGCCGAGACCGCCCGGCGGATGGTATTGCAGGATTTTGCCCGGCGAGGGCCGGAAGGTCACGGGGTTCTCGGCGTTGACGCGGCATTCGATGGCGTGGCCGTTGATGACGACTTCATCCTGCGTCACCGGCAGATCGCCGCCGGCGGCGATGCGGATCTGTTCCAGCACGAGGTCGATGCCGGTGATCATCTCGGTGACAGGATGTTCGACCTGGATGCGGGTATTCATTTCGATGAAATAGAATTCGCCGTCTTCATACAGGAAGGATGTTCGACCTGGATGCGGGTATTCATTTCGATGAAATAGAATTCGCCGTCTTCATACAGGAATTCGACGGTGCCGACGCCGAGATACTTCATCTCCTGCATTGCCTTTGCGACCGTAGCACCGATCCTGGCGCGCGCCGCAGCATCGAGCGCGGGCGAGGGACCTTCCTCCCAGACTTTCTGATGGCGGCGCTGCAGCGAGCAGTCGCGCTCGCCGAGATGAATGGCGCCGCCGCGGCCATCGCCAAGCACCTGGATTTCGATGTGGCGCGGCTTCTGCAGGTATTTTTCGAGATAGACCGAGGCATCGCCGAATGCGGATTTGGCTTCGTTGGCCGCGGTCGAGAGCGCCAGCATCAGGTCGCCGGGGGTCTGTGCGACTTTCATGCCGCGGCCGCCGCCACCCGAAGCCGCCTTCACCAGCACCGGAAAACCGATCGCCTGCGCGATCGCCATCGCGTCGTCCTCGGGACCGACGCCGCCATCGGAACCCGGCACGACGGGAATGCCGAGCCGCTTGGCGGTCTTCTTGGCCTCGATCTTGTCGCCCATCAGGCGGATGTGTTCGGCCTTTGGCCCGATGAAATGCAGATTGTGATCGGCGAGAATTTCGGCAAAGCGGGCATTTTCCGACAGAAAGCCGTAGCCGGGATGCACCGCATCGGCGCCGGTAATCTCGCAAGCGGCCAGCAGCGCCGGCACGTTGAGATAGCTGTCCTTTGACGGCGGCGGGCCGATGCACACGCTCTCGTCGGCCAGCCGCACATGCATGGCGTCGGCGTCGGCGGTGGAATGCACCGCAACGGTGGCGATGCCGAGTTCCTTGCACGCGCGCAGAATACGCAGTGCGATTTCGCCGCGATTGGCTATCAGGATCTTGTCGAACATGTTGTCCTAGACAGTGAGTGGCGAGCGGTGAATGGCGAATGACGGCAGCGAAGACTATTCGCCAGGCACCGCGCGCTCTTACTCGATAATCACCAGCGGTTCGCCGAATTCGACCGGCTGGCCGTCCTCGACGAGAATTTGTGTCACGGTGCCCGCGCGCGTGGATGGGATCTGGTTCATCGTCTTCATCGCTTCGATGATCAGCAGCGTTTGCCCGACCGACACCTTGGTGCCGATCTCGATGAATGGCTTGGCGCCGGGCTCGGAAGCCAGATAGGCCGTGCCGACCATCGGCGAGGGCACCGCGCCCGGGTGCTTGGCGACGTCGGCCACGGCGACCGGTGCGGCGGCAGCCGCCGGCGCCGAGGCCGCCGGCTGCAAGCTCGCCGGCATCGATGCCGCGATGCTGACATTGCGCGCCACCCGCAGCCGCAAGCCGGCGCGCTCGATCTCGATCTCGGTCAGACTGGTCTCGTCCAGTAGCAAAGCGAGTTCGCGAATAAGCGCACTGTCGCTGCTGGTGAATTTTGCGGCTGTTTTGTCGTCAGGCTGGCGCGCCATGAGCTTGATCCGGAACTTTCTGCTTGGGGAGGGCGGATGCGTCAGGCTTTTGCCTTGACGCCGAGCTTGGCGGCAAGACCGGAAATCGCGAGTCGGTAACCGTCGATGCCGAAGCCTGACAGCGTCGCGAAAGCGGCCCTGGCGGTGAAGGAGTGATGACGGAAACTCTCGCGGGCGTGGATATTGCTGATGTGCACTTCGACGGTCGGAATCTTCACCGCCACCAGGGCGTCATGCAGGGCAATCGAGGTGTGCGAATAGCCTCCGGCATTGATGATAATTCCCGCGGCCTTCCTGGCATGCGCCTCGTGGATGAAATCGATCAGTTCGCCCTCGCGGTTGGACTGCCTGCAATCGGCCTTCATGCCGAATTGCGCCGACGTCTGCGCGCAGAGCTTCTCGACGTCGGCGAGCGTGGCGTGGCCGTAGGTCTCGGGCTCGCGGGTTCCCAACAGATTGAGATTCGGGCCGTTGAGCACGTAAATCGTCTCGGCAGCTGTCTTGTCGGCAGGCGTCTTGTCGGCAGGTGTCTTGGCCATCCAGATCCCGGCAATGTGGTGGTAGGTGGCGCGGTTATAGGTAACAACCGGGCCCAGGGGAAGCCTTTAGGCCCTTCGCGACAACGCTCAAATGCCTCATCTATTTGGTAAAAACCCGCGTGGAACCTACGGAAACTACTCGTTAACCAATGTTAAAGGATAGCGCCGTCTCCAGGACGTGGCCGGCTCGGAAGCCTGGATGCGAACGGAAAAGGGCGAGCCTTTCGGCCCGCCCCGGATCACCGTTTTGGCCGATATCAGGCATCGATGACGGCGACGATTTCGAACGTCTGCGGATTCACCACCACGATCTGATCGTTGACCAGGATGAATTCATATCCGCGCCAGTCCGGATAAATCGTCACGATCTCCGTCGGCAGCGGATGGAAGGTGACGTCGCGGGGAATGCGGGTACCGACTGCGATCGAGAAGTTCACACTGGTAACCGGGGCCACGTGCTGATCCCTGATCACCGACGTGATCCGGGTGTGCTGCTCGGTCGAGAGCTTGGCGCCGGCGCCGGCCTGGCCAACGGTCTGGGATTTGTTGTCGGCGGCGCCCTTCGAATCCGCGTTCATGGTGCCGTTGCGGTCTTCGGCCTTCATGTCTTTACCCGCGGCGCCCTTGTCGTTGGTCTCCGAGCGCATGCTGTTGGGCTTTTCGCCCTTCATATTGTTGTTGGTATTGTTTTCCTGGGCCGACTTCTCGCTCTTGGGCCCGGACTTCATGTCGCCTTGCGTGCGCTGGGTCTTGCCGCCCTGGGGCTGCATCTTTTCCTCGGCCGCCGCGGCAGCGGGACCGCGATCCGTAGGCGCGCTCTGCTGCGTGCCCGCGCCCGCCGACGGCGTTTCGCGGTTCATTCCCTGCGCATGGGCGAAACCGGTTCCGGCGATCAGCGCCGCTGCGGCTGTCGTCATCATTAAACGTTTGAACATCAAAATATCTCCTCAGGTGTTTGTGTGTTGCATGGCCGACAACGAAAGGAGATGGGCGATGTTCCCCGAGATCCGCGGTTCCATCGATTTTGTTTTGTGCGATTTTGTTTTGTGCGATTTTGTTTTGTGAATGGGCGATGAACGCTCGCGCGTTTCGCAAATCGCCAAAATAAAAGGGCCGGCTAAACAGCCGGCCCTTGCTCTATCGAACGTTCAACGGTTGGCGTTGGCTCAACAGGTCGCCTTGCCGCAACGGGCGACGCCGATTTTCTCCCGGAGACCGTCAAGACCGACCGCGCCGATCACCACTTGCTTGCCGATCACATAGCTCGGCGTGCCGTTCATGCCCATCGCTTCGGCGAGCTTGAAGTTTTCCTCGATGGTGGCGCGCACTTCCGGGCTCGCCAGATCCTTTTCGATCCTGGCGGTATCGAGACCGGCCTCCTTGGCCGCGGCCATCGCGCGCGCCTTGTCCGCCGGGCCGCGTCCGCCGAGCAGCTTCTGATGAAAATCGAGATATTTCTTGCCGCCGGGATCCTGCATCCGCACGGCGACCGCGACCTTCGCGGCTTCGACCGAACCCTCGCTCAGCACCGGGAATTCCTTCAGCACCACCTTCAGCTTGGGATCTGTTTTCATCAGATCGAGCATGTCGGACATGGCGCGTTTGCAGTAGCCGCAATTGTAGTCGAAGAATTCGACGAAGGTAACGTCGCCGTCCTTGTTGCCGAGCGTGACACCGCGCGGCGAATTGAAAATCGCATCGGCGTTGGTGGCGACGCTGGCTTCGTGCTTCTCCGCTTCGGCGGCGGCCTGGCGCTTGTTCAGTTCGGCCATCGCCTCTTCCAGCACCTCGGGATGGGCGATCAGATAATTCTTGACGATGCTCTCGATCTCCCCGCGCTGGCCGTCGGAGAAGGTTTCCGCCGATGCCGCCGGCGGCGTGACCCACAGGGCGAACGCGAACAAAGCGGGCAGGGCGGGCATCAGCAGGCGGAACGGAGGCATCGGCAAATCCTCTTGAGTGAGACTTACGGCAAGTTCTTAGGGGCAAGTTCTTAGGGGCAAGTTCTTAGGAGCAAGTTCTTGGAGCAAGTTCTTTTAAAAGCGGCTTTCGGAAACCTTGCTAGGTCAGGTCAGTTTATTTCTCATGGCTTGGTTCGATTCGGCTTAGCTCAACTCGGCTTATTTTTACTTGCTCTTTGGTGGCGGCTTGGCGGTGATGATGTCGTCGGCCTTGACCCATCCGGGCGTGCCGACGGCGAAACGGGTTTTGGCGCGGGAGGCGAGATCGCGCGCGGTCTTGTTGTCGCCGCGAAGATAGGCCGCCTGTGCCGATGCCAGATCGGCCTCCGCCAAATCTCCCTTTCGGCTGTAGGCCATTGCAAGCTGCAAATAGCCAAGCGGCGCCTCGGTCTCGCGCGCCACCGCGGCACGCAGAATCCCGATCGCTTCCTCAGCGTAGGCCTTATTATCGGACGCCACCAGCGCCTGCCCAAGTAACATCTCGATGAGCGGCGCGTTATTCGAGAGTTGCACCGCCTTGCGCAGGGGCGCAATCGCCTCCGCGGGCCTGCCGCCTTCCAGCAGCGCCTGGCCGCGCAATTCATAAAAATAGGGGTTGTTGGGCTGCGCCGCGATCAGCCCGTCGATCTGGGTGAGCGCATTGTGCAAATCGCCGTGCAGATAGGTTGTGATCGCGTGCGCATAGCGCGCCGGCATGCCGGTATTCGATATCGGATAGCGCCGATAGACGGTGTCCTGCCGCTCCATGAAGGCCGAGATCTTGGCGCGCATCATGTCGTGGCGCATTTGCAGGGCCGGATCGTCCTTCTTGTCCCAATAGGGACTGGTTCGCGCCATTTCCTCCAGCGCGGCAACGCGCTCGGCCGGCATCGGATGCGACTGGACGTAAGGATCGGCCCCATGCGCGGCGAACAGGCTGTCATTGGTGAACCGCTTGAAGGTGTCGTACATGCCCTTCGCGGACTGGCCGGTTGCGGTCAAAAACTTCACGCCGGCGCGGTCGGCGTTTTCTTCCTGTCCGCGCACATAGGAGAGCAGGCTGCGGCGGATCATTTCCTGCGGCCCGACAATGGCGGCCGCGCCGGCATCGGCCAGACCGTTATTGCCGTTACCGCTCTTGGCGCCCGCCGCGAGCGCGCCGGCCCCCAGCAGCATCGCGATGACCGCCTGCGTCTGTGCCCGCTCCAGTTGCTCGTGAAGCTTGGCGAGATGGCCGCCGGCCAGATGGCCGGTTTCGTGCGCCAGCACCCCGATGATCTGGTTCGGGGTCTCCGACTGCATCAATGCGCCGTAGTTCACGAAAATGCGGTGGCCGTCGGCGACGAAGGCGTTAAAAACGCTCTCATTGATGATGGTCACCTGGATGTTCTGCTTCTCGAGGCCGGCGGCCCGCAGGATCGGTCGCGAGTAGTCGCGCAGCAATTGCTCGGTCTCGGTGTCGCGCAGTATCGGCGGGCCCTTTTCCTTTTCCTCCGCCAGCGCCGATATCGGCGCAAGCGCAAGCGCGATCGCGGCGGTGACGGCGGTGAGCTTCCAGGTTTTCTTGCGTAACGCTAGGCGGAGCAGCATCGAGCAGTCTTTAATGATTGGCGGCGGGGCGGATACGCGATATGCCCTAACAAACCGCCGAATGCGGCTAGTCTGGGGCGCCAGCTCAAATAGCAGATATCGATGCCTGAAGCGACACTGAGAGACCGTGCAAAAGGCCTGCTGGCGGCATCGGGGCGAAGCGACGTTCCGCCGTTCATGGTGATGGATGTGATGGCGGCCGCGGCGCGCATCGAAGCGGCCGGCGGCCATGTCATTCACATGGAAGTGGGACAACCGGCGGCTTCGGCGCCGAAAGCGGCGATCATGGCCGCGCATGCCGCGCTCGATGGCGGGCGGATCGACTATACTTCCGCGCTGGGAACCCCCTCGTTGCGCGGGCGCATCGCCCGCCACTACCGCGAGGCTTACGGCTGTGATGTCGATGCCGAGCGCATTGTGGTCACCACGGGCTCTTCGGGCGCGTTCATCCTGGGCTTTCTGGCCATGTTCGAGCCCGGCGACCGGGTTGCGGTCACCGTGCCCGGTTACCCGCCCTATCGCCATATTCTCACCGCGCTGGGCTGTGAGCCGGTGCTGATCGAGACCTCGAGCGAAACCCGGCATGCCCTGACCGGTGAAACCTTGCTGTCGGTCCATCGCAAGACACCGCTGAAGGGGGTGCTGGTCGGAAGTCCGGCCAATCCCACCGGTACCATGATGTCCCGCGAAGCCCTCACCAGCCTGATTGCGGCGGCGGAAAGCGCGGGTATCCGTTTCATTTCTGACGAGATCTATCACGGCCTCGATTATGCGTTTCCGGCGGTGACCGCGGCGGAGCTTTCGCCCCATGCGCTCGTCATCAACTCGTTCTCGAAATACTTCTGCATGACCGGCTGGCGGGTCGGCTGGATGGTGGCGCCGGAACCTCTGGTGCGTCCGATCGAGCGGTTGCAGCAAAATCTCGCCATCTCGGTACCGACGCTGTCGCAGATTGCCGCCGAGGCGGCGTTCGAAGGCCGCCCGGAGATGGAAGAGGTCAAGCGCGGCTATCTGGAGAACCGCCGCATTCTGATCGAGGGCCTGCCGCGGGCCGGCCTCACCAAATTCCTGCCGGCCGACGGCGCATTTTACCTTTACGCCGACGTTTCGGAATTCACCTCCGACAGTTTCAAATTCGCCGGCGAGATGCTGGAACAGGCGCGCGTCGCCGCAACCCCCGGCATCGACTTCGATCCGGTTCACGGCCGCCAGTTCATCCGGTTCTCCTATGCGCGTTCGGCCGACGAAATGCGCGAAGCGGTCGCGCGCATCGCGCAATGGCTTGGATGAGGCCATCAGTCGCAGATTCGATCCGACGCGCTGGCTCCAAACGCCGTAAAATGCGCCGGTGCCATTGACTTCGTTGATCCAATTGCTTTTGGCTGTATCCGGAAACAGGGCGGCCCGCGCCAAACGCGACGGACCGATAGTTAAGGTTGGGGAGTGAGACTGATGGCGGCAACGATCGCAACCGAGGCGCCGGCCCGCGCCGCTAAACCCTGGTACAAGATCCTTTATGTTCAGGTGTTGATCGCCATACTGCTCGGCGTGGTCGTGGGCTGGAAATTGCCGGAACTGGCCACCAATGACTGGATCAAGGCGCTCGGCGACGGCTTCATCAAGCTGATCAAGATGGTGATCGCGCCGATCATCTTTTGCACGGTGGTTTCGGGCATTTCGCACATTCAGGATGCCCGCAAGGTCGGCCGCGTCGGCGTCAAGGCGCTGGTCTATTTTGAAATCGTCTCATCCTTCGCGCTGATCCTCGGCCTGCTGATGGGCAACCTCATTCAAGTCGGCCACGGGCTGGCGGCGAAGCCCGACGCCGCGGCGGTCGCGACTTACGTCAAGCAGGCGGAATCGCAGAAGTCGGTCGATTTCGTCCTCAACATCATTCCCGACAGCGTGGTCGGCGCGCTGGCGCGCGGCGACATCCTGCAGGTTCTGTTGTTCGCTATTCTGTTCGGCTTTGCGCTGATGGCGCTCGGCGAACGCGGCCACCGGCTGCGCGACCTCGTCGATGACACGTCCCACGCGGTATTCGGCGTGATCGCCATTGTCATGAAGGCCGCGCCGGTCGGCGCCTTCGGCGCGATGGCCTATACTATCGGGAAATTCGGGCCGGCCGCGCTCGGCAATCTGATTGGACTGATCGCGCTGTTCTATGCGACGGCGGGGCTGTTCGTGATCCTCGTGCTCGGCCTGATCGCGCGCCTGATCGGTTTCAATATTTTCAAGTTCATCGGCTATATCAAGGATGAATTGCTGATCGTGCTCGGCACCAGTTCGTCCGAAAGCGCGCTGCCGCAATTGATGGAGAAGCTGGAGCGGCTCGGTTGTTCAAAATCGGTGGTCGGGCTGGTGGTGCCCACCGGCTATTCGTTCAACCTCGACGGCACCAATATCTATATGACGCTGGCGACGCTGTTCATCGCCCAGGCGCTTGGCGTCGACCTGACTTTCGGCCAGCAATTGACCATTCTGGTGGTCGCGATGCTGACCTCGAAGGGCGCCAGCGGCGTCACCGGCGCGGGGTTCATCACGCTGGCGGCGACGCTCTCGGTGGTCAATCCGGCGCTGGTACCGGGCATGGCGATCGTGTTCTCGGTGGACAAGTTCATGAGCGAGGTCCGTGCGCTCACCAACATCACCGGCAATGGCATTGCCACGGTGTTTGTGTCGTGGTGGGAAGGCGAACTCGATCACGAGCGGCTGCACGCCAATCTCAACAAGACCATCGATCCGTCGGATCTGGAGACGGCGGTGACGACGGGCTAATCTAAAGCGAGATCGGTTCTGATCGGATTGGAACCGAATTGTTTTGGTTTGCCACGTTTTTTGCCTCGAACCGGTAGCCGGGCCGCATCAGGTTTGCTGCGAGCTTTCGTCCGAAATGGCTTTTGCTATTCCCACAAATAAAAACCGCCCGGTTTTGCCGGGCGGTTTTTCGTTTCACGAATCCTGATGATCTATTCGCCGTTACCGAAGCGCCGTGACCACCATCCCGCGCGGCGGGGCTGGGTGTCCTCGGAAGCGGGCTCCGCCGGGGCAGGGGGCGCCGATGGTCCGGGCGGGCTGTGCGTGACGGGCGAGGTGGCCTCGGGCTGGGCATTGACCAGGAAGCTGACTTTTTCGCGTACCGTCGAACGCCGCCGCGCGGCGCGCTCGGCTTCCTGAGCGGTCTCTTCCTGGGTGGAGGCGCGGGCCTCCCCGTGACCATGATCGGCCGGTTGTGGTTCGGGGGTCGGTGCAATGGATTCGGGCTGGATCACCGGCACAGAGGGTTCCGGGGCGGAATAGCCATCGAAATCGGCAACCGCGCTGGTCGCTTCCGGAGCCGAGGTTGGCCCGAGTTCGTCGGCAATCGATCCGGCGAGACCGTCCTCCGGTCCGCCGCGCCGGCGGCGTCCGCCACGGCGTCCGCGGCGGCGGGGCCGCCGCTCGCCGCCTGCGGCCTGATCGGCGCGAACAACGCCGGGCTGCTCCTCGGATTCGTCCTCGTCGGATTCGGCTTCATCGGTGCCTGCGATCGCACCCGCGTCAGGCGCGATCGGCGCCATAGCATTGTCGTCCCGCACCACGTTCTCATCACGCCCGCCACCTTCGCGAGCCTCGCCGGAACGGCCGCGTCGCCGCCGCCGCCGCTTGCGCTTGTGGCCATCCGCATCGGGTTCGCCGTCCCTTGCCTCGCTGACGGACGAATCGCCGACCAGGCCTTCGGTCTCGTCGGTTTCGACTTCCGCTTCGGCTTCGATGTCGAACGGTTCGTCCTCGTCGAACGCTTCCTCGACGTGCGGCGGGAACGCGGCGACCTGCGCTGCCAGCAGCGCCTTGGCGGCCTCCAGCGTGTGCACCTGTTCACCGCGATCGATGATGAACGACTGCTGGCCGCTCACGGTCGGATCGGCGATCACGGCAAGCGTGACCTTGAAACTGTTTTCGAGATCGCGCAGATGGCCGCGCTTGTGGTTGAGTACGTAGAGCGCAACATCGGTCCGGGTGCGCACCACGAGATTGTGGGTCGCGCCCTTCATCAATATTTCCTCAAGGCCGCGCAGCAACTGCAACGCCACCGACGATACCGAGCGCACGTGCCCGCTGCCACCGCATTGCGGGCAGGGCTCGGTCGAACTCTCCAGCACGCTGGCGCGGATGCGCTGGCGCGACATTTCGAGCAGACCGAAATGCGAAATGCGCCCGACCTGGATGCGCGCGCGGTCCTGCCGCAGGCAGTCGCTGAGCTTGCGTTCCACCGAGCGGTTGTTGCGCTTCTCGTCCATGTCGATGAAGTCGATGACGATGAGGCCCGCGAGGTCGCGCAGGCGCAGCTGGCGTGCGACTTCCTCGGCGGCTTCGAGGTTGGTCTTGAGCGCGGTATCCTCGATGTGATGTTCGCGGGTCGAGCGACCGGAATTGACGTCGATCGAAACCAGCGCTTCGGTCTGGTTGATCACGATGTAGCCGCCGGAGCGCAATTGCACGGTCGGCGAGAACATCGCATCGAGCTGGCTCTCGACGCCCATCCGCGAGAACAGCGGCTGGCCGTCGCGATATTGCCGGACCGCACGCACGTTCGAGGGCATCAGCATCTTCATGAAATCGCGGGCTTCCTGATAGCCGGCTTCGCCGGCAACCTGGATTTCGTCGATTTCCTTGTTGTAGAGATCGCGCAACGACCGCTTGATCAGCGAGCCTTCCTCGTAGACGAGGGTCGGTGCCTGCGACTTCAGGGTCATGTCGCGCACGGTTTCCCACATCCGGATCAGATATTCGAAGTCGCGCTTGATTTCGGGCTTGGTGCGCGAGGCGCCCGCGGTGCGCAGAATGATCCCCATGCCCTCGGGCACGTCGAGATCCTGCACCACTTCCTTCAGCCGTGAGCGATCCTGCGCCGAGGTGATCTTGCGGCTGATGCCGCCGCCGCGCGCGGTGTTCGGCATCAGGACGGCATAACGGCCGGCCAGCGACAAATAGGTCGTCAGCGCGGCGCCCTTGTTGCCGCGCTCTTCCTTGACCACCTGCACCAGCATGACCTGGCGGCGCTTGATGACCTCCTGGATCTTGTATTGCCGGCGCGGGCGGAAGGCGCGCTCGGGCACTTCTTCCATGACATCGTCGCCGCCGACGGATTCAACGACTTCTTCCTCGGCTTCATCGCCTTCATCGTCATCGTCGTGATGCTCGTCGCCATGCGACGCGGCGGCATGTTCGTCGTGGGATGGAACGGCGTGGGCTTCACTGGCGTGCTCACCGTCGCCGTGCTCGGCGTGCGGCGCGTCGTCGGCATGGGCGGCGTTTTCGCGCGCGTCCTCCTCGTGGAAGTGCTCGTCATGCGCATGTTCTTCGTGCGCTTCTGGCGCTACCGCGGCCGATGCCTCGATCGCCATCGACACCGGCATATCGGGCGAGGATTCAACGGCAGGCGTTTCGCTCGCGTGAACGTGCTCTCCATCAGCGTGTTCATGCTCATGATCGTGTGAATGCTCATGATCTTCATGGTCATGATGTTCGTGGTCATGATGCTCGGCATCGGCGTGGTGATGGCCGGCGTCGTGGCCGTGGCTGTCGTCGGGGTGCGAACCATCAGCATGTTCAAAGGGCTGAGCGGCCTGCGACGGATCGGTGCTGGCGTTCTCGACGATCTCGCTCTGGACGCGTTCGCCATTGCCGCGGCGGCGCGAGTTGCGGTGACGCGGGCGGCGGCGGTTGTTGGAGCGATTTTCGGTTTCTTCCTCGGCCTCGCGATGGGCGCGCTCGTCCGCCTCGATCAGGGCCTGGCGATCGGCGACCGGAATTTGATAATAGTCCGGATGGATTTCGCTGAAGGCGAGAAAGCCGTGACGGTTGCCGCCATACTCGATGAAGGCGGCTTGCAGCGATGGCTCTACGCGCGTGACTTTGGCGAGATAGATATTGCCGCGCAGTTGTTTGCGCTGAGCGGTCTCGAAATCAAACTCTTCGACGCGATTGCCGCGGACCACGACGACCCGGGTCTCTTCCGGGTGGGTGGCATCGATCAACATTTTGTTGGGCATTTTGGGACTCTTGACGGCGGCGGGCGCGTATGTCGGTGCGCGCGTATGGCGCGGCCGGGTGACGCGACGGTCCACCTGATTCGGGGGTGAGGGGAAGGCCAAAACGCAACCCGGGGCGCCGAGCCGAACGGGATCTTGGCGGAGTAAAACGACGCGCGGAGCTTTCGCTCCGCGTCGGCGCGGTTCTTCCGTGGATCATCGTCGGCAACACAGTCTGGCGCATCAAGCGTCGGCCCGTCTGAACACGTTGGCGGCAAAAAGCGCCGCCTTGTCGGTCGCTGACAGCCCGGCGTGGCGCCAAAGCGCCCGCCGGCCATCGCATATCGGGGCCATGCGGCCCGATAATCGGTTATGCCGTGTCTAAAGCCGTCCCTGGAACAAGATGGTAACCTGGGACCGGACGCCGCTCGGGCTCGAAACCGCCGCTCCTTGTCAGCCGCGCGCTGCGCTGGCCGTGGAGGGATCGGAAGGACGCTGGAACCTCAGATTTGTTCGAAGGTTCCGGCGCTGCACCGGGAGGCTGAACGCGACACAACCGGGAGTTTTAGCCGTCAGCCCCTTTTACATACGTGGATTGGTCGCCGCGTGCAAGTGAAGCGTCGCCCCCCGGCAACACTCGGCCTTATTCGCCGCGGGGGCCTTAAGCAGTGGTTAACCCTGTGGTTCTATTGCGGTAAGAGGGCTGCTCGGAGGCATAGATTCGTTGGCGAGCCGCGCAAATCATTATGTTTTGCTGATCTGCGCGCTATTGTGCGCCGCAGCATTGCTGTGTTCCCCGGTCGCCATTGGCCGCGCGACCGAAGATCAGCCTTCGAAACCGATCGCGGCGTCTGGCATTCCGGTGGTCTCGGACGTCCGCCTGGCCGGTGACGGCAAACAGACCCGCTTCATTCTCGACCTCGACCAGACCATCTCGTTTCGTGCCTTTCCGCTGGCCGATCCGTACCGCGTGGTGCTCGATATTCCCCAGGTCAGCTTTCAGCTTCCTGCCGGTGCCGGCACTGCCGGGCGCGGGCTGATCAAGGCATTTCGCTACGGTCTGGTGATGCCCGGCGGCTCGCGGATCGTGTTCGATCTGAATGGCCCGGCCAGGATCGCCAATTCCTATCTGCTCGAGGCAGCCAACGGACAACCGCCGCGGCTGGTGCTTGAACTGGAAGAAGTGGACCGCACCACCTTCGTTCAGTCGCTCTCAGTCGACAACCGGCCCGAGCTGCGGCCCGCGATCGCCGCAACCAAAGACGCCGTCGCCACCATCGAGGCGCAGGCGGAGCCCGCGGCAGTGCTGGACAAGCCCGCCACGCCAGCTGATTTGCGTCCCGTGATCGTGATCGATCCCGGCCATGGCGGCATCGACAACGGCACCCAGTCCGGCAATGAATACGAAAAGAACCTGGTGCTGGAATTCGGCTCGGCGTTGCGCGATCGCATCGAGAAGAGCGGCAAATATCGGGTCGTCATGACCCGCACCGACGACACCTTCATCCCGCTCAATGACCGGGTCAGGATCGCGCGCAATCAGTCGGCCGCGCTGTTCGTATCGATCCATGCCGACGCCCTGCCGCGTCGCGAGGGCGATGCCCAGGGCGCCACGATCTATACGCTATCGGACCGCGCTTCCGACGCCGAGGCGGAAAGGCTGGCCGAGGCCGAAAACAAGGCGGACGCCATCGGCGGCGTAAACCTGACCGAAGAGCCGACCGACGTCGCCGACATTCTGATCGACCTCGCGCAGCGCGAAACCCGAACCTTCTCGAACCGGTTCGCGCGCCTCCTGATGGGCGATATGAAGACGACCACGCGGATGCACAAGCACCCGCTCAAATCGGCCGGATTCAGGGTACTGAAGGCCCCTGACGTGCCGTCGGTGCTGATCGAGCTCGGCTACGTCTCGAACAAGGAAGATCTCGAACATCTGGTCTCGGAGAATTGGCGTTCCCGAACGGTTGGGTCGGTGGCGCATGCCATCGATGCCTTCTTCGCCAAACGTCTCGCAACCGCCGGTCCGGCCAACTGAAGGGAACCGCGATGCCGGTAGCCCTAGTTTGGCCACAGCGACTGCACTATAAAAAAGCTGGCGCGAGGTCCTCGGAATCGTTCAAAACTGCCTCGTGGCCAGCGTGTTATGCGTCTGCGTGGAATGCTCGATCGTTCCGTGCCAGGATTCGCGTTAAGGAAAGCGCCAAAAGTTGCGGCGCACGGGCTGAAACGGATATTCGATAATGCGCTTGCTGGTGCGGTTCTTGGGTTTCCTGTTCGCCGCCGGAACCGTTGTGTTCCTGGTGGGCGTCGCCGCCGTGGCGGGGCTGATCTGGCATTTTTCCAAGGACTTGCCGGATTATTCGCAGCTGCAGGATTATGAGCCGCCGGTGATGACGCGCGTTCATGCCGCGGATGGTGCGCTGCTCGGCGAATATTCCAAGGAGCGCCGCCTGTATTTGCCGATCCAGGCGGTTCCAAAACTGGTCATCAACGCCTTCCTCGCGGCCGAGGACAAGAATTTCTACGAGCATGGCGGTATCGACTTTTCCGGCATGGCGCGTGCCGCGGTTCTCTACGCGCAGAACTTTGGCTCCAACCGCCGTCCGCAGGGCGCCTCCACGATCACCCAGCAGGTGGCGAAGAACTTTCTCCTGACCAATGAAGTGTCGTTCACCCGCAAGATCAAGGAAGCCTTGCTGGCGATGCGGATCGAGCGCGCCTATTCCAAGGACAAGATTCTCGAACTCTATCTCAATGAAATCTATCTCGGCCTTGGCGCTTACGGTGTCGCCGCGGCCTCGCTGGTCTATTTCGACAAATCGGTGAACGAACTCACGGTTGCGGAAGCCTCCTATCTGGCGGCGCTGCCGAAGGCGCCGGCGGCGCTGCATCCGGTGCGCAACCGCGACCGGGCGATCGAGCGGCGAAATTATGTGGTCGACCGCTTGCTGGAAAATGGCTGGATCAAGCAGGCCGATGCCGACAAGGCCCGCAAGGACCCGCTGACCGTCACCAACCGCTCCAACGGGGCGCATATTTTCGCCGGTGAATATTTCGCCGAGGAAGTTCGCCGCGATATCTTCGAGCGCTACGGCGAAAAGAAACTCTACGAAGGTGGCCTGTCGGTCAGGGCTACGCTCGATCCGAAGATCCAGGTGATGGCGCGCAAGACCATGGCGGCCGGCATCGTCAATTACGACGAGGCGCAGGGCTGGCGGGGCGCGCTGAGCAAGCTCGATATCGCCGGCGACTGGGGCGTGAGACTGGCCGACGTCAAATCGCTGTCGGACATCTCGCCATGGCGGATGGCCGTGGTGCTGGAGACCAGCGATCAATCGGCGCGGATCGGTTTTCAGCCCGGCCGCGAACTCGGTGGTGCCATCAGCAAGGAACGGCAGACCGGAATCATCACGCTCGATGGCATCCGCTGGGCCAAGCCCACGGCCGGACCGGCGAAGGGCAGGACGCCGACGGCGATGTCGCAGGTGCTGTCGCCGGGTGACGTTATCTATGCGGATCCGTTATTCAAGGACGGCAATCCGGTCGAAGGCCAGTACCGCTTGCGCCAGCTGCCGGAAGTGTCCGGCGCGATGGTGGTGATGGATCCCTGGACCGGTCGCGTGCTGGCGATGGTCGGCGGCTTCTCATTCGACCAGAGTCAGTTCAACCGCGCGACCCAGGCCTACCGGCAGCCGGGTTCGTCGTTCAAGCCGATCGTCTATTCGTCGGCGCTGGACAATGGCTATACGCCGTCGACCGTCGTGGTCGACGCGCCGATTGAAATCGACCAGGGGCAGGGCGGTGGCGTCTGGCGCCCGGAGAATTTCTCGAACGGCAAGTATCAGGGGCCGACGACGCTGCGCAACGCGTTACGCCTGTCGTTGAATACGGTGACGGTGCGTCTGGCGCAGGACATCGGCATGCCCTTGATCGGCGAGTATGCTAGGCGCTTCGGCGTCTATGATGAATTGCCGAACTATCTGTCCTATGCGCTCGGCGCCGGCGAAACCACCGTGATGCGGATGGTCACGGCCTATTCGATGTTTGCGAATGGCGGCCGTCGCGTCAAGCCGACCCTGATCGACCGTATTCAGGATCGCTACGGTCATACGATATTCAAGCACGACGCCCGCGAATGCCGGGGCTGTGAAGCTCCCGGCGGCTGGAAGAACCAGCCCGAGCCGCAACTCGTCGATCGCCGCGAACAGGTGCTGGATACCATGACCGCCTATCAGATCACCTCGATGTTGGAAGGCGTGGTGCAAGGCGGCACCGCCATCGCAGTGAAGGAAGTCGGCAAGCCGATCGCCGGCAAGACCGGCACCACCAACGAGGCGAAAGACGCCTGGTTCGTCGGCTTCTCGCCCGACATCGTGGTCGGCATCTATCTGGGTTTCGACAAGCCGCGGCCGCTCGGCCGAGGCAATGCCGCGACCGGCGGCCATCTGGCCGCGCCGATCGCGCGCGACTTCCTGAAACTCGCGCTCGCCGACAAGCCGGCTATTCCGTTCAAGGTGCCGGCGGGGATCAAGCTGATCCGGGTCGATGCCAAGAGCGGCATGCGCGCCGGTCCGGGCGACGGCGGCCGGACGATTCTCGAAGCCTTCAAGCCGGGCACGGCGCCGCCGGATAATTATTCGGTCATTGGCGTTGCCGATGCCGACGGCCGTTCGCTCACGGTGTCGCCGGACGCCGATCGCACCATCATGCGCTCCGGTACCGGCGGGCTTTACTAGCGGGCATTACTAGCGGACTTGGGCGACGCGGGCGCCGGTTGGCACGAAGAAAACACTTAAATAGAACGAGCCCGATTGCGCTTTGCGGCCTTCGCCGCTACATCCCTCACACCCTGCAATAGCGGCTTGCGCCGCAGATCAGAGAAGCCATGCGCGCTGAAGTCGAACGCCTCGTTGAAGAGATCAAGCAGTCAGTCGGGCTGCTGAGGAGGCATCTTTGACGTCGATGCATCCACGGCACGCCTGGCGGAGCTGAACAAGCTCGCCGAAGACCCCAATCTCTGGAACGACCCGCAGAAGGCGCAGAAGCTGATGCAGGAGCGAACCTCGCTGGAGGACGCGCTCAGTGGCATCGGCAAGGTCGAACGCGAGCTCGAGGACAATATCGGCATGATCGAACTCGGCGAGGCCGAGAACGATGAAGGCGTGGTGGCCGAGGCCGAGGCCGCGCTCAAGGCCCTGAAAAAGGAAGTCGCGCGCCGCGAGCTCGAGGCGTTGCTGGGGGGCGAGGCCGATCGCTTCGATTCCTACCTCGAGGTTCACGCCGGTGCCGGCGGCACCGAAAGCCAGGACTGGGCCTCGATGCTGCTGCGGATGTATACGCGCTGGGCCGAGAAGCACGGTTTCAAGATCGAATATCTGGAAGAGACGCAGGGTGAGGAAGCCGGCATCAAATCCGCCACCATCCAGATCAGCGGCCACAATGCCTATGGCTGGCTGAAGACCGAAGCGGGTGTGCACCGGCTGGTGCGGATCTCGCCATTCGATTCCAACGCGCGCCGCCACACCTCGTTCTCCAGCGTCGCGATATTCCCGGTGGTCGACGACAGCATCAAGATCGACATCAAGGAATCCGACGTGCGCACCGACACCATGCGCTCCGGCGGCGCCGGCGGTCAGCACGTCAACAAGACCGAATCCGCCGTGCGGCTCACCCACATTCCGACCGGGGTTGCGGTGGTCTGTCAGGCCGGACGGTCGCAGCACAAGAACAAGGCGCAGGCGTGGGACATGCTGCGCGCGCGGCTCTACGAAATCGAATTGAAGAAGCGCGAGGAGCAGGCCGCCGCCGACCAGGCCGCCAAGACCGATATCGGCTGGGGCCATCAGATCCGCTCTTATGTCCTGCAGCCCTATCAGATGGTGAAGGACCTGCGCACCGGGGTGCAGACCTCGGATACCTCAGGCGTGCTCGACGGTGACCTCGACGAATTCATGGCGGCGACGCTGGCGCAGCGCGCTTTCGGTGTATCGCCCGGCGCGGTCGAGGATGTGGATTAACGCAGAGCAGGGGTCGTGCCGCGGCTTCAGCCCGCGCTCAGCCGCACGCCGGCGCGCAGGAATTTTTGCGGATCGACCGCTTCGCCGTCGATCCTGGTTTCGTAATGCAGATGCGGACCGGTCGACCGGCCGGTTGAGCCGACGGCGCCGATCACCTGCCCGATCTTGATCGGGTCCCCGACCCTGACGCTGATCTCCGACAGATGGCCGTAGCGGGTCGACAGACCATTGCCGTGGTCGATTTCCACCATGCGGCCGTAACCGCCGGCCCATCCGGACGACACCACTTTTCCATTCGCGGTGGCGCGCACGGGATCGCCCATGGCCGCGCGGAAATCCAGACCGGTGTGCATGGCCGGGCGGCCGAGGAATGGATCGCTGCGGACCCCGAAACCGGACGTGAATTCGACTTCGCCGATCACCGGCTTTCGATACGGCACCAGCGCAAGGGTCCGGTTGAGACGTTCCACCTGGGCGCGGGTGATGTTGATTCGGTAGAGCTGACGCTCGAATGGACCGGCGTCGGCGGCAAGCTTGACGGGAACGAAGGGACCGCCCATGCCCGCGCGCGGGGTCGCGGCTTCCAGTTGCGTCATGTCGAGACCGAGATCGCTGAACACGCCGCGCATCCGGCGCACCCGCGATTCCATGCCGTCTTCGACCGAGCTCAGCGCCGCGAGCTGGCGGCCCTCGACCTGATCGAGCGAGGTCTGCAGGCGGACAATCACATTATCGACGCCCTGGATCTTCGCGAACTTGTTCGGCTGCGGAGTGGTGACCAGCGGCGCCCGCGATTCCAGGCGCGCTTCGCGATCCGGAGGCGCCACGAAAATGACGGTGTCGCTGATCGGGGAGGGTTTAGGCACGCCCGACGGGGCCGGATCGGTTGTTCCCCGCGAAGGGGCCCTGATCGATCCGGTGACCTGCACATCCGGAATGGTGCCGAGCGCGGTGGCGCGGGATTCCAGCGTGGTCTGGCGGCGCATGACCTGTTCGAGCTTCTGGTCGAACTGTTCCTGATCCAGCAACTGTCGGCTGGTGGTGCGATCCACCTTCGCGCGCAGTTCCGCGATGCGGTCTTCGTAGGCGTATTGCATCTCCGCCTGGCGTGCGATCAGCCGGGTGAGAACATCGTCGCGGAACGCGAAATAGGTCGCGGTCGCGGCCGACCACATGCCGAGCGCCGTCACGGTGCCGATCACGATCCAGAACACCACCGGACCGAACCGGACCTGCTTGCCGGCATGCACCAGCGTATAGCCAGCTTGTGCGTGCTGCGCGGTACCCGGGGCGGCATGGCTGGTGGCGACCGGACGACGGGCGGATAGCCTGCCTTGGTCGTGCGGATGGTGCTGGGGATACTCGGTATAATGACCGGAACGGTACGACATCGGCACTCCCGCGCCGGTCGGAGGCGAGTTCCGTACGGCCAAATTTACGGAAGTGATTTGACCTTCTCATGGTTAATTTTTAGCGAACGAGGCTCTCAAATCAGCGGACCCGCAAATCAGCGGGCCCGCAATTTAGTCGGCAAATCAGCCAGCTTGGGCAGCCGCGAGCACCTCGTCGGCATGGCCGTCGACCTTCACATTGCGCCATATCCTCACGATGCGGCCATTGCCTCCGATCAAAACCGTTGTGCGAAGAATGCCCTGGAAGCTTCTGCCGTACATGGATTTTTCGCCCCACACACCATAAGCCTCCAACATCTGGTGTTGCTCATCTGAAACAAGAGGAGTGGAGAGTTGGTGTTTGTTTCGAAAGGCTTCTTGTGCCTTTAACGGGTCGGCTGAAACCCCGAGGACCGCGGTCTGGCTGTCCGCAAACGCGCTCGCCAGGCGAGTGAAGTCGATGGCCTCCTTGGTGCAGCCCGGAGTGTCCGCGCGTGGATAGAAAAACAGCACCAGCTTTTGGCCGGCGTAATCCTTCAGGGAGACCGTGCTGCCGCCGTCGCGCGGCAGGCTGAATGCCGGCGCCTTTGCGCCCTCGGCCAAGGGTACTGAAGCGTGGACTGAAGCGTGGACTGAAACGGGTGCGGAAGGGGTCACGCGGGGAGCGGGCGATCCGCCGGCCTTTTCGACCGGCAGCTTCCTCACGGGCGGAGTTCCAGCGTCAGGCCTGGCGGCGGCCGCCTTCGGTGCCGCAATCGTCGGCGGCGCTGATTTTTCCGGGCTGGATGATTTTAACTTTTTCGACGGGGCCTTATGCGATGCTTTTGCGGTCGGGGTGCCGGTTCGCCTGTTTTTTGTGTTCTTGCCTGACTTGGTCGCAGTCGCCTTGCGTGCCTTCGAAGGCGCCGCTTTCGCAGGCATCGCCGATCGGGTGCGGATCGCCTTCCCGGCCGCGGGTTTGGAGGATTTCTTGCGCGTTTTCTTGGACATACGCCTTCCTTTCGTCGCTTTCCGCGGATCAATCATTGGGGTATTGAGGCAGACTGGAATCGAGCAGACTGTCAGGTGAGTCTGATGGCCTCTGAATAAGCTTACAAGGAATTCGACGCACCACCCATCCGCTCGTTGAATGTGTCTCTTGGAACGTGCTCCTTGGAACGTGCTCCTTGGGTCGGATGACGAGCAACGCTATAGGTGAGGATTGGTAGCAATGCCGGCACGGGAGCGCTCGTTGCGTGTCGACGGGCGAAGCCTTGGCGGCGATCAATCTGACAATCAGCGCCAGCACCGAGAGGCAATGGCAAGGAATACGTCGCCCCAGGGGTCAAATCCGCGTGCTGACGTCCAGCTCTCGCAGTGGGATGATGCCGGTTGGGATCAGGAACACGACGAGGCGGCGGGTCATCGGGCGCGCCGGCTGTTGTCGAGGTCGAACTCCCGCTTTCACCGGTTCGGCGATCGCCTCGGAGCGCTTCGCCGGTGGGTCGCCAGTGAACGCTGGGTGAAACGGCTAGCCGTCGTCATTGGCGCCTTGCTGGTGATCTTTGCCGGATGCTTCGGCGGGCTTTGGTGGCGGCTTGGCGCCGGTCCGATCAACCTCGAAATGGCGACGCCATGGCTGGCCCAGGCGATCGAGGAAAATATCGGCCACGGCAATACCGTCGAGGTCGGCGGCACGCAGATCGAGCGCGCCGGCCGGATTCGCATCGCTGTCCGCATCCGCGACATCATCGTCAGGGATCGCGACCATGCCATTGTGGCGAGCGCGCCGAAAGCCGAGGTGAAGCTTTCAGGCTCCGCGCTGTTGATGGGGCGGCTTCGCGCCGAGAGCCTCAATCTGGTGGACGCCGAGCTTTCGGTGCGCATCACGCCGGACGGCTACGTGACCGTGTCCACCGGCGATAACGCGCGGCCGCTCGCGACCGGCGTCACCTCAAAGCGACAGCCGGGCGGCCCGCCGTCACCGTCAGGTCAAATCCAGGCGGCGACGCCTGCCAGCCCGGTTGCTCCGCCGCCATCAGGTGCGCAGTCAAACACGCCGTCGGTGGCCCCCAATAGCCGCGATACCACGAGCGGAGTGCTGGCCGGCCTTGACTGGCTCGATAGCCTGAGCCTGACCGGGCTCGACGGACAAAATCTCAACGAAATCGGTTTGAAGAACGGCAACCTGATCGTCGACGATCAGCAGCGCGGCAACAAGTGGAATTTCCAGAATATCACCCTCAGTCTGCGTCGGCCCAGCGGCGGTGGCGTGGTGCTGAGTGTCGGGGAAGAGAGCAGCCATGCCTGGTCGCTTCGGGTGGCGGTCGGCCCCGCCGCGAACGGCGTGCGATCGGTGGATATTCGCGCCGACAAGGTATCGACGACCAATATCCTGCGGGTGTTGCGGCTGAAGGACCTGACCTACAGCGCGGATCTGTTGCTCACCGGCGAACTGAAGGGCGAATTGGGCCGCGACGGCCTGCCGACCTATTTCCGCGGCAAAATCACCACCGGCGCCGGAAACATCATCGACAGCGATACGCCTGATTATCCGATGGCGATCGATTCGATCGAAGTGAACGTCGAATGGGATGCCGGACGGCGCGTGCTGGTGGCCCCTTTCAAGATATTCTCCGGCGCGAACAGGATCACGCTGCTCGCGCATCTTGAGCCGCCCAATGACAGCGTCAACGATTGGCAGATGGGCTTCAGTGGCGGCACCATCGTATTGGCCGGAATCGACAACGAACCGCCGCTGATTTTGAATCGCATCGCCATCAATTTGCGTTTCGACACCGAAAAACGGCGGGTGCTGCTGACCCAGGCCGACATCAGCAACGGGGAAATCGGCGTCGCCGGAAGCGGCAGCGTCGACTATTCGGCGGAACCGCGTCTGCAGCTCGGTCTTGCGGGAACGCCGATGTCGGCCTCCGCGCTGAAGCGGATCTGGCCGACCCTGGCCGTTCCGGAGGTGCGCGAATGGGTGATCGGCCGGGTCGAACGCGGCTCGCTGCAGCGCATCGAGATTGGCATCAATTCGCCGGTTCGAAACCTTTCGCGGCGAGGCCCGCCGATTCCCGACGACGGCCTCGCGGTTAACATCGTCGGTACCGGAGTTACATTGCGGCCGGTGGATGATTTGCCGCTGGTGCGCGACGCGGATTTGAAGGCCCATGTCACGGGCCGCACCGCGACGGTGACCATCGGGCAGGCCGCGGTCGACACGCCCACGGGCCGCAAACTCAACATTTCAGATTTTGTTTTCGAGGTGCCGGATATGGCACCGAAGCCGTCTCCGGCCCGGGTTAAATTCCGGATCGACGGCCCGGTACCGGCGGCGGCGGAGATTCTCGCTTTGGACAGGCTCAGCGAATTTTCCGGCACCTTGATCGATCCCAATTCGAGCAAGGGAACGGTTTCCGCGGTGGTCACGCTCGGCCTGCCGATCAAGCGCGAACTGACCAAAGCCGACACCACCTATGCCATTACCGCCGACCTCGGCGGATTCGCCGCCGATCGCCTGGTGATGAATCAAAAGCTCGAAGCCAACGCGCTGAAGGTCGTCGCCAACAACGGGGGTTATCAGGTCAAGGGTGACGTCCGCATCAACGGGCAGCCGGCCTCGCTCGATTACCGCAAGCCGAGCGAGGGCGATGCGGACATCAAACTGCAGGCGACGCTCGACGACGCCAGCCGCGCCCGTCTCGGGTTCGATCTCGGACCGGCGGTCAGTGGCGCAGTCCCGATCAAGCTGATCGGCAAGATCGGAGGCGACAGCCGCCTCGGCATCGACGCCGATCTGACCTCGTTGAAGCTCGACAATATCCTGCCGGGATGGGTCAAGCTGCCGGGCAAATCGAGTCGGGCCGTCTTTAACGTGGTCCAGACGCCGCAGTCCACCCGTCTTGAAAACATCGTCGTCGATGGCGGCGGCGTGTCGATCAAGGGATCGGTCGAAGTCGATCAGAACGGCGACCTGATGAACGTGAACTTCCCGACCTATTCGCCGTCCGAAGGCGACAAGACCTCGCTGCGGGCCGATCGTGGCCCCGATGGCGCGCTCAAAGTCGTCATGCGCGGCGACGTGTTCGATGGCCGCGGCTTTCTCAAATCCGCGGTTTCGGGCAAGGAAGCCGACCCCAAGAGCAAGGCCAAGAACGTCGATTTCGATCTGGACATCAAGCTCGGCGCGGTCGCGGGCTATTTTGGCGAAGCGCTGCGCAGCGTCGATGCCAAATTATCGCGGCGCAACGGAACCATCAAAAGCTTTGCGCTCAGCGGCAAGCTTGGACGCGATACGCTGCTGACGGGAGATTTGCGCGGCCGCGCGCAGGGACGCGACGTGATCTATCTCGAGACCAATGACGCCGGCGCATTCTTCCGCTTCGTTGACACTTACTCCAAGCTGGTCGGCGGCCAGCTTCAATTGGCGATGGATCCGCCGACCGTCGAACCCAGCGCGAAAGAGGGCCTGATCAGCGTTCGCGACTTCTCGATCAAGGGCGAGGCCGCGCTCGACCGGTTGGCGGCGGGCGGGGCGACCGGCGCGCAAGGCGGCGTTGCCTTCACGGGACTGCGCGCGGAATTTACCCGGCAAAATGGCCAGCTCACGATCCGGGAGGGGGTCCTGAAAGGGCTGACAATCGGCGGTACCATCGAAGGCACTATCGATTCCGCAAGCCAGGTGCGCATGAGCGGCACTTTCGTTCCATTGTACGGGATCAACAACGTGTTCGGCCAGATTCCGGTGCTGGGGCTGTTTCTGGGCGGCGGCAGCAATGAAGGGTTGTTCGGGATGACCTACGAGGTCGTCGGCACACTCGGCCAGCCGGTGCTTCGCGTTAATCCGATCTCGGCCATGGCGCCGGGGGTACTGCGGAAAATCTTTGAATTCGGCACCGGCAAGCAAAACAATCCGGTCGAATTTCCCTCGAACAACAACTGACCGGCGAATCCCCGGTCCGGTCAGCGCCGTAGCGCGGGCACCACCAGAAACGGGATCATCCCGCAGAGTACGCTGACCAGCGCGAACGCGATCAGCGGATTATAGCTGTGGGTCCAGTCGTGGATCAGCCCTCCGCTCCAGGAACCGAACGCCGACCCCAGTCCGCTGCCGATTGAAATGGCGCCATAGATCGTGGCGACCCGCTCGCCGCGAAAGATCTTCATCGCGGTTGCCGTCAATAGCGGGCCGCGTGAGCCGATCATGCTGCCAAAGCAGACGACAAAGCCGGTCAGTATCCAGATGTTCGGATGCCATTGCAGCAGCCACAGCAGAAAAATCCCGACGATCGACAGCGCGTAGCTGAACAGGACCGACGGCCTGCGGCCGATGATGCCGTCGAGCCAGCTGATGCCGAGCATGCCGAACAAAAGCACGACTCCGCTGAAGCCCCAGGCTGTCGCGGCCTGCAATGGCGGGAAACCCACGTCGATCAGATAGGCGACGACTTGCGGCGCAATCGCATACATGCCGATCGCTGTGAAGAAGAAGGTCGAGAACAGGGCCCAGAACGCGTGGTGGCGCAGCGCGCGGAGCAGGGTCCAGCCCTGGTCGACGAAATCGGCGGCGTCGGGCCTGGCGAGATGGGGGGAGCCGCCGGAGAACAGCCGCCACGGCAGGATCAACAGCGGCACCAGCAGGAACAGCGCCGCGCCGCCAAAAACCTGATAGGCGCCGCGCCAGCCGAGATGATCGATCAGGACCTGCGACGCCGGCAGCAGGATCAACACCCCGGCGCCGGTCGCCGAATAAACCACTGCCATCGCGGTCGGCAAACGCGGGCCGAACCAGCGGCCGAGCAGGATCGAGTTCGGAACGTTGCCGATAAAGGCGATGCCGACGCCGACGCAAACGCCAAGGCTGAGCTGGAACTGCCAGAGCTGCTGCGCATGCCCGGCGAACAGGAACGCGCCGCCAAGCAGCAATAGCCCGAGCGAATAGACGCTGCGTGGTCCGGAATAGTCGAACAGCCGGCCGATCAGCGGTGAAGCCAAGCCGCCCGCCAGCGCGGACAGCGAATAGACCGAGACCACCTGGGCGCGGTCCCAGCCGAAACTCTCCGAGATCGGTTTGAGAAAGACCGTGAAACTTTCGCCGAGGCCGCGGCCGAGCACCGATAGCGAAAAGCACAGCGCCAGCACGTTCAGCGCCACGCGCGCCGGTTTCAGCGGCTTCGCAACGACATCCTCCCCCGGCATTTTCCCTGGCGTTTTTTCATCCATCACCCGCAAGGAGCGCGTTTCCGCGCTCCCGGGCAAGTGTCAAAAGCGAATGCGCCTATGCAGGCTTGAGCAGGACATGGCGCTTTTTGCCCATCGACAGCTTGATCACGCCCTCTGGTGTGAGGTCGGAAGGTTTCAGCACCATCTTCTCGTCGGTGACAGCGGCATCGTTGACACGCAGACCGCCGCCCTTGATCTGGCGCCGTGCTTCGCCATTCGACGCGACAAGGCCCGCCTTGACGAACGACGCCAGCACGCCGATGCCGGCTTCCAGTTCGCCGTGGGAGATTTCCACCCTCGGCAGGTTTTCCGCGATCGCGCCTTCCTCGAAGGTTTGCCGGGCCGTATCGGATGCGGCGTTGGCCGCGTCGCGGCCGTGCAGCAGAGCGGTTGCCTCGGTTGCCAGCACCTTTTTGGCTTCGTTGATTTCGACGCCCTGCAACGCTTCGAGCCGGGCGATCTCGCCGATCGGCAGGATCGTGAAAAGCTTGAGAAACTTGATGACGTCGGCGTCTTCGACATTGCGCCAGTATTGCCAGAATTCGTAGGGACTGAACGCGTCGGCGTTGAGCCAGACCGCGCCTTTGGCGGTCTTGCCCATCTTCTCGCCCGACGCGGTCGTGAGCAGCGGGGTCGTCAGGGCGAACAATTGCGGTGTTCCCATGCGGCGGCCGAGTTCGACGCCATTGACGATGTTGCCCCACTGATCCGAACCGCCCATCTGCAGCCGGCAATCGACGCGACGCGACAATTCGACGAAGTCATAGGCCTGGCAGACCATATAGTTGAACTCGATGAAACTCATCTCCTGCTCGCGTTCGAGGCGCAGGCGGACTGAATCCATCGTCAGCATGCGGTTGACCGAGAAATGCCGGCCAATGTCGCGCAGCATTTCGATCCAGTTCAGTCTGGTCAGCCATTCGGCGTTGTCGAGCATGACCGCATCGCTCGCTCCCGACCCGTAGCGCAGCACCTTGGCGAACACGCCGCGGATGCTGGCCTTGTTGGCCTCAATCTCTCCGACGCTGCGCAGGGCGCGGGATTCGTCCTTTCCCGAGGGATCTCCGACCATGGTGGTGCCGCCGCCCATCAGCGTGATCGGCTTGTTGCCGCTTTCCTGCAGCCAATGCAGCATCATCATGGTGAGGTAGTTGCCGATATGCAGGGACGGTGCGGTGCAGTCGTAGCCGACATAGGCGGTCGCCTGACCTTTGGCGGCGAGCGCGTCGAGGCCCTCGAAATCGGAACATTGGTGGATGAATCCGCGTTCCTGCAGCACATTGAGAAAATCAGATTTGAAGGCGGTCATTTCTGTGCGACTCTGATAATTCTTATTTCACGGTATTTGTAACGAGTTGCGGAACTCTGCGGAATAGGCTGCCGCTGCCCGGCGCGCTGTGGCATTATAAGATGTACTGGTTCGATACAAGCTGGGCGCCCGGGGCCGGCGCCGCGAAGGCACCAGGGCGATGATGTTGACGGCAATCGGTCTGATGAGCGGCACCTCGCTCGACGGGGTCGATGTCGCCTTGATCGAAACCGACGGCAAGCGCGTCAAGGCGTTCGGCCCGTCAGGCTATCGTCCCTACACGGAAAAAGAGCGTGATCTGCTGCGCCAGGCCCTGGCGGAGGCCGTAAACCTGCCGCAGCGCGACGCGCGGCCCGGCATCCTGCCCGAGGCTGAACGCGTGGTGACCCTCGCCCATGCCGAAGCCGTCGCGTCCTTTACCGCGCAGCACCGCATCGCGCGCGAGGACGTCGATATCGTCGGCTTTCACGGCCAGACCGTCCTGCACCGGCCGGCGCAGAAAATGACCGTGCAGATCGGTGATGCCACCGCGCTCGCCAGGGCGATCCATATCCCTGTCATGCACGATTTCCGCGCCGCCGATGTCGCCGCCGGCGGGCAGGGCGCGCCTTTTGTGCCGGTCTATCACCGCGCGCTGGCCCAATCGCTGGAGCGCGAAGGGCCGATGGCGGTGCTCAATATCGGCGGCGTTTCCAACATCACCTATATCGATGGTGCCGATACCCTGATCGCCTGCGATACCGGGCCCGGCAATGCCCTGCTCGACGATTTCATGTACCGCGTCGCCGGCCAGCCGTACGATTGCGAGGGCCGCATGGCCGCCCAGGGCCATGCCGATGAAGCCTGGATTGCCCGGGCGCTGCAGCATCCGTTCTTTGTGCGCCCGCCGCCGAAGTCGCTGGACCGTAACGATTTTGCCGCGCTGGCGCTGCGCGACATGCCTCCGGCCGACGGTGCCGCGACCCTGACCGCCTTCACGGCGGCCGCGATCGCCCGGATCGTTCCGCTGTTGCCGAAGGCGCCGCAGAGCTGGATCGTGGCCGGCGGCGGCGCGCGCAATCTTACCATGCTGCGGATGCTGCGCGAGCGGCTGGCGCCGGCCACCGTCGAGGCCGCCGACGCGCTGGGATGGTCGACCGATGCCATCGAGGCGCAGGCTTTTGGTTTCCTGGCAGCACGGGGCTTGAAGGGCCTCCCGCTCAGCTATCCCGCGACAACAGGCGTCCCGATTCCGATGACGGGCGGGCTGATCGCCCGGCCGTGAACCAGGCTGCGCCGCGCATGGCAGCCTTGCTATCAGCTAACGGCAAAGCTTCAGCGTAGTCGCACGATTTCGCCCTCAGGATTCGGCAGCCATCCGGGCCAGCGTTGCCACCGTATTCATGTTGCGCGCGGTTCCTGTTTTGGCGGCGGCAATGACGAGCTTCGACGCCGCCATGCCTTCTCCGTAATGGATGTAGATTTCGCGGCGTCCCAACTGGATTTGTTCGTCCCGCCGGCCGCGAACGTTGGCCAGGGTGTCCGCCGGCGGCGCCTGGTCGAGGAACACCGCCATGGTGCGGTTTGGCGCGGCCTTCGGAAATGGATTGTCCGCCAGCACCCGGGCCATCTCGGCGGCGCTGCGCACCAGCACGCCGACCGGCTTGCGGGCATAGGCTTCCAGCCGCTTTTCAAGCGCGGTCTTGATCGCGGTTTCGGACTTGCGGCTGGTGAAGACCACGTTGCCGCTGGCGATGTAGGTGCGGACGGTTGCGAACCCAAGCTCCTCGCAGAGGTCCTTGAGATCGCTCATCGGCAGTTTGCCGGTGCCGCCGACATTGACCGCGCGCAGCAAAGCCACGAACGAGCCCATCGCCGATCCAGCTCCTAGCGAACGTTGGCGAGCCGCATGTCGAGATAACCGGTCACGGTTTCCATCAGCGGCTGCAGCTTGCCGTCGAAGAAATGGTTGGCGCCGGGGATGATCTGCTGGTCGATCACGATACCCTTTTGGGTCTTGAGTTTCTCGACCAGCGTGTTGACGTCCTTGGGCGGCACCACCGCATCCTTCTCGCCATGCACGATCAGGCCGGAAGACGGGCAGGGCGCCAGAAACGAGAAGTCGTAGAGATTGGCGGGCGGCGCGATCGAGATGAAGCCCTCGACCTCCGGCCGGCGCATCAGAAGCTGCATGCCGATCCAGGCGCCGAACGAGAAGCCGGCGACCCAGCAGGCGCGCGCTTCGGGATTGATGGTCTGCGCCCAGTCGAGCGCGGAGGCCGCATCGGAAAGTTCGCCGGTGCCGTGATCGAACGATCCCTGGCTGCGGCCGACGCCGCGGAAATTGAAACGCAGCACGGAAAATCCGCGATGTGCGAACGCATAGTAGCACTGGTAGATGATCTGATGATTCATCGTGCCGTGAAATTGCGGATGCGGATGCAGCACCATCGCGATCGGCGCGTTCTTCTGCTTGGCGGGATGGTAACGGCCTTCGAGGCGGCCTGCGGGGCCGGTGAAAATAACTTCAGGCATCTGGATCCCTTGATTGATCGCTTGGCAAATCAACCGCCTTTGTGCCGGGTTCGTCTGGCTGTTCGCAGACCAAGCCTTGGCAAGGATAAAGGGGGCGGATCAGGCGTCGTCGGGCTTGAGCTGATGGCGCTCGGTGAACTGGAGGCCGCGTTCTAGCATGAGGCGAGGGGCCAAAAGCAAGCTTCATGAACATCCCGCAACGCGTTCAAAGCGTTAGCCGGCCGATTGCCTCAAGACATGGCGATCGCCACTTGGCATAAGGTCGGACGCGCCGGATCAGCCGGCATGCGGGTCCGAAATCATCCATTGAAGGTATTATAATACGTCTATGCCTGACCGGGTCTATCTCGACTGGAATGCGACCACGCCGCTCCGCCCTGAGGCGCGCGAGGCGATGGCTGCGGCGTGGGATCTCTGCGGCAACCCCTCATCGGTCCATGCCGAGGGCCGCCAGGCCCGAAAGCTGGTCGAGGACTCCAGGGCGAGGGTTGCCGGCGCGATCGGGGCACAGCCGCGCAACGTCGTATTCACGTCGGGTGGAACCGAAGCCAACGCGCTGGCGCTGGCATCAGGGCTTCGACGCGGTTCTGGCCTGCCGGCTGAAAGGCTGGTGGTCTCGGCGATCGAGCATGCCTCGGTGCTCGCGGGCGGCCGGTTTCCGTCGGAGGCCATCGATACCGTCGGCGTCACCCGTTCGGGTCTGCTGGACCTGCACCACCTGCGCGAGATGCTTGCCGGCAGGCCCCCCATGCTGGTGTCGTTGATGCTGGCCAACAACGAGACCGGGGCGGTGCAGCCGGTGGCGGAGGCCGGTGCGATGGTTCATGCGGCCGGCGGTTTGCTGCACGTCGATGCGATCCAGGCGTTTGGAAAAATACCATTTAGTATCAATGAGATGAATGCCGATCTGGTGACGCTGTCAGCGCACAAGATCGGCGGCCCCAAAGGCGTGGGCGTCGTGGTCCTGGCCGAGGGGGTGCTCGGGTTCGAGCCGCTGCTGCGCGGTGGTGGTCAGGAGCTGGGCCGACGGGCGGGGACCGAAAATGTCGCGGGAATCGCGGGGTTCGGAGCCGCCGTGAAGGCCGCCATGGACAGTCGGGACAGCGATGCGGTCCGTCTCGAAAGCCTGCGAAATCGCCTCGAAAATGGCCTGCGGGATACCCCTGACGCGATCGTGTTCGCCGATGGCGCGCCACGGCTGCCCAATACCACGCTGTTTACGGTTCCCGGCCTCAAGGCGGAGACCGCGGTCATTGGATTCGACCTCGCGGGGATCGCGGTTTCCTCGGGTTCCGCCTGTTCATCGGGCAAGGTGCAGCCCTCACATGTGCTGGAAGCCATGGGATTCGGCTCCGAATTGGCCCAGGGAGCGGTGCGGCTCAGTCTGGGCTGGTCCACCACGGACGCGGACGTCGACCGCTGTCTTGAGGCTTGGCGAAAGCTCGAAGGTACCTTACTTAGGGGTTAGCGACGAAACACAGCTTGAACGGTTCTAAGCAGGTGATTTCGTCGGTGAAACATCGTAATAGTGTTGCGGAATTGATCCACCGCGGTCCTTGAAACCGCGAGCGGAGGATGGAATGGCTGCCGTACAAGAGACGGTCGATCGCGTCAGGCGAATCGACGTCGACCAGTATCGATATGGATTCGAGACGTTGATCGAGTCCGACAAGGCCCCGAAGGGCCTGTCGGAAGATACCGTCCGGTTTATTTCAGCAAAAAAGAACGAGCCGGCCTGGATGCTGGAATGGCGTCTGGAGGCGTATCGCCGCTGGCTGACCATGACCGAGCCGAAATGGGCG
>NZ_JBEKCZ010000040.1:0-31031 GCF_050014615.1 Bradyrhizobium sp. | reverse complement strand
ATTCTGGTGGCGATGCTGGGGTGGGCGCATTCCGGCGCGCGCAATCCGAACTATTCAAGTTGGTTCGGTCTGTTCAACGTGCCGCAGTTCACCTCACCGGACAAGGCCGCCGCCGATGCCTTTGAGAACAGGCACATCTTCATGGCCTATGTGCTGCTGGCGCTGATCGTCATCCACATCGCCGCCGCGGCATGGCATCACTTCATCAAACGTGATCGCGTGACGGAGCGAATGGTCGACGGCGCGCCGGGCTGATCGCATTTTTTTTGCGCCCGAGCGGTTACGAAAACACGCCGGTCAGCTCTCGCCGAACACGCGCTTGAAGATCGTGTCGACGTGCTTGAAGTGATAGCCGAGGTCGAATTGCTCGGATATCTCCGCGTCGCTGAGATATTTTTTAACGTCGGCATCTTTTTTCAGCAGCGTCTGGAAGTCGCCTTCGCCGCGCCACACCGGCATCGCGTTGCGTTGCACGAGCTTGTAGGCATCCTCACGGCTGCAGCCTTTTTGCGTCAGCGCGATCAGGAGCCGCTGTGAATGCACGAGGCCGCCGAGGCGGTCGAGATTTTTCTGCATGTTCGCCGGATAGATCAGCAGTTTTTCGACCAGTCCCGCGAGACGGACGAGGGCAAAATCCAGCGTCACCGTGGCATCGGGCGCGATCATGCGTTCGGCGGAGGAGTGCGAGATATCGCGCTCATGCCACAGCACGACATTCTCCATCGCCGGCGTCACATAGGCGCGCACCATGCGCGAGAGGCCGGTGAGATTTTCCGACAGCACCGGGTTGCGCTTGTGCGGCATCGCCGAGGAGCCTTTCTGGCCCTCGGAGAAGAATTCCTCGACTTCCAGCACCTCGGTGCGCTGCATGTGCCGGATTTCGGTGGCGAGGCGTTCGACCGAGGCCGCGATCACGCCGAGTGTGGCAAAATACATCGCATGGCGGTCGCGCGGAATCACCTGCGTCGAGATCGGCTCCGGCGTCAGGCCCATGGCCTTGGCGACGTGTTCTTCCACGCGAGGGTCGATCTGCGCGAAGGTGCCGACGGCGCCCGAGATCGCACAGGTCGCGACTTCCTTGCGGGCGATCACCAGCCGCTCGCGGGCGCGGGAGAATTCGGCATAGGCGTAAGCCAATTTCAGCCCGAACGTAATGGGTTCGGCATGAATGCCGTGAGAGCGGCCAATGGTCGGCGTCATCTTGTGTTCGAAGGCGCGCTTTTTCAGCGCCGCCAGCACCCTGTCGATGTCCGATATCAACAGATCCGCCGCGCGGGTCAGTTGCACGTTGAGGCAGGTATCGAGCACGTCGGAGGAGGTCATGCCCTGATGCACGAAGCGCGCTTCCGGGCCGACGATCTCCGCCAGGTGGGTGAGGAAGGCAATGACGTCGTGCTTGGTTTCGCGCTCGATTTCGTCGATCCGCGCCACGTCGAAAATCACGTCGCGGGCCCTGGCCCAGACCGCTTTCGCGGCCTCTTTGGGAATGACCCCCAATTCCGCCAGTGCGTCCGCCGCATGCGCTTCGATCTCGAACCAGATCTTGAAGCGCGTCTGCGCCTCCCAGACGGCGGCCATTTCCGGGCGGGTGTAGCGGGATATCATCGACGACTCTGAGGTTTGGGGTTACGTCGCGCTTTAGCAGAGCAGCCCCGGTGAGACAAACGCCGGTCGGGGTCCAAGCGGCGCGATTTTGGAGCCATGGGGCCGGGCGGGCCAAAATCACGAAATATTGACTGACAGATATTGAAATCTGTCAGTGAGATACGCTATATACAATCCGACGCTGGAATCGAGGCGTCACCCCGGCGCGCTGGCCAATCGACCGTGAACTGGGGACTTGCAGAGGACTTTGCCATGACTATCGAGCTTTTTTATCTGACCGCCCAAATCCAGCGCTGGCTCAACCTGCGCGTCGCCCGTCATCTTGCCGCGCAGGCCGAAAGGTTAACCCGCTAAGGGGATGACAATGACAGCCCATCAGCTTGCTTCGCGAAAGCTCGGCGCCGGTGGGCTTCGGGTCTCCGGCCTTGGCCTCGGCTGCATGGGGATGTCCGATGCCTACGGCCCCGCCGACGAAGCCGAAAGCATCGCTACGATCCATGCCGCGCTCGACGCCGGCATCACGCTGCTCGACACCGGTGATTTCTATGGCTCCGGCCATAACGAACTACTGATCGCGGAGGCCCTGCGCGGGCGTCCGCGTGAAAGCGTGCAGATCAGCGTCAAGTTTGGTGCGTTTCGCGACCCTGCCGGCGGCTTCGGACTCTATGACGCACGTCCCGGCGCGGTGAAGAATTTTCTGACCTACAGCCTTCGCCGTCTGCGCACGGATTATATCGACATCTATCGCCCGGCGCGGCTCGATCCGAACGTGCCGATCGAGGACACCGTTGGTGCCATCGCCGAGATGGTCAAGGCCGGTTATGTCAGGCACATCGGGCTGTCCGAGGTCGGCGCCGAGACGATCAGGCGCGCCCAAACGGTGCATCCGATCTGCGATTTGCAGATCGAGTATTCGTTGCTGACACGCAGCATCGAGGCCGAGATTCTTCCTGCCTGCCGCCAACTCGGCATCGGCGTCACCGCCTATGGCGTGCTGTCGCGCGGCCTGATCAGCGGCCACTGGTCGGCGCAGCGCGGCGAGCAGGGGCGCGATTTCCGCCGCTTGAATCCGCGTTTCTCCGGCGACAACCTGACCCACAATCTCGGCCTGGTCGAGAAATTGCGCGGCATCGCCGGCCGAAAAGGCTGCTCGGTGGCGCAATTGGCGATTGCCTGGGTGCTGGCGCAGGGCGCCGATATTATTCCGCTGGTCGGCGCGCGTCGCCGCGAACGCCTTGACGAGTCGCTTGCGGCGCTTGACGTTATCCTGTCGGACATGGACCTTGCCGAGCTTGCGCGCGCCATTCCGCGGGACGCCGCCGCCGGCGCGCGCTATGCTCCGGCCCAGATGGTGATGCTCGACAGCGAGAAAGCGACGGTGCGCGCATGAACGAGACACTGGTTTTGACCCCTGAGCGAATTCTCGAGGTCACCGAGGACGTGCTGCGCCGTTTCGGGCTGGCGAAGGCCACCGTGGTCGATGTCGCCCGGGCGCTCGATGTAAGTCATGGCAGCGTCTACCGTCATTTTCCGAGCAAAGCTTCGTTGCGCGAGGCGGTGGCGAAGCGCTGGCTCGACCGGGTCAGCACGCCGCTCGCGAAGATTGCGGAAAGTTCGGGGCCGGCCCCGGCAAGACTGGAACGTTGGCTGCGCGCGCTGTTTACCGCGAAGCACAAGAGGGTCAGCGAAGACCCCGAGATGTTCGCGACCTATCTGACGCTGGCGCGCGAGGCGTGCCAGACGGTGAAGGTGCATAAAGAGAGCCTCACCGACCAGGTTGAAACGATCTTGTCTGACGGCGTGAAACAGGGCGTCTTCCAGGTCTCTGATGCCAAGACCACGGCGCGCGCGATTTTCGACGCTACCATCCGCTTCCATCATCCCGCCCATGCGGGGGAATGGAGCGACCCGGAGTTGCCGGCGCGAATCGACGCTGTGCTGGCGCTGTTGCTTCGAGGTCTCGAGGCGCCGCGCAAGCGCTAGACCGATTTCACGCGCAAAGCTCCCAACCTGATTGCGCGCCTCCCGCGCTCCGTTGTTTGATGTCCGTCAATTCCGGCCAGGCGTCGGATGATAGAGTCCATTGCGGAGGAAAGCGTGCGGCTGGCGGTTTTTGCGGATATTCATGCCAACAGGCAGGCGTTCAGCGCGTGCCTTGATTTTGCACGGGCGCACGGCGCCGAGCGGATGATTTACCTCGGAGATTACGTCGGATATGGCGCCGATCCCGAGTGGACGGTCGAGACATTGATGGGTCTCGTCGAGAAGGGGGCGCTGGCCGTGCGCGGCAACCACGACAGCGCCGTCGGAACCCCAGCGGAAACCATGAACGCCGAGGCGCAGGCCGCGATCGAGTGGACCCGCGGACGGCTCAGCGCGACCCAGCGGCGGTTTCTGGCGGAATTGCCGCTGACGCTGCAGGAGGACGATCGCCTCTACGTTCATTCCGAGGCCAGCAGCCCCGCAAAATGGCGTTACGTCCGGTCGGCCGCGGATGCGGGACGCAGCCTTCTGGCGACGGCCGCCAATGTCACGTTCTGTGGACACATCCATCAGCCGGCGCTTTATTCGATATCGGAGGCCGGGAAGATGACGAGCTTCGTGCCGACATCAGGCGTGACGGTGCAATTGCTTCGTGGCCGGCGCTGGCTGACCGTTCTCGGCTCGGTCGGACAGCCCCGCGACGGCGATCCGGCGGCATCCTTTGCCATGTTCGATACCACCTCGCAGGAAATTACCTATTGCCGTGTGCCCTATGATGTCGATACGGCCGCGAAGCGGATTCGCGACAATGGTCTGCCGCCGTGGCTCGCCGATCGCCTTCTGGTCGGCAGGTGAGCGATGGCGAAGCTTTCGGTTCAGTCCGGCGCCAATATCGACGGCTTCACCGTCGGGGAGTGTGTGCACCGCGGTGGCATGGCGACGCTGTGGAGCGTGACCCGGCCCGATCTATCAACGCCGCTGTTGATGAAAATTCCAAGAGTATCCGAGGGCGAAGATCCTGCCGCCATCGTCAGCTTCGAGATGGAGCAGATGATCCTGCCGCGGTTGTCGGGGCCGCATGTGCCGGCCTGCTACGGGACCGGCGATTTCGCCCACCAGGCCTACGTCGTGATCGAACCCATTCCAGGCGAGACGCTTTACAGCCGGCTCGGCGATCTGCCCTTGGCCTGCGACGAAGCGCGCGTCATCGCATGGAAAGTCGCGACGGCGTTGGCCGACCTGCATCGGCAAAACGTCATCCATCATGATATCAAGCCGAGCAGCATCATGTTTCGCCCCTCGGGCGAAGCCGTGTTGATCGATTTCGGACTGTCGCATCACAATCAGCTGCCCGATCTGCTGCAGGAAGAATTCCGCTTGCCCTACGGTACCGCGCCCTACATGGCGCCGGAGCGGCTGCTCGGGGTTCGCGACGATCCGCGCAGCGATCTGTTTTCGCTGGGCGTGCTGCTGTATTTTTTTACGACCGGGGTGCGGCCGTTTGGAGAAAGCGAAACCATCCGCGGCATGCGACGCCGGCTGTGGCGCGATCCCTATCCTCCACGCAAACTAAGAGCGGACTATCCGCCCTGGCTGCAGGAAGTCGTGCTGCGCTGTCTTGAGATCGAGCCGGTCTGGCGTTACCCCACGGCATCGCAACTGGCGTTCGAACTCGCTCATCCCGACCAGATCAAGCTCACCGCGCGGGCGGAGCGGCTCGACCGCGATCCCATCAGCTCGGTCTGGCGCCGCCGCTTTAACGGCAACCTGACGCAGCCGCGGGGCAAGTCCGGTGTTGCGGCCCAATTGGCGTCGGGGCCGATCGTGGTGGTCGCGCTCGACCTCGCGGAGGGATCGGCCGCGCTGAACGATGCGTTGCGGGTCACCGCCGAACGAATCCTCGCGACATTGCCGTCGGCGCGGCTCGCATGCCTGAACGTGCTCAAGCTCGGACGGGTCACGCTCGACAAGACGCTGGATGAAGAGGGCAACAACAAGCATGTCGACCGGCTCGTCACTCTCAAGCATTGGGCATCGCCATTGAAGCTCGACCAGAGCCGGCTGACCGCGCATGTTCTCGAGGCCGTCGACCCGGCGGCGGCGATCCTGGAATTTGCGCTGGTCAACGATGTCGATCACATCGTCATCGGCGCGCGGCAGAACTCGCTGGTGCGCGCGCTGCTTGGCAGCGTCTCTGCCAGGGTCGCCGCGGAAGCGCCCTGTACCGTCACCGTGGTACGGCCGCCGCGGCTCGCCGCGCTGGACGAGGAGCGCCGTGACCGTTCCGATGACCGATCGATGCCGGCGTTGTAGGACGGCGGTTCGCCTGCACCCACCTGCGTCAGGAGAGATCGCGGAACCTAGCCTTCGCATCGCAAATTGATTTGCATGGTATTCCGGATTTGATGAATGATGGCTCGCGACCCATCGGGGTCGAGGGATGAGGTCAAGAAGATGCGCAAGATTGCATTGTTAATCTGCCTGCCGCTGGCAATCTCGGACTTTGCGACCGCGGCGTTCGCAAAGCACACCCACCACAGGAAGCATTGGGTTCATATCCGTGCGGCAGCGCCCGTGGCCGAAAGCCTGACCACGGTCGGGACCCCCGATTGTCATGTGCAGGGACGGTTTTTGCGGATGGCGCATCATTGCCCGCCCGAGGCCATAGCCGCGGCGCCGCGGTGATGCGAATGTCCGGGACTGAAAGCTAGATCGCCTCTCCGCGTGCCAATGCCGCGGCGTTGCGTATCGCGGAAATATTGGCCTTGTAGCTTTCCATGGTGCCGCCCTTGAAAACGGCGGAGCCTGCGACAAAGGCATTGGCCCCGGCAGCCGCGAGGGCACCCGAGACATCCGGGCCGACGCCGCCATCGACCTCGATATCGATCGGGCGTCCCGTGGTCATCGCTCTGACGTCGCTGACCTTGCCGAGCGCGGAGCGGATAAAAGCCTGTCCGCCGAAGCCGGGATTGACCGACATCACCAGCACCAGATCGATCATGTCGATGACATATTCGAGCACCGAGATCGGCGTGGCCGGATTGAGCGAGACGCCGGCCTTCTTGCCAAGCGCGCGGATCGCCTGCAAGGAGCGATGCAGATGCGGGCCGGCCTCGGCATGAACCGTGATGTGATCGCAGCCGGCCTTGGCGAACGCCTCCAGATACGGATCGCATGGCGAAATCATCAGATGCGCGTCGAATATCTTTTTCGTATGCGGGCGCATCGCCTTGATGACGTCGGGGCCGTAGGAAATGTTGGGGACGAAATGCCCGTCCATCACATCGAGGTGGATCCAGTCGGCGCCGGCCGCATCGACGGCGCTTACTTCCTCGCCCAATCTGGCGAAATCGGAAGCCAGAATCGACGGCGCGATGACAAGGGGGCGTGACGCAAATTGCTGAGACATGTGCGCTTTCCCGAACCACTTTCGAAGCGTGCGAAGGGCTTCGGGTAACATGCGCAAAGCCCGGGGGCAATGCGGGGCAGGAGGGGCGGAAAATTCTGCCGCGGCGGCATCAATTGCCGGGGGAGGCAGGCGGTTCCGGATACAAAAAGCCCATATTTTATTGGATTTTCCGCGATGGCACGGCGTTTGCTCATCCTGGGTTTTCGAGGGGTGAAGGCCGCGCTTTGCGGCGTTTGTCGGAGTTCTGCCATGCTGTTTGCTCTTGGCGCCGCGTCGTCCGCGCTGGACGCCATCCAATCGTTGGCCTCACCGGCTTCGTCGTCGTCGCAATCGACCGGCTTTAGCCAGGCCACGGCTGACATGTTCGGTCTTGCCCCCGGCGCCTCCACGTCGGGAAACTCGACATTGCCGTCCGGGACCACCGGATTTTCGCAGATATCGCCGGCCACCATGAGCGCGCTGCTGGCGGCGCAGGGCCAGTCATCGACGCAATCCGCCACCTCGGCTTCCACCGGCGGATCACAGGTCACGGCAACATCGGCGGCGTCGACTACCTCATCCAGCGCCGCGTCGTCATCCTACAATGCCATCGAGCAGCTTACTCAGCGCGAGGCCAACGCGATCTCGTTCTCGGCCAATCCGTTCTCGTTCAACGTCTGACGCGCAGTTTACACGCGCGCACCCATCAATTGAGCTCGTTGCGGCTGATGCCGCCGGCGCGGCTTTCGGTTGAGATCGCTCGGCGGTTGCGAACTTTTACCCGAAACGATCTTGCCACGCCGGCAGCGCGCCGGGAAAAGGCAGCGCGGTCGCGGTATAGACGCCGCGCGCGATGGCGCGGGCCACCACATTGGCCGCGACCATGCCGAGCTCGGTGAGGCCGGCGAGGGGATCTATCGGCTTTTCGCCTGTCGCGGCGGCGAACAGCACGTCGCCGTCGAGCGGTGCGTGCACCGGATAGATGGCGCGGGCAAATCCGGTCTGCGCGATCATGGCGAGTCGCTTGGCCTGGGTTTTGGTCAGGTCCGCATCGGTCACGACTACCGCCAGCGTGGTGTTTTCGACTGACGTCGCGCTCGGTCCGCCCTTGAGGCGCATTCTCAGCATGTCCGGCGCGAAGGCGTGCGGCAATCCGCGTCCGCCAAATTCACCGTCGATTTCAAACGGTGCGGCCCAGAACCACGGCCCGTCGCCGACAGTCACGGTGCCGACCGCGTTGACCAAGGCAAGTGCGGCGACCGTCACGCCGCCTTGCGTTGCCGCCGAAGCTGAGCCGATCCCGCCCTTGAAATTCGCGGTGGTGGCGCCGAGCCCGGCGCCGACGCTACCAAGCGCAAAATTCTCGGCTGCCGCAGCTGCCGCAGCGTAACCGAGATCGCGGTAGGGCGCGAAGCGGCCCCATTTCTTGTTGCCGCCGTTCAGGAGATCGAAACAGATCGCGCCGGGAACGATCGGGATCACCGCTTCGCGCACCACAAAGCCGCGACCCTGCTCGGCGAGCCAGGCCTGTACCCCGCCGCCAGCCTCCAGCCCGAACGCCGAACCGCCGGCAAGCGCGATGGCGTCGATCCGCTCCACGGTGTTGGCGAGATCGAGCAGGGCGCCTTCGCGCGTGCCGGGCCCGCCACCGCGCACGTCGATCGCCGCCACCGCCGGCGTATCGAAAATCACCGCGGTGACCCCGGACGCCAATGCGGTATCGTCGGCGTGCCCGACGCGGACGCCGGCAATATCGGTGAGGAGATTTTTCATGGTGCAGTTCACCCGGCCTTGATCCCGTCAGTCCCCGACAGGCTTGGATATAGCAGCCTTGAACAAGGCATCAACTGGCAAGCGCCAGCCTGAACATTCTCGCGAGATCCGACTTGCGATACGGCTTGGCGAGCAGCAGCACGCCGGAATCGAGGCGGCCGTGATGCACGATCGCATTCTCGGTATACCCTGACGTAAACAGCGTCTTGAGCGCGGGGCGCTGCTTCAACGCCGCGTCGACGAGCTGGCGGCCGTTCATGGAGCCGGGCATGATCACGTCGGTAAACAGGAGATCGATGGTGACGGCGGTGTCGATGATGGTCATCGCCTCGGCGGCGTTGCTGGCCTCGAGGGTGGTGTAGCCAAGACTTTCGATCTGGGTAATGACATATCGGCGCACGAGGGCATCGTCCTCGACGACCAGTACGACCTCGTTTCCGCCTTCAACGCCTAAAGGTACCAGCGCCTCCTCGGCCGTCGAATGCAGCCCGGTTGCCCGCGGCAGGTAGATCTTCACGGTCGTGCCGTGACCTTCTTCGCTGTAAATCTTGATGTGGCCGTTGGACTGTTTGACGAAGCCGAACACCATGCTGAGACCAAGGCCCGTGCCCTTGCCGACTTCCTTGGTGGTAAAGAAGGGATCGAATACCTTGTCCAGGTCGGCGGCTGGAATACCCGAGCCGGTGTCGCTCACCGCGATCATGACGTAATTTCCGACCGACACCTCGCTGTGCATGTCGGCATAGCTTTCGTCGAGATAAACGTTGTTGGTCTCGAACGCGAGCTGGCCACCTGCCGGCATGGCATCGCGGGCGTTCAGTGCCAGATTCAAAATAGAGGTGGTGAGCTGGTTTGGATCGACCAGGGCGGTCGACGCATCCTCCGTCAGCAGGGGGGCGATCTGGATATGTTCGCCGATCGTCGGGCGCAGCAACTTCACGGTTTCAAGGATCAGGTTATTGACGTCGACCTCGCGTGGCTGCAGCGGCTGCCGGCGCGCAAATGCAAGCAGGTGCTTGGTCAGGTTGGCGCCGCGTTCGGCGGCCTCATCGATCATCCTGGCGATCGCCACGAGCTGCGGATCGGCGGTGACGGCATCGGCCAGAATGCCGATGGTTCCGGTGATGACAGTCAGAATATTGTTGAAGTCGTGCGCGATACCGCCGGTCAACTGGCCGACGGCTTCCATTTTTTGAGCCTGCCGGAACTGGGCTTCGGCGGCACGCTTTTCCGTGAGGTCGCGGCCGACGAAGAAATGCCGCCGCACCGGCTCCGACCAGGTCCCCATCCAGGTCAGCGTCACGGCCTGACCGTCCTTGTGGACATAACGGGTCTCGAAGTTGCGCATCTGCCGCCCGCGCCGCGCTGAGCGCATCTCTTCCCGCGTGCTGTCGAGGTCGTCGGGATGAATGAAATCGAGCGCGACGTGTCCGATCATCTCCTCGGGCCGGTAGCCCAGGATGGTCATGGAGCTCGGGCTGACCTGAACAAAACGGCCAAAAGTATCCGTGACCAGAATGAGGTCCTGCGACGTCTCGAATATACGCTGTCGCTCTTCGATCTCCTGGTTGAGCGCTTGCTGCGTCCTCTTGCTGTCACCGATGTCGCGTGCGGTCTTGGAGACTCCAATGATCTCTCCGCCGGCCGATCTGATCGGCGAGACGCCCAGCGAGACATGGACTTCCCTGCCGTCCTTGTGCCGGCGGTAGGTTTCGTAATGTTCGATCGCTTCACCCTGCGCGACGCGACCGAGTATCTGCCGCACCTCGGCGCGTCGCTCCGGCGCGACGATGATGTCGATGCGATTGCCGACAGCCTCCGCCGCATTGAATCCGAACAGGCGTTCCGCGGCCCGATTCCAGCCGGTGATGGTGCCATCGAGGGTTTTCGTGATGATCGCGTCGTTGGATGATTCCACCACCGCGCTGAACAGGCGTTCGCGTTCGCTATGGCGATGCCGGTCGGAAGCGGCGCGCTGGCGCAAAATGGCGAACAGATGAGAAATCTGGGCTTGCAGGCCGACATTGTCCACCAGCAGCACCGCGAGGACGAAACCAGCCGCGCATAGCCCGTAGATACGGCCAGCATAAAAGCCCAAATCGAAGCGGGCTACGTTGAAGATCGCGGACAATGCGATATCGAACACCCACGCGCACATGACCACCATGAGCCAGATGTCGAGCACCGAATATGGCCGTCGAAACAACAGGACCAGCAGGGCCGCGAGGCTGAGGGACCACACCGCCGATAAAACTCCGATCGTGGTGGTCGTATTCGTATAATGCCCCTCGCTCAGCAGCGTCGGCAGAAAGTCATGCTGGCTGGTAACGACCCAAACCACGGCCGATATCCCAGCGGCGACTGCGACGGCACTTACCAGGATCGCGCTGCTGACCGATCCCGCGATCCTGGGGCCGCCATCCCTGTCCTTGAGCAGGGCATAAATCAGCACGAGCACGGGAAATCCGCCATGCCAGGCCATATAAAGCCAGACCGTTGTCTGTGAGCCGGCGTTGAGAAGCCCGGTCGGGGTGAACACTCCTGGAAAGCTCAAGGCGTGAGCGATCGCCGCGGCTGCGGTGAAAAGATATCCGCTCGCCAGCATCAGGAGCGCGCGCGATCGCAAGATGCCAAACTGCGAAAACAGCAGGATGGCGGTGATGAGATCGATGATCGCCAGGGCGGATTGATAGCTCGCGACGAACGCTGGAATCTGGGGCAGCGGTGTCCCGGCAAAAGGCACGGCGCAGGCGAAGACGACCGATGAGACGCCGACCACGGCCAGAGCCGCCACCCGTTCGCGGCGGGTCGCCGGCAATGTGGACAGAAAGATATTACGGTCATCTGCGTGCAAGGTCGCCTCCCGCGACTTGGCAACGAACTTCGTATGGAACTTGGCATCGAACGCGCCATGTTAAAGCGCCGGCCGAATCGGCGTGGGGGGCCGATATGTCAAGATCGGTCGGGGACGGCATTTCCTTGCTTTGCTTTGGTCGGCTCCGACGATTACAGCGAATCTGACAGGCTTTTGGCAACGGCGGCAAGTAACTCGTGGGGTCTGAATGGCTTTTGCAGGCTGGAGACGGCCCCGAGTTTTGTCGCCATGTACAGAAAATCGGGTTCCCGTTCGGACGTCGAACCGAACTGTTGTCCGGAAATCACGATAATAGGCATTTCCGGCCAGAATTGATGGACGAGCCTCATGGTCTCGAAACCATCCATTCCCGGCATGAAAATATCGACGACGAGCAGGTCGAACCTTTGGGTCTCGAGCAACCGCAAGCCGGCTTGACTGTTGTCGACAGCCTCGACGGCATGCGCGGCGCGCTCAAGCACTATTTTGATAGTGCTCAAAACCGCTCGATCATCATCAATGACGAGAATGCTCGCCACGGCTTCCCCCACGATTTGGCGACATCAACCCAAGGTTACATATTTCTTAATGTGGTCCAATAGGGGCTGATGAAGTAACCACATCTTTACGGCGATGCGGAATGATGTTCGAGGGTTTGGCCGCAAATCCCAGCTTTGATTATAAGCTGACTGGAGTCATTCCGTGAGCTGTCCCTTGCCCCGCGTTCTCGTGATCGACGACCAGCCGGATGTACGCACGATGGTCTCCATGGTGCTGCGCGTCAATCATTTCGAGGTGGTTGAGGCCGCAAACGCCGCGGCGGGACTGCAGGAGTTTGAAAGTTCCGTATTCGAGCTGGCGATCGTCGATATCTTCCTGCAGGGAACCAACGGTTTCGAAGTCATCATGAAGATGCGGGAACGCATCCCGGACTTTCCGATCGTCGCGATATCGGGCATGACGATGCTCGACTTTGTCAACGAGACGCCCGAACTGTCCAACGTCGTATGTCTGCAAAAGCCGTTTCGTCCCGCCGAACTTACCCTCGCGGTCGAAGTGGCAACCAGGCCCCGGTCGTCCGGCACCGCAGACGTCAAGGCCGCCGCTGGAACCATCCCCTGATCCGGCCGCCGCCGGATCGGCATCAGGGCAAGAACCGCTTCGCCGGTGAAGGCCGCGCAGCAAATTTCCCGCAACCGACAGGCAAAACGCCCCGGCGAACCGGGGCGTTGAAGACAGCGGTAGAATTGATCAGATCAAGCCTCGGGTGCTACGACCCCTTCGGATTGATCTCGGTGTAGCCGCCCTTGGCATCCCATTTGTAGACGACATAGTCGATCTGCTTGATGTCGCCCTTGGCATCGAATTCCATCTTGCCGATGACCGTATCCCACGCGCCGGCCTTGATCGTATCCATGACTTTCTTCGCATCGGTGGTGCCGGCCTTCGCCACCGCCTGCGTCCAGACCTGCATCGCGGCGTAGGTGTAGAGCGTGTAGCCTTCGGGATCGATATTGCTGGCCTTGAATTTTTCGACGATGGCCTTGGCGGTCGGCTTGTTGCGGGGATCGGGACCGAAGGTGAACAGGGTGCCTTCGCCGGCCGGTCCTGTGATCGATGCAAACTCCTTGTCGGCCAGCGCATCGCCGGCCATCAGGACGGTTTGCAGACCCTGGTCGCGCATCTGGCGCACGATCAATCCGGATTCCTGATGGTAGCCGCCGACGTAAACCAGGTCGATGTTGTCGCGTTTCATGCGCGAGACGATTGCGGTGAAGTCCTTGTCGCCCTTGTTGTAGGATTCGAACATCTTTTCGGTAAAGCCGGCCTTGTTGAGCGCCTTCTTGGTTTCGTCGGCGAGACCTTTGCCATAGGTGGTCTTGTCGTTGAGGATGGCGACGTTCTTGCCCTTGTAGTTCTTCGCGATGTATTCGGCGGCGACCAGGCCCTGTTGGTCGTCGCGACCGCAGACGCGCGCGACGTTCCAGAGATTGCGCTCGGTGAACAGCGGATTGGTCGAGGCCGGCGTGATCTGCAGGACATTGCCGTCGGCGTAGGCTTCCGACGCGGGGATCGACGACGACGAGCAGTAATGGCCGGCGACGAAGGGGATTTTCGCGCTGGCGAATTTTTCAGCCACCGAACGCGCCTGCTTGGGATCGCAGGCATCGTCGCCGATTTCAAGCGCGAGCTTCTTGCCGAGCAGGCCGCCGGCGGCATTGAAATCCTTGATCGCCTGTTCGGCGCCGTTCTTCAGCTGCCGCCCGAACGCGGACTCGCCGCCCGTCATCGGGCCCGCAACGCCGATGGTGATGTCCTGCGCAAGCGCTGCCGTCGACAGCGCAAGCGATGCGCCCAGTGCCAGTCCGATGAGCTTTAGTGATTTCATGAGGAGTCCTCGCGGGTGATCGCTACGGGGTCCCCGGCACGCCGCCGGGTTCGAAAATCAGAGCCATTGTCAGCCAATTTTGTCGCGAAGTCATCGGCAAATTTCGGGCAAATCCACGCATGGTTGTCGTCCCGGCGAACGCCGGGACCCATACGCCGTGTCCTTGTGGCGAGAAGGTGATGCTAATTGCCTTGGCAACAATAACCGCTGGTGGCTATGGGTCCCCGCGTTCGCGGGGACGACGAGGTGGTATTACAGCTATCCCCGTCTCCCGCCTTCGAGATAGGCAGCGCGGATTTCCGGGCGCTGCAGCAGTTCCGCGCCTGTTCCGCTGAGTGTGATCAAGCCGTTGACCATGACATAGCCGCGATGGGCCAGCCGCAAGGCGTGATTGGCGTTCTGCTCGACGACCAGCACGGTGAGGCCGTCCTGCCGGTTCAAGGTCCTGATCGCGTCGAAAATCTGGCGCGCGATCAGCGGGGCGAGGCCCAGCGAGGGTTCGTCCAGCATCAGGAGGCGAGGGCGGCTCATCAGCGCACGGCCGATCGCCAGCATCTGCTGTTCGCCGCCCGACAAGGTGCCGCCGCGCTGGGCCAGGCGCTCCTTCAGCCGCGGAAACAGCGTCAGCACGCGTTCGAGCCCGGCTGAGCGGTCGGCCTCACTGCTGTCGGTGGCGTCGGCCCCCATCTGCAGGTTTTCCGCGACACTCATGCGCGGGAAAATCCGGCGGCCTTCGGGCGATTGCGCGATGCGCAGCCTGGCGATTTCATGGGTCGGCACGTCGGTGATATCGCGGCCGTCGAACGCGACAGACCCGGCGCGGGCGCGCGGCTTGCCGAAGATGGTCATCATCAGCGTCGACTTGCCGGCACCATTGGCGCCGATCAGGGCAACGATCTCGCCGGAATGGATGTCGAGATCGACACCTTTCAGCGCCTCGATCTTGCCGTAGGCGGCGCGCAGGGACCGGATCGCGAGCAGCGGCGCGGTGGATGGCACGGTCACGTTCCGCCCTCCATCACCGCGATCGCTTCTTCCTCATCGGCGCCGAGATAGGCGGCGATCACCCTCGGATTGTCGCTGATGTCCTTCGGCGCGCCCTCGGCGATCTTCACGCCGTAATCCATCACCACGATGTGGTCGGAAATCTCCATCACCACCGACATGTCGTGCTCGATCAGCAGGATCGAGGTGCCATGGTCGCCACGGATCGATAGCAGCAACTCGCTCAGCCCGGCACTTTCACGCGCGTTCAGTCCGGCGGCCGGCTCGTCGAGGCAAAGCAGCGCCGGTTCGGTGCACATCGCGCGCGCGATTTCGAGCCGGCGCTGATCGCCATAAGGCAAATTGCCGGCGGCGTCGTCGGCGCGCTCGAGCAGGCCGATACGGTCGAGCCAGCGTGTGGCCTGATCAATCGCGTGCTTTTCGGCAGCGCGCCAGGACGGTGCGCCGATCAGCCCGAGAAAAGTGAGACCGGAGGCGCGCATCAGCGCATTGTGTTGCGCCACCATCAGGTTTTCGAGCGCGGTCATGCCGGGAAACAGCCGGATGTTTTGAAAGGTGCGCGCGACCTTGGCCTGTTTGGAAATCCGGAAATCATTCAGCCGCTCAAGCTGGATATTGCGGCCATCGTCATGCGTCAGCCGCATCGCGCCCGATGTCGGCTTGTAGAACCCGGTGATGCAGTTGAACACGGTGGTCTTGCCGGCGCCGTTCGGCCCAATCAATGCGGTGATCTTGCGCCGCTCGGCCGTGAACGACAGATCATTGACGGCGACGACGCCGCCGAAGCGCATCGCCAGATGATCGACGCTGAGAATGTTTTCGTCGCTCATCCCCGGCCTTCGCTGGTTAGCTCGGAGGAGATGGCCTGGTTGCGTTCGAGGAAGACGGTCGGGGCGCGGTGGCCGATCAGCCCGCGCGGCCGCCAGATCATCAAGAGCACCATGGCGACGCCGAACACCAGCATGCGATACTGGTCGAAGCCGCGAAACAGCTCAAAACCGCCGATCATGGTCAGCGCGGCGAGCGCGACGCCGAGCTGCGAGCCCATGCCGCCGAGCACCACGATCGCGAGCACCAGGGCCGATTCCTGAAAGGTGAAGGATTCCGGACTGATGAAGCCCTGTCGGGTCGCGAAGAACGCGCCGGCAAAACCGCCGAACATCGCGCCGGTGGCGAACGCGGTCAGTTTGGTGGTGGTGGTGTTGATGCCGAGCGCACGGCAGGCGACTTCGTCTTCGCGCAAGGCTTCCCAGGCGCGGCCGATCGGCAGACGGCGCAGCCGGATCGTTACCCAGTTGGTGAGCAGCGCGAGCGCCAGGATCAGATAAAACAGAAACACGATGCGATGGGTCGGCGAATATTCGATGCCGAGTTTCGCTGCAAGGCCGTTATCGCCTGCTATCAGCGGGATGCCGAAGAAGGTCGGCCGCGGAATACCCGACACGCCGTTCGGACCGCCGGTCAGGCTTTGCCAGTTGATGATGACGAGACGGATGATCTCGCCGAAGGCCAGCGTGACGATGGCGAGATAGTCGCCGCGCAACCGCAGCACCGGGAATCCCAAGAGCACGCCCCAGAACGCCGCGAGAATGCCGGCCAGCGGCAGGCAGACCCAGAACGACAGGCCGAAATTGGTCGACAGCAGCGCGTAGGAATAGGCGCCGACGGCGTAGAACGCGACGTAGCCGAGGTCGAGCAGCCCGGCGAGCCCGACCACCACGTTGAGCCCCCATCCCAGCATCACATAGGTCAGCACCAGGATGCCGAGATCGAGGATGTAGCGCTGGTCGTAAAAGATCACCGGCACCAGAAACGTAAAGATCAACAGCACCGGCGCGATGGCGCGCCGCGCGACGACAAGCGCGTTTTGCGCGGCTGGCGGAACGATCCTGATGGTGCCGACCGGCCCCCACCATTGCCGCAGCAGTTCGACGACGATACTGCCGCCGAACACGGTGGCGACCATGGCTGCCAGGTCGTCGAACCTGGTCCAGTAGATCAACTGACCCGTGGGTCCGGCTTCGGTGCGGACGCCAATCATCAGCGAAAACAGCACCAGCGCCACCAGCGCGCTGATCAGGGCTTTCTTGAAGATGAAGGCGATGTCAGGCGCGCGCGACACCAGTGTCGGTCCGGGCACGGGTGCTGTCACGCGCTCGTCCGTCAAACTTTTTCAACTTCGGGCCGGCCGAGCAGGCCCGTGGGCAGGAAAATCAGCACGATGATCAGGATCGAGAAGGCCGCGACGTCCTTGTATTCGACCGAGAAATAGGCCGACCACAACGTCTCGATCAGCCCGATCAGGAGGCCGCCCAGCATCGCGCCCGGCAACGAGCCGATGCCGCCGAGGACGGCCGCGGTAAATGCCTTGATGCCGGCAACGAAGCCCATGAAGAAATCCACCAGGCCGTAATACAGCAGGTACATCATGCCGGCGACCGCGGCGAGCGCGGCGCCGATCACGAAGGTCATGGAAATGGTGCGGTCGACATCGACGCCGAGCAGCGCCGCCATGGTCTGGTCCTGTTCGCAGGCGCGCATGTCGCGGCCGAGCCGGGTCCGCGATACCAGCCAGGTGAAGATCGCGAGCAGCACGATGGTGGTGACGACGACGATGATCTGCACATTGGACAGCCGGACCACGAAACCTTCGCTGCCTTCATGCAGGGTGTAGCCGCCGGTGATGATCGGCGGCACCGGCTTGACCCGTGCGCCCTGCGCGATCTGCGAATAATTGATCAGCACGAACGACATGCCGATCGCCGACAGCATCGGGGCGAGGCGGAACGAGTGCCGCAGCGGCCGGTAGGCGATGCGCTCGATGGTCCAGCCATAAAGCGCTGTGATCGCCATCGATACCAGCAACACGATCAGCAGGATCACCGGAACCGCGGTCAGCCCCAACGAGACCAGCAGCAGGAATGAGATCAGCGCGATGAAGCCGCCGATCATGAAAATGTCGCCATGAGCAAAATTGATCATGCCGACGATGCCGTAGACCATGGTGTAGCCGATGGCGATCAGGCCGTAGATCGAGCCGAGCACAATGCCGTTGATCAGTTGCTGGGCGAAATAGTCCATGCGCTGCCGCTGTTTGGAGTATTTTCCGGCGCGGCGTTGGCCCCGGCAGCCGGAACGCGCGTCGTGTCATTTTCTAACAGCGGGAACCCGGTGCGGCAACAGCGCCGGGGGCGACCTCAAGGGCTTGTACAGGGGTAGTTTTCGCGCGGGTTCCACATGCCACGGTCGCGGCAAGCCGCCGCCACGCGATAATCCCATGGAACCGAAAATTCCCTGCAACCAATTGCGGACTTCCCGGTTGCCTCTCGCGACATTCAACAAGGGAGATCCCGATGTCCAATCAGAACCAGAATCCGGGCCAGCAGAACCCAGGCCAGCAGAACCAGAATCCGGGCCAGAAGCCCGGTCAGCAGCAGGGCGCTGGCCAGAAGCCCGGACAGCAGCAGCAAGATCCGAACCGTCAGGGCCAGAAACCCGATCAGCAGGGTAAGGGCGGTCGCTAGTTCGGTCCCGAGTTAAGTGAAAGCAGGAAGGTCCCGCCGAAAGGCGGGACTTTTCTTTGCGGCGGGGGTAGTCCTCAAATTATGTCTTTCTTGTTTTCTTTCAGAGGCTTACTTCGAAATTAAACTCGCGGATCCAATCTGGACCTGACTGGGAACCTCCTCTACGGTTTAGGTAAGCGGCAATGCCGGATCGACGGATTCCACCGTCGATCGGTTCAACGACCGCGCGATATCAGGGAGAAAAGCCGATGAACATGACTCGCCGGGATATGATCGCGACCGCAGGGGCCGCTGCGACCGCATTAGCCTTGCCGCAGCGCGCCAGCGCCCAGTCGTTCGACTTCAAGCCGAACCAGCGCTATCCCGACGCCGCCGTCGAGATCCTTGATCCGAGTTTCGCCAAATACCGCTTGTTCAGCAGCACCCTCGAACAAGTCGGCACGGGAATGCGATGGGCGGAGGGGCCGGTCTGGTTCGGGGATGGCCGTTATGTGTTGGTCAGCGACATCCCGAACAATCGCATCATGCGATATGACGAAGTCACCGGTCATTGGGGGGTGTTTCGGCAACCGTCCAATTTCGCCAACGGCAATGCGCGCGACCGCCAGGGGCGGCTGATTTCCTGCGAACATCTGACCCGTCGCGTGACGCGCACCGAATACGACGGCACCATCACCGTGCTGGCCGACAGCTTCAACGGCAAGCGTCTGAACTCGCCCAACGACATCGTGTGCAAGTCCGATGGCTCGATCTGGTTTACCGACCCGCCATTCGGTATTTCCGGAGAATGGGAGGGTGACAAGGCGACGCCGGAATTGCCGCATTCGGTGTATCGCATTGCCCCCGACGGCAAGCTCGGGCTTGTCACCGCGGAACTTGCGGGCCCGAACGGGCTGGCGTTCTCGCCGGATGAAAAGAAGCTCTACATCATTGAATCGCGGGCGCAGCCAAACCGGCTGATCTGGGCCTTTGACGTTGGCGCCGACGGCAGCACGCTGTCCAACAAGACAAAATTGATTGACGCCGACGGGCCCGGCGCACTCGACGGCTTCAGGGTCGACACCGACGGCAACCTTTGGTGCGGCTGGGGCAGCAATGGCTCGCCATCGGCCAAGCCGGAGGAACTGGACGGCGTGAAGGTCTTTAATCCCTCCGGCAAAGCCATTGGCTTCATCCATCTTCCCGAGCGCTGCCCCAATCTGGTGTTCGGTGGGCCCAAGAAGAACCGCCTGTTCATGGCCAGCTGTCATTCGCTCTACGCTTTATATGTCGAAGCGAGAGGGGCCGTCTAAATTCTGCCCGACGAATTCCGGTCGTCCTCCCGATGGCCGCGCTTTGGCGCGGCCATCGGCGAGATTTGGGTTCCCGATCGGCCAAATCCTGGAACCAAAGCCGCTTGGCGCGGCCATTAAGGTAAACAAAGGGTTTAAATTGCCCGTCGCAGTTTAAGCGCGTTACGTCGCTCCAGATGCCGTGGCTCCGGGTACGAGCTTGCGGACAAGCGGGAAGCGACATGTCGACAAACTGGCGGATCAGTTCATTCAACGGGGCGCTGCTGGCGGCCTATTTCATTCCGACCTGGACCATCATCGCGCTCCGGATCATGATTTCACCGATCCACGGCCTGTATGAGCGCCCGAATATCTCGATGGGATTGTTCGCCAGCGATCATCTGCACCTGGCGGCGATGACCACGGTGCGCTTCGCGTGGTTGTTGGCATTGGGCCGGCTCACCGTCGTTGCGTTTTTCGCGATTTTCCTGGTTTTCATCACCCGCGCCGCGATCCGCAAGACCGGTGGTTGCGATGAAGCGCTGGGGATGGCGCTGGCGATCGGCAGCGTGATCAGTTTTGCGAGCATGATCATGGCATCGCAGGTCGGCGAGCCCGAAGCGATGCGGCTGCATGCGACCGAACTCCTGATGCTGCTCGGCACCGCGATCGTACTGCTGGTGGAGCGGCCCGTTCGACCACCTGCCGGCGATCTCGAGCGATCTATCCCTTCAGCAGTCCCAACTCCCCAATAATCGCTGACGCTTCCTTGATGGCATGGTTGGCCGCGGGGACGCCGCAATAGATCGCCTGCTGCAGCAGGATTTCCTTGATATCGTCGGGCGTGAAGTCGCCTTCCGACAGCGCGGCGCGGACGTGGAGGCGGAATTCGTCCCATTGGCCGAGCGCGACCATGGTGCCGATCACCAGCACGCGCCGGGTGCGATGATCGAAATGCGGCCGGGTCCAGATTTCGCCCCAGGCATGGCGCGTGATCAGGTCGATGAAGTCGGCGTTGAACGAATTCTTGTTGGCGATCGATTTATCGACCCAGGCGTCGCCGAGCACCTTGCGGCGCTGGGCCATGCCGTCGTCGCGGCGTTGTTGGTCGTCCATCAGTTTCTCCACTCGGTTGGTCCGCTCCCTCTCCCATGGGGAGAGGGTTGGGGGTGAGGGGGTACGGTCTATCGGTAGACTGTAACCCCTCACCCGTCGCTGCGCCGTAGCCGAAGCATTGCTTCGGCGTCATTTTGAGAACGGCCGCGGAAGGCGGCCTATGCCTCTCCCTAGGGAGAGGTGAGTCTGAGTTCGGTCTTCTAGCGTTGCGTCAGGAAACCGACCACCGCGTCGGTGAAAGCGTGCGGCTGCTCGACATTGGAAATATGCGCGGCGTCGAGAATCGTAAGCGCCGCGCCGGGGATCTGGCTGCGGATGTACTCGCCGGCCGCGACCGGTGTCGACATGTCGTGGCGGCCGGCGATCACCAGCGTCGGGCTTTTGATTTTGGGCAACAAGTCGCGCTGATCGAGCGTGCTGAGCGCTTCGCAGCAGGCGATATAGCCTTGCGGCGGGGTCGCGATCATCATGGCCTTCAGGTTCGCCGTGATCTGCGGTTCGCGCTCGCGGAAATCCGCCGTCAGCCAGGCGGCGATCACGGTGTCGGCCACCGAAGCAACGCCGCCTTCCTTCACCGCCTTGATGCGGTTGAGCCAGTTGGTCGGATCCGGATAGTAGCAGGCGGTGTTGGCGAGAATGAGTTTGCCGAAGCGCTCCGGCGCGTTGGCGCCCAGCCATTGTCCGACCATGCCGCCCATCGAGAGCCCGCACCAATGCGTCTTCTGGATGTTGAGATCGTCGAGGATCGCCAGCACGTCGCGGCCGAAGCGTTCCATCGAATAGGGACCGGGCGGCACGCCCGATTTGCCATGGCCGCGCCGGTCGTAACGGATCACGCGAAAGATCTGCGTCAGCGCCGCCATCTGCGGCTCCCACATCTGCATCGTCGCACCCAGCGAATTCGACAGCATCAGAGTGGGCCCGCCGTCGCGGCCCTCGACGGATACGTTGAGCAGGCAACCGTCGGCATCGATCATTGGCATTTTATGTCCCCTCGTCATGCGCGGACTAAAGCGCGAAGCGTGTCTTCGCGCTAGAGATCCGCGCATCGATCTAAAAGGAATCTAATCAAGAAGATGGATTGCCGGGTCAAGCCCGGCAATGACATCTCACGAGTTTTCGTCGAGTGAGGCGAGCAGGCGATCGATCAGGGCCTGCGAGACGCCCTGATAGGCCATCGGCTCGAACAATTTTGTCAGTCTCTCGGTACTCAGATGCGCGGTGACCCTGGTATCGCCGGCCAGCACGTCGCGCAGGTATTCTTTCCCGGCGGCGGCCTTCTTGCTCGCGGCCTCCACCAGATGATGGGCCTCGCTCTTGCCGATCTTTTCCGCCAGCGCCATCGCGACCGCCTCGGCCATGATCAGCCCATGGGTGGCGTCGAGATTGACCCGCATCCGCGCGGCATCGACTTCGAGGCCCTCGGCGATGTCCACAATGGCGGCCAGCGCGCCCGAGGTGACGAGCAGCAAGCCCGGCAGGGTCGGCCATTCCGCATGCCATGGCCCGGCGCTGCGCTCGTGATCCCCGACCTGGGCCGCGAAAATCGTCGCCGCCAGGTTCGGCGCCATGATCGCTGCGGCCAGCGCGGTCGCGGCGGCGACGGGGTTGCGCTTGTGCGGCATGGTGGAAGAGCCGCCGCGGCCTTCGCCCGAGGGTTCGAATGCCTCGGCGACATCGGTCTGCATCATCAGCTGGACGTCGCGGGCGATCTTGCCGCATGTTCCCGCCAGGATGGCAAAAACCGAAGCGGCCTCCGCGACGCGGTCGCGATGGGTGTGCCACGGCGCATCCGGCAGTGGCAGTTCGAGCTCCCGCGCCAGTCGTTCCGCGACCAGCAATCCGTTGTCGCCGAGCGCGGCCAGGGTGCCGGCGGCGCCGCCGAACTGCAGCGCCAGAGTTTCATGGCGCAGTCGTTGCAATCGCAGGCGCGAGCGATGCAAAGCTGCGGCATATTCGGCGAGCTTGAGGCCGAATGGCATCGGCAGCGCATGCTGCAGCCAGGTGCGCGCCACTACCGCGGTGTTGCGATGCCGCCGCGCCAGGGCAGCAAAGCCGGCAATGGCGCGACCGATATCCGCGAGCAGCGCATCGATGCCCGCGCGCAGGGTCAGCATCCCCGCGGTGTCGATGACGTCCTGGCTGGTGGCCCCCCAATGCACATAGCGCGCCGCCTCGACGTCAGCCTTGGCGACGTCAGCGGTCAACGCCTTGACAAGCGGGATCGCGAGATTGCCGGAACGCGTCGCGGCCTGCGCCAGGGCGGCCAGATCGAACAGCTCGGCCTTGCAGGCTTTCGCGATCGGCTCTGCCGCGCCGGCCGGAATCACGCCTGCTGCGGCCTCGGCGCGCGCCAGGGCTGCTTCAAAATCGAGCATGTTTTGCAGGCACGCCACGTCGTCGCAGACGGCGCGCATGGCGGCGCTCGACAGCATGGGGGCGAGCAGGGGCGAAAGCGAGGTACTCATGATGCGCGCGACCTAACCATCCCCGCCGGCCTCTGCCAATCCCCCCAAGACTTGCCCCCAAAGACTTGCCCTAAAGAACTGCCCCAAGGACTTGAAGCAAGGACTTGCGCCAAGGGCTCACCCGAAGCATCGGCGCAGGCCTGTTGCGCTGCGAATATGCATCGCTCCTCGTCGACGGATCCCCTTTCTTTTGGGGCTGCCGTGCTTTACTTGGGGCAAGAGTGTAAGCGATCGAGGAGGTATCACCATGGCCATGACCATGAACGGCGAAGTCCAGCTGGCGGCGCCGCGCGAGGCTGTGTGGACCAAATTGAACGATCCGGAAGTGCTCAAGGCGTGCATCCCGGGATGCGAGGAGCTGGAGAAAACCGAGGACAATGGTTTCCGCGCGGTCGCCAAGATGAAGGTCGGGCCGGTGTCCGCCCGCTTCAAGGGCCGGGTTACGCTGAGCGATCTCGACCCGCCGAACGGTTACAAGATTTCAGGTGAAGGCGAGGGCGGGGTCGCCGGCTTCGCCAAGGGGGGCGCGACGGTAGCGCTGGCGGAGAAGGACGGCGGCACGCTGTTGACCTATGATGTTGAGGCTCAGATCGGCGGCAAGCTGGCCCAGCTCGGGCAGCGGCTGATCAACGGCTCGGCCAAGAAACTGGCCGACGAGTTTTTCGCGAATTTTGCCAAGGCGGTGCAGGGCTCCTGAACGCGCTGAAGTCCCGGCTAAGTCATATCGGGCCGCCGCGATAAGGTTGCTCATTGCCGGGATGGCCCATATTATGGCGCTGGAATGATTTTATTGACTGTGCCGCCGATATGCGACGGTACGGCAAAAGAGAGTGCTGAATGGCCAAGATCTCCCTTATTGTGAACGGCAATCCCGTCAATGCCAATATCGACCCTCGCACGCTGCTGGTGCAGTTCCTGCGCGAGAATCTGCGGCTGACCGGCACCCATGTCGGCTGCGACACCTCGCAATGCGGCGCCTGTGTCGTGCATCTCGATGGCAAGGCGGTGAAATCCTGCACCACGCTCGCGGTGATGGCCGACGGGCACGAGGTCAAGACCATCGAGGGCCTCGCCGCCGACGGCGGACCGCTGCATCCGATGCAGGAAGCGTTCCGCGAGCATCATGGCCTGCAATGCGGCTTCTGCACGCCGGGCATGATCATGACCGCGGTCGACATGGTCCACCGCAAAGGCCACGATCTCAGTGACCATACGATCCGCGAGGAGCTCGAAGGCAATCTGTGCCGCTGTACCGGATATCAGAATATCGTTCAGTCGATCGCGGCGGGTGCCAAGGCGATGGCGAATTCCGATCTCGCGTAACGGATATCAGCGCACGGCGATCAAGGACACCTCATGTACGAATTCAAATATCATCGCCCGGCGACGGTGCGGCAGGCCGCCAATCTCCTGATCAAGAACGAGGACGCCAAGGTGATCGCCGGCGGCCATACCTTGTTGCCCGTCATGAAGCAGCGGCTCGCAAGCCCGCCGCATCTGGTCGACCTCTCGCACATCGAAGGGCTCGGCGGCATTGAGATGAAGGGCCGCTCCCTTGTGATCGGCGCCACCGCCAGACACGCCGAGGTGGCCAATTCGGCCGTTGTCGGCGAGGCGATCCCGGCACTGGCCGAACTGGCCGGTATGATTGGCGACCCCGCGGTGCGCCACAAGGGCACCATCGGCGGCTCGCTCGCCAACAACGATCCGACCGCCGACTATCCCGCGGCCTGCCTGGCGCTCGGCGCCACCATCGTCACCAACAAGCGCCGCCTGAAGCCCGAGGAGTTCTTCCAGGGTCTGTTCACGACCGCGCTCGAGAGCGACGAGATCATCACCAAGGTGATGTTCCCGCTGCCGAAGAAGGCGGCCTACATCAAGTTCCGCAACCAGGCCTCGCGCTATGCGCTGGTCGGGGTGTTTGTCGCCAAGCGTCCGTCGGATGTGCGCGTCGCCGTTACCGGCGCCGGCTCGGACGGCGTGTTCCGCGTCACTGCCTTCGAAGAAGCCTTGAAGAAGCGATTTTCGCCGAAAGCGCTCGATGGCTTGACGGTGCCGGCCGCGGGCCTGAACAGCGACCTGCACGGCAGTGCCGAATATCGCGCGCATCTGATCTCGGTACTGGCGCGCCGCGCCGTCGAAGCCGCGACCGGCAAAGCCTGACATTGCGAAGTCCTGCATTGCCAGTTCCTGGCGCATCGAGACAGTGTTTCCATGAGAGCATCGCCCATGAGTGAACAGGCGCTGCCTACCTCCGTCGATGCGATGCTCGAGCTTCTGACCTCGCGCGGTTATCTCGCCGAGCGTTCGCTGGCGACGGTAACGTATCTGTCGCTGCGCATGGGCCGGCCGCTGTTTCTGGAAGGCGAGGCCGGTGTCGGCAAGACCGAAATCGCCAAGGTGCTGTCGGCCGCACTCGGGCGCAAGCTGATCCGGCTGCAGTGCTATGAGGGTCTCGACGTCGCCTCCGCGGTCTATGAATGGAACAGTGCGGCGCAAATGATCGCGATCAGGCTCGCGGAAGCCGCCGGCGATACCGATCGCGACCAGTTGTCGTCAGACATTTTCGCCGAGCGCTATCTGATCAAGCGGCCGCTGTTGCAGGCGCTGGAGCCGGATGTCGGCGGCGCGCCGGTGCTGCTGATCGACGAACTCGATCGCGCCGACGAAGCCTTCGAGGCCTACCTCCTGGAAATTCTCTCCGACTTCCAGGTCACCATTCCCGAACTCGGCACGGTGAAAGCGCCACAGCCGCCGATCGTCATCGTCACCTCGAACCGCACCCGTGAAATCCACGACGCGCTGAAGCGCCGCTGCCTCTATCACTGGGTGGATTATCCCAGTGCCGAGCGCGAGCTCGCCATCGTCAAATCGCGCGTGCCCGGAATTTCCGAAAAATTGTCGCAGCAGGTCGTGCGCTTTGTGCAGGCGCTGCGCGATCAGGATTTCTACAAGTCGCCGGGGGTCGCCGAAACCATCGACTGGGCCACCGCGCTGACCGAACTCGACGCCCGCTCGCTGACCCCGCAGGTGGTCGGCGACACGCTCGGCGCGTTGTTGAAATATCAGGATGACATCGTGCGAATGCAGGGCGACACGCTGCAGAAGGTGTTGAAGGAAACGACAAGCGAATAAATCGTCATTCCGGGGCGCGCCGCTTAGGCGCGAACCTCAGGTGTGCGATTGTACATCGCGGAATCTCGGCATGATAGGCTCGAGACAACGTCCAGATTCCGGGTTCGCGCTCCGCGCGCCCCGGAATGACGAGGGTAACAATGACCACGTCGACTGCTGCGCCACCATCCGGCCTGATCTCGGACAACGTCGTCGGCTTCGCCCGGGCGTTGCGCGCGGCCGGGATTCCGGTCGGGCCAGGCGCCGTTATCGATGCCCTGAACGCGCTGCAGGTGATCGAGATCGGCAACCGCGCCGACGTCTTCACCACGCTGGAGGCCATCTTCGTCAAGCGCCACGAGCACGCGCTGGTTTTCGCGCAGGCCTTCGATCTGTTCTTCCGTGCCGCCGAAGACTGGAAGCAGATGCTGGATTCGGTGCCGTTGCCGGATAACGCCAGGAAGAAGCCGCCGCCGGCCTCGCGCCGGGTTCAGGAAGCGTTGTCGCAGCCGCAAATGAATGAGACGCCGCAGGCCCAGGAGCAGGAACTGCGGCTCTCGGTCTCCGACAAGGAAGTGCTGCAGAAAAAGGATTTCGCGCAGATGAGCGCGGCCGAAATCGCCGCCGTGACCCGCGCCATCGCGCAGATGAAGCTACCGCAGGCCGAATTGCACACCCGCCGCTACCAGCCGGATAAGCGGGGCTTGCGGCTGGACCTGCGCCGTACGCTGCGAGGCAGTCTGCGCACCGGCGGCGACATCATCGATATCCACCGCCTGGGGCGGATCGACAAGCCGGCGCCGATCGTGGCGCTGCTCGATATATCCGGCTCGATGAGTGAATATACCAGGCTGTTTCTGCACTTCCTGCATGCCATTACCGATGCCCGCAAGCGCGTTTCGGTGTTTCTGTTCGGCACGAGGCTGACCAATGTGACGCGGGCGCTGCGGGCCCGGGACCCCGACGAGGCCCTGGCCAGCTGTTCCCTGAGCGTGGAAGACTGGGCTGGCGGTACCCGGATCGCCACCTCGCTGCACACGTTCAACAAGCTCTGGGGCCGGCGGGTGCTCGGGCAGGGTGCCATCGTGCTGTTGATTTCCGACGGGCTGGAGCGCGAGGCTGACGCCAGACTGGCGTTCGAGATGGACCGCCTGCACCGGTCTTGCCGCCGCCTGATCTGGCTTAACCCGCTGTTGCGCTATGATGGCTTCGAGGCCAAGGCGCATGGCATCAAAATGATGCTGCCGCACGTTGACGAATTCCGCCCGGTACATAATTTGAGTTCAATCGAGGGACTGATTGCGGCACTTTCCTCGGCGTCGCCGCCGCGTCACGTCAGCCACACCCGCCCCGCAGCTTGAAAGAGGCTCCCATGCTCAATCGCGACCAAGACATTCTCAAGGCGGCTGAGGACTGGCAGAAGGCCGGTCATGGTGTCGCCCTGGCGACCGTGGTCGAGACCTGGGGCTCGGCGCCGCGGCCGGCCGGATCGAGCCTTGTGATCAACGATGACGGCACATTTCTGGGCTCGGTGTCCGGCGGCTGCGTCGAAGGGGCCGTGGTCACCGAGGCGCTCGACGTGATCGCCAGCGGCCAGCCCAAAATGCTTGAATTCGGTGTGGCCGACGAGACCGCCTGGAACGTCGGCCTGTCTTGTGGCGGCACCATCCGCGTGTTTGTCGAGAAAGTCGGTTAACCGTGAAGCTTCAGACGCTAACGGAGCTCAATACCGAACGCGCGGCGCGGCGGCCGGTGATTGTCGTCACGGATACCGCCAATGGCGAACAGCGGCTGGTGAAGGCCGCCGATTTCGCCGCCGATCCCCTGCGCGCCGAACTGGCGAAACAGTTGCGCCTGGGCAAGAGCGGCTCGGTCGAGGCCGGCGGCAAAAAACTGTTCCTCAATGTCTATGCGCCGACCGCGCGGCTTGTGATCATCGGCGCGGTCCATATCAGTCAGGCGTTGGCGCCGCTGGCGCGTTCGTTGGATTATGACGTGACGGTGGTGGATCCGCGCACCGCCTTTGCCAGCCCGGAGCGATTTCCCGATGTGCCGCTGATCGCCGAATGGCCTGACGTGGCGCTGCCGCCGCTCAATGTCGATCATTACACGGCGTTCGTCGCGGTGACGCACGATCCCAAGATCGACGATCCGGCCTTGCTGCACGCTTTCGAGCGCGACTGCTTCTATATCGGTGCGCTGGGCTCGCGAAAGACCCATGCCAAGCGCGGCGAACGTCTCAAGGCGCAAGGCGCCACGGATGCCGATATTGCGCGCATCCACGCGCCGATCGGCCTGAATATCGGGGCGGTATCGCCGTCCGAGATCGCGGTGTCGATCATGGCCGAGATCACCGCGCAGCTGCGGTTGCCGAAAGAAAGTGCTGTATGAAATTCGGTCCCGCCAGTCCGGCGGACGCAATCGGCGGCGTCACCGTTCATACCCTGCGCCAGGGCGCGCTGGTGCTCAAGAAGGGCACCACGATCGGTCCCGCCGAGGTCGAGGCGCTGACCCGCGCCGGCGTCAAGGAAATCGTCGTGGTGCGGCTCGAAGACGGGGATGTCTCCGAGGATGTCGCGGCGGCCAGTATCGCGCAGGCGGTGGCCGGCGAGGGCATCAATGTCGAGCGCGCCTTCACCGGTCGCGCCAATCTGTTCGCGGCCAGGGCCGGCGTGCTGGTGGTGGACCGCGCGGCGGTCGATCGCATCAACAGCGTCGATGAAGCCATCACCTTCGCGACCCTGGCGGCTTACAAGCCGGTGGTCGAAGGCGAGATGATCGCGACCGTGAAACTCATTCCGTTCGGGGTCGAGGCCAGGCTGCGCGATGCCGCAGTGGCTGCGGCCAGCGGCGGCGCGATGCGGATCGCGCCCTATACCGTCAAGCGCGTCGGCATCATCTCGACCCTGCTGCCGGGTCTGGCGCCAAAGGTGGTGGAAAAGACCTTGCGGGTTACCGCGGAGCGGCTGGCCCCGGCCGGCGCCACCATCATGACGGAGCGCCGGGTGCCGCATGATGAGGCGGCGCTGGCGGCCGCGATCAGGGAATTGCTCGGTCTCGGTGCCGAGCTTGTGATTGTGTTCGGCGCCTCCGCCATCGCCGACCGGCGCGATGTCATTCCGGCGGCTGTCACCGGCATCGGTGGCGCCATCGAGCATTTCGGCATGCCGGTCGATCCCGGCAACCTGCTGCTGATCGGCAATGCCGGCGGTGTGCCGATATTGGGCGCGCCCGGCTGCGCGCGCTCCCCGGTGGAGAACGGCTTCGATTGGGTGCTGACCCGCCTGTTGGCGGGGCTCAAGGTCACGCGCAGCGAACTCACGATCATGGGTGTCGGCGGACTATTGATGGAAATCGTGACCCGGCCGCAGCCGCGGGCGAATCTCGCGACCGACGGCAACCGCAACGTGGCCGCGATCATTCTGGCGGCCGGACGCTCGACCCGGATGGGCGGCCCCAACAAGCTGTTGGCTGAACTCGGGGGCAAGACGCTGGTCCGGATCGTGACCGAGCAGGCGCTGGCCTCGAAAGCCCAGGGGGTGATCGTCGTCACCGGCCATCAGGCCGAGCAGGTCGAGAAAGCCTTGCACGGCCTCAACGTGAAATTCGTTCGCAACCCCGATTTCGCCGAGGGTCTCGCCAGCTCCGTCAAGGCCGGCATCGCAGCGGTCGCCAGCGACGCCGACGGCGCGGTGATCTGTCTTGGCGACATGCCGCTGATCTCGGCGCATCTGATCGACCGGCTGATCGAAGCGTTCGCGCCCGATCGCGGCAATTTGATCGCAGTGCCCGTCAGCGACAACCGGCGCGGCAATCCGGTGCTGTGGTCGCGCCGCTTCTTCAACGAATTGATGACGCTCGACGGCGATATCGGCGCCCGTCATTTGATCGCGCGCCACAGCGCAGCGGTGGCGGAGGTTGCGGTCGAGGGCTTTGGCGCGTTTCTCGATATTGATACGCCGCAGGCGCTGGAGGCGGCGCGGCGAGGGTGAAGCCGTCCTCGATACCTAACGCTCGCTTTTCAATCGTGCGTTCACCAAGTGGAAACGTCCTCCCCCTAGATTTGCGCCGGACTTGTGGGCTCGGGGGAGTGGATCTTGACGTTTTCGACTGCGGCGCAACGCCGCGCGATGTTTGTTTTTGTTCTGACTTTGGCACTGGCCGGGACGCGATTCGTCACCGAATCATGGGCCGCGGGTGCGTTCGCGATCGGTAAATGCGGCGCCTATGGCCAGGCCTATGATTATGCCGGTGAGGCGGACGCTCTGGCTGCGGCGCGCAAGCAATGCAAGGGCGATTGCGCCACGACGGTGACCATGAAGCGTGCCTGCGCGGCCTTCGCGGTCGACATGACCAATCCCTGCGGTGCCCACGGCTACGCGGTCAAGCCCAGGATATCGAGTTCGCTCAATGCCGCCACGCGCAAGTGCTACGAGTTCGGCGGCAAGGAATGCGTGATCCGCGCCTGGGCCTGCGACGCCAAGGGGTAGGATCCTCCGTCATTTCGGGTAGCATCGAACCCTGGATGTGCAGGGCACATC
>NZ_JBEKCZ010000039.1:0-31319 GCF_050014615.1 Bradyrhizobium sp. | reverse complement strand
CCATCCGGGAAAACCAGATCATAACACAGATCGTGCCGGCCAGGCGACGCCGAGACCTATCCGGCGATGCCAAGACCGGTTCATCCGCCGCCTTCAGCCGATCTTCTTCAGGCCGTTTTTGAATCGCGGTCCGTTGCCGACGTAGAATTTCGCGGCACTTCCCATCGCCACGACCTGCGCCGGATCGAGCGTGCGGATCACCCGCGCCGGCGCGCCGATGATCAGCGAATGCTCTGGAAACTGCTTGCCTTCCGTAATCACCGATCCCGCGCCAACGATGCTGCCGCGACCGATCCGGGCACCGTTCATGACGATCGAGCCCATCCCGACCAGCGCGCCGTCCTCCAGCGTACAGCCGTGCAGAATCACATTGTGGCCGACCGTGCAGTTCTTTCCGATCGTCAGCGGAAAGCCCCGGTCGGTGTGACAGGTCGAGTTGTCCTGCACATTGGAATTTTCGCCAATCTCGATCCACTCATTGTCGCCGCGCAACACCGCGCCGAACCAGACGCTCGCGCCCGTCAGCAAGCGGATCTTGCCGATCACCGTGGCGGTGTCGGCGATAAAGTAGTTTCCGTCCGAGGGGAATTCGGGCGCCTGCCCGTCGAGTTCGTAGATCGCCATGCCCAATTGATCTCCTGTTCGCGGAGACTCTGGCATAGCCGCCGAAGCGTTTACAAGCCAACGGGTCGCGCGAATGCGCGCCCGATGACAGGCTCCGTAGGGAACCGGTTCGCGTCGGGAAAACGCGTCGAAACGGGAAGCCTCAGGCCAATAGTCCGGCGGCGCGCAGCGTCATCAGGAAAAATGTGCCCGACATCAGGCTCCAGAACCCCGCCAGCACCGTCGCCATCATCACGAATTCGAAGCGGCGACGCTCGATCCGCGCCCCGCGCAGCGTATTGCGCATGATGATGAAGGGAGCGGCAAACACCAGGAATGGTACCGCGGCGAAGGTCTTGGGCGCCACGCCCTCCTGCAGCAACCCGAAACCCGCCGGTCGCTGCACCAAGGCCTGGTATCCGCTGGCGAGCGCGCCGGCCAAGGCGAAGCCTATGCACAGGGAGAAGAAGGAATTCAACGCATCAGGCGACATGACTGGGACTTCCGCTACACAGGGAACCTGCATGGCATCGCAAAATTGGGCGCCCGCCGCCACACTATCCTTAAGAAAAGGTTAACGCCGGAATCCGGAACCGCGGCTTGCACATGGCTTGCATCCGGCTCGCGCGGCAGCCGCAGCGCGAAAGCGTGCGGAAGTTCGATGCCGCGTGGCATATTTGGGGGTGATTCGGGGCTGGTCCCCGGACGCCCCCTCACGATGCCGGTTCATGACCATCTTTTCGACGGCCCAGCATATTGCTCGCACGACGCGCCGGGATCCCCGCGGCCACATGATCCCGCTGATGCTGGGCTGCGCGGTCGCATCAGGCGCGATCACGCTGGTCGCCTATCTGCTGTGGCCGACCTGGGAAGCGGACGTTTCCAGCGCTCCGGCACGGTTGCCGGTGAGCATCGGAGCTACCATCTTTAATGTCCCGCCCACCGCGGTGCGCATGAAAATCCAGCGTCACTCCGGGCCGCAGGAACGCGTCGATCTCAGCTTCTCTTTTCCTTCGCTCGAGGCGCCCGAGGCACCGAAACATTTCAGTGCCGATACCGTGGAAGACGCGATCCAGCCGATTGACCGGATCTTTGTGTCGATATCGGCGCATCACGACTCGCTGGCGCCCGATACCCGCGTGCGCACCATCTATCCGCGCTACCTCGAGCAGGCGGCTGCGCCCGCACAGGACGGATTGACGGAGCGCGCATTTCGTGACGGCTCGCCCTACGGCAACGAAGATCTGTTCCTGGCCGACGCGCCCGGTCTCAATGCACGCTGCACCCGGGACGCCGCTACCCCCGGAATGTGCCTGAGCGAGCGCCGCGTCGAGGGGGCCGATTTGATGTTTCGCTTTCCGCGCAGCTGGCTCGCGCACTGGCGCGACGTGGCCGATGCGATGGACCGGCTGACACAGCAACTGCATGGGCCAAAGGGATAGCGGAGCCGTAAGGTGCCATCACGGCCTGCGACAAACGCGAAGCGTTTGCGCAAGGCAGCGCGAGAAAGCGTAGCGACGAAGCAATCCGGCCTCGCCGCCCCGCAACCTCAGCCCTGCTCGACCAGATCGTCCTCGAGGATCGCCATCTGGAACTGAAACGAGCGGTCGTCGTCTTCATCATCGACGAACAGCACGCCGATGAATTCCTCACCGATATAGACCTCGGCGGAATCGTCCTTCTTCGGCCGCGGCACCACGCGGATCTTGGGATTGCCGAAAAGGCGCTTGAGATAGGCGTCGAGCTTCCTGACTTCCTGAACGTCCACGGCAGTCTCCAATACGATCTCTGGTTTTCCCGAAGTTTCTAGGACGGGACGAAGCGAACCGCCAGCCATATCCTTGGAAATCGTACAAGCAATTCGGATCGATTATAACTTGTGCGCAGCCCGATCGCAAAACCGATATCCACCCCGGACCGGTTCCCGGACTTTAATTGAAAAGGCCTGGATCAAAGCGCGTGCAAATCAAAGCCCGATCGCGTTGATCATCTGATCCATGGTGCGTGACGGCTCGGCGCAGCCGGCCTCGCCGACGATCTTGGCGGGAACGCCGGCCACGGTAACGTTGTGAGGCACGGGCTTCACCACCACCGATCCCGCGGCGATGCGGGCACAATGGCCGACCTCGATATTGCCGAGAATTTTCGCGCCCGCCCCGATCAACACGCCATGGCGGATTTTGGGATGGCGGTCTTCGTTTTCCTTGCCGGTGCCGCCCAGCGTGACGCCGTGCAGGATCGAAACGTCGTCTTCGATAACGGCGGTCTCGCCGCACACGAACCCTGTGGCATGATCGAGAAAGATGCCGCGGCCGATCTTTGCCGCGGGATTGATATCGGTCTGGAATACCGCCGACGACCGGCTCTGCAGATAATAGGCAAAATCCTTGCGGCCTTTTTGATAGAGCCAATAGGCGAGACGGTGGGTTTGCAGGGCATGGAATCCCTTGAAGTAAAGCAAGGGATCGATGAACCGCGAGGTCGCGGGATCGCGGTCATACACCGCCACCATGTCGGCCCGGAAGGCATTGCCGAGATCGGGGTCGTCGCGCAGGGCCTCGTCATAGGTCTGACGAATCAAATCACCTGATAGCGCCGAATGGTCGAGGCGCTCGGATATGCGGTGCACCACCGCGTCTTCGAGCCGTTCGTGATGCAGCACGGTCGAATAGATAAAAGACGCCAGCTCGGGCTCGCGGCGAACGATGTCTTCCGCCTCGCCGCGCACGCGATCCCAGATCGGATCGAGTGCCGCCAGTTTCGCACCCTGCGGGTTGATCTGATGCATTGCCATGACTGCTCTCTTAAGGCTGCTCTCGCGAACGCTATTTACCAGCCGACATATAGCACGATGGCTGGACTTATGTCCCAGGACACTTGCAGGACACTTGCACGACACTTACGCAAAGGTGAACGTCGGTCCAAGCTTCAAATGCGCGCTAAAACATTGAAGCGGCAGGTTTTCTGCGCGCAAACCGACGTCCGCCTTTGCCCAGGGCGTTGGTTCAAGGTGGTTGGGAATTTCAGGAAATCAAGCGCTCGGGAAGCGGCAATCAGGGGCGGCTGGACAAGAAATCCAGCACGCCGGTCTTGTAGACCTTGTCGCCGACCGCCCGCATATGGTCGCGATTGGGAATGTCGAGCACTTCGGCGGCCGGGATGATTTTTCCAAGCGCTTGCGCCGAGCCCGCGATCTCATCCGAGCTACCGACCGCGATCAGCACGGGCACCTTGATGGCGGCGGCTTCTTGCCTCGTCATCAGGCGCCGCGAACCGCGCAGGCAGGCCGCCAGCGCGCGGCGATCGGAACGGGTCTGGTCCGCGAAGGCACGGAACGTGCGCCCCACCGGATCGGTGACGTCCTCGAGCGCAGGCGCCTCCAGCGCTTGCGCGACGTTCTCGCCGGGGCCGCCGCCCTCGATCAGGCCGATCCCGATGCCGCCCAATATCGCCGATCGCAGCCGCTGCGGCTCACGCAGCGCCAGCTCCGCCGTCATGCGCGATCCCAGCGAATAGCCCATGACATCTGCGCGCTCGATGTTGAGATGATCCATCAGCGCGCTGATATCGCCGGCCATGATGCCGATCTCGTACTCGGCGGCGTCGTAGAGCTTGCCGGAATCGCCATGACCGCGATTGTCGAACGCGATGACACGACGGCCGTTTTTCTTCAGCTCCGAAACCCAGGTCGGATAGACCCAGTTCACATTCTTTGACGACGCAAAGCCGTGCACGAGCAGGATCGGATCCCCCTCGCCTTCGTCGAGATAGGCAATTTCAACAGCGCCGTTATGAAAACTCGGCATCATTCATTCCATGCTTTGGGGAAAGGATCGGTTTGTGGGGATGAGGATCGGTGATCGAAGGCCGCCTGCAAACCAGCCTTGAAACCAACCTTGTGTGCGAAACTAACCTTACGTTAAGGTGCCGGCCAGAGCCGGCTGAGCGGCAGCGGCCATCTGTTTTCGCAACCGCCGCGCCTTTTTGTGGGTGAGCCACGACTGGGTCAGGCGCTCGGTGGTGGCCTTGATCGATGACAGCAGGCCGAACAGCGCCAGCAGCGCGCCGAACACCCACAGCGACAGATCGAAGGCACCGGCCGCCAGCAGCAACGCGCCGCGGCCCAGTATTTTCAGGATCGCGCGGGTCTGACCACCCTTGGATTCCGCCAGCCGTGCGGCCCGCGCGACATCCTCCGGACCCTCGGCAATTCGCAGCGTATCGAGCGCGCCGCGCGCGCCGGCCTTCTCGCTGACGCGTCCGACGTCTTTCGCCAGCCGCACCAGCGCGCCGGCCTTCTCGGCATGGAAGGCGGCCCTGATCGCACTCACGGTCTGTCCCGGATGCAACACCGAGCCGGATGCGACCGCGTTCTGCAGCATCGGCGTATCGACCATGTCGCGGGCCGAGCGGCCGGCCCATTCGGTCAGCCCCTCGCCCAGCCGCCCGACCTTGCGGGCGTCCTTGACCAGCGTCAGACCGGCGCGCACCGGCGCCACGCCGCCGATCGAGACATAGGTTGCCGCGGTCACCGCCAGGCCGGCGGTGGCAAGACCCAGCACCAGCCGGTCGGTGTCCTCGCCCATCGCAAGGTGCTTGCCCTCGCGCACCACATCCCGGATGTCGCCGAACACAAACAGGTCGCCGGCGACCGTGCCCGACAGGCTCCCGACGTCGTCGGCATTTCCGGTCACGAGCCCGTTGGCAAAACGCTTTGCAAAATGCGACGACGAGTTTTCCTCCGCCACCGCATCGCTCACCCGTTGCGACAATTCATCGGGCAGGGAAACACCTTTCTCCCTGGCGAGATCGACAAAGCTCTCGGCGAGACCCGCATCATGGGCGGCGAGTGCGGCCTCGATATTCTCCGGGATGACGGTCTGGCCATTCCGCAGAGCAGAATTGAGCCCGATTTCGGAAAGAACCGCCGGATCGTCCTGCGCTGCCAGGGTGGCATAGGCGTCGCGGGCATGCGGCCACAGCACGGTCAGCGCATACCCGCTCACCGTCATGACAGCCAGCGCCATGGCAGCCGAAGTCCTGGCGATCCGCGACCGATTCATCCCGAAAAACCCAATCTATCCGCTTGCTATCCGCTTGGTACCTGCTTGCCTTCAAATGGTGTGCCGCTTTTAAGACACAACGGCCCCGACGAAAGAAGGGCTTCTCTGGGACGACAAGATTGTGTCGAATTTGCATGAGCAACTACGCCATCGGGGGCTTGTCCAGGGGGCGGAACTCTGGGGTTCCGGACACTAGGAATCAACTGCAGCCGTCAGTATGGTTGTGTCGCATGTCGACCATGCGGCTCGCGTCGATTGCGGCTCGTGTCGATTGCGTATGTCTCTATCCAAGGTGAATTCGATGTCCGATCATGTCGTTCCGCACTTCCACAACGATGCCGGCGTTTCCGTCATCGAGATCGGCTCGCAGGAGTTCATGTGCGTGGGCGCCAATCCGCCCTTCGATCATCCGCATGTGTTCCTCGATCTCGGCAACGACAATGAGATCATCTGTCCCTATTGCTCGACGCTCTATCGCTACGCCGCCGATCTCGCCGCCGGCGAAGCCCGGCCGCCGGAATGCGTGCTGAAAGACAAGGTCGCCTGATCGGTCAGTGGCGGTTTCACGCACCATCATCGTCGCTGGTGCCGGGATCGGGGGATTGACGGCAGCACTGGCGCTGGCGCGACAGGGTTTTCGCGTGGTGGTGCTGGAAAAGGCCGAGCGGCTCGAGGAAGCCGGCGCCGGCCTGCAGCTGTCGCCGAACGCGAGCCGCGTGCTGATCGATCTCGGCCTGCAACCACGGCTGGCCCCCCGCGCGGTCACCCCCGACGCCATCAGCCTGATCAGCGCGCGAAGCGGTGGCGAAATCGTTCGCATGCCGCTCGGCGACGCCGCGACATCTCAGGCCGGCGCCCCCTATTGGGTGGTGCATCGCGCCGATCTGCAGGCCGCGCTGCAGGCCGAGATCAACGACAATCCCGATATCGAATTGCGGCTCGGCTGCCAGTTCGAGGATGTCGGCACCCACGCCAAGGGACTGACCGTGGTCCAGCGCAGCGGCATGACGCGCCAGCAGGAACTGGCGCTGGCGCTGGTCGGCGCCGACGGCATCTGGTCCACGGTGCGGCAGCATTTGTTTCCACAGGTGCAGCCGCAATTCTCCGGGCTGATCGCCTGGCGCGGAACGCTCGATGCCACGCAATTGCCGCGCGAATACACGTCCCGCCGGGTCCAGCTGTGGATGGGACCGAACGCGCATCTGGTGGCCTATCCGATCGCGGGCACGCGCCAGATCAATGTGGTCGCGGTGGTCTCGGGGACGTGGAACCGGCCGGGCTGGAGCGCGCCCGGCGAGCCCAATGAAATCAAGAACGCATTTGCAACCACGCGATGGCCCTCCGGCGCGCGGATGATGATCGGTGCCGTCGATGGGTGGCGGAAATGGGCGTTATTCACCGTCCCCGATGGCGGCGAATGGACCAAAGGCGCGGTGGCCTTGTTGGGGGACGCAGCTCACGCCATGTTGCCGTTCGCCGCGCAAGGCGCGGGCATGGCGATCGAGGACGCCGCGGTGCTGGCCAAATGCCTCGGTGAAACCCAAAACGAAGGCGGGCCGACCATTGCTGCCGCGATGCAACGCTATGCGCGCCGGCGCCGCTCGCGCGTCAGCCGCGTTCAGCGCGCCGCGCGGCAGGCCGGACGCATCTATCACCTCACCGGCCCCATGGCTTTCGCGCGCGACCTCGTGATCAGGGCGATGGGGCCGAGGCGCATGCTGGCGCGACAGGACTGGATTTACGACTGGCAGGCGTGAGCCACCTCACGAGCGTTGTCGGGTCTGATCAAATCAGAACCGGCGCTTCAAACTTTTTTGCGTTTTGTTCACGCGCCCGAAAACGCTCTGCGCGTCAATAGACCGCGTTGTCGGACCGCGAATGTGAATGCGCCGGTTTGTCCGTTGCAGGCGGCGTGGCCGAGGCCGCCGGTGCTGCGGCTGCCGGCGGCGTCTCGTGACATTTGTTGCGCCGCCAGGCTTCCTCGGCCAATTTGGCCTGGGCTCGTACCGAGATGTATTCGTTGCGGTAGGCGAGCTCGGCCACGACAGGACCGGCGACGCCGGTCTGCGCCTTCGCCATCAACCCCTGCAATTCCGCGGCACGGGCGGCGTGACCCTTGCGCTCGGTCTCCAGTCGCTTGCAGTCGTAAAGCTCGTATTTGGCGGGATCGGCAAACGCTGACACCATGGTGTCGTTCATGTCGGCGCAGCCGCCAAGCCCAACGCCAAGCCCAACGCCAAGCCCGACGCCGAGCACGCGCAGCGTCAGCGCGGCGACGGCGCGCCGCGGCAACCTGATATGGGCAGGCAAGGCGATCATAGGCCCCTGATAAACCGACAATGTTGAGATTGCCTAAAGCAGGCACAGGTGTCCGCATTGAGGCTTTGCGTTGTCGGGCGCGCTCGCTTAAGGAGAGGACGCGTTCTTTAAGGCCCAGCCCAATTCCATCGGGCCCAAAAACGCGCTAAGTATCTGATCTCGTGACCAAAGCGGACGTGGCGGAACTGGTAGACGCAAGGGACTTAAAATCCCTCGATGGCAACGTCGTGTGGGTTCGAGTCCCACCGCCCGCACCAGCCTGATCTGGATTCGGATTCACTGCAAAAAACCTCGAACCAGATCGCACGCTCGGTAACTCGTCGGAAGTCCTTCGCCATCTCAGGGGTTCGCAGCAAATGGCAACGCGTCCCAGCGCCCGCAGCCGCGTGGGCAAATCACGGATAATCTTATCAAAGGTTGTTTGTTGAATAATTACTCTCTGGTGTTGCGCGACGGTGAGGCCGGCACAGTCTCGTTCGCGGCGGGTCCGTTGACCGGCGCATAACGATACGCCGCGTCGAAACCGAGCTCTTCCCGCACCTGCCAAATCGTCCCGACCGGGGCCGAGCGGGTCTCGGTCACCATCCAAATCTTGTCGCAAAACACCTCAACGACCGGACGAACTTTCACGTCGACGGTCCTTCGAGGATGACGTTGTCAGCATCAGATGTTGGGCCGCGGTGCGGGTCGCCGAATGACTCGTTCCGGCCCGGTGCGGTTCTGAGGTGCCGGCCACCAAAATTATTCTCTATCCGGGCACCCGCGCAAACACATCCGTCTCCGCGAACGTCGCATCGGCTTCTGCCAGGCACAGCTTCTCAACCGGCTAAAATGTGCATGTCATGCGCTCGTAAATAATCTGTAAGCAGGCCGCCACAATACGGATGATAGAAAACATTACGCTGATTTAAGAACCGCCAATAGCCATCATCATTTCTCTGAGCGGCCCGGCTGCGCCAGGTCGGAGTGTATCTATGCCTGATCCGGGCGCGTCTTCGCGTGGCTGGCTGCGTCGCATCGGCGCAAGTCGCTTCGTAACAAGTCGCTTGGCAAAAAGTCGCTTGGTAAAACGACTGCCGGTTGGCGTTGGCTTCCTCGTGGCTGGCGTCATTGGGCTCGGCGCCGACAGCCTGGTGGCGGTGCCCGGCGCAAATGGTTTGGCTCAGGCGCCGCAGCCGCCACGAGAATTCTGCGAGAGGCCCGCGTCCGGCAGCGCCGTGCCGGAGCCGCGTGACCTTCGCAGTCACGACGGCGTATTGCAGGTCGATCTGGCCATTCACAACAGCCGGCAGCCGGACGGCTCGACCCGCTACTGTTACCTGACGCCCGACGGCGCATTGTCACCGACGTTGCGGGTCAAGCCGGGCGATCTCCTGATCCTGCGCTTCAGGAACGATCTGACCGACCTTGCGACAGCGCTCCCGGGTGCGGATCAGCCTCAAGCGCTGCCGTTCCCGGCGCCGCTATGTGTTTCGAAAAACATCTCCGATCCGTGCGGCAGCGGCGCCATGCGGCCGACCTCGGCCAATCTGCACTTCCACGGCCTCACCGCGCCGCCGGTGTGCCATCAGGACGATGTGCTGAAAACCTCGATCCAGCCGGAAGATCCGCCGTTCGAATACCGCTTGCGCATTCCCGCGGACGAGCCACCCGGAGTCTATTGGTATCACCCGCATATTCACGGCTACAGCAAGATGCAGGTGCTCGGCGGGGCGTCAGGCGCGTTGATCATAGAGGGCGTGGAGCGGGCCAATCCGGAGCTCGCGGGCCTGCATGAGCGTCTGCTGGTGATCCGCGATCAGGACCTTTTGAACCCAGACGCCCCGCCTTCAAAATCCGAGCCCGTTGTCCCGAAAAACCAGATCGACAACGACGGCGACGCGGCCAACAACGGCACCGGCTTCGGCAAGCCCGCGAAAGACCTGTCCGTCAACTTCGTGCCGGTGCCTTATCCCGATTATCCGCCGGCTTCTTTGAAGATGAAGCCGGGCGAGCGACAGCTCTGGCGGGTCCTCAACGCCTCGGCGATCACGTATCTGAACCTCGCGGTGCTGTTCCGGCACGCCCCGCAACCGCTCGGCATTGTCGCCATCGACGGCGTACCGATACATTTCAACGGCAGCCCCGCGCCTTCCGTCGAGTGGGTCAATCACATCGGAGTGCCGCCTGGCGCCAGAGTCGAGCTGATCGTCGAAGCCCCGCCTCTCGGCGTGCCGGCGCTGCTGGTGACGCGGGCGGTCGACACCGGGCCGGCCGGTGAAAACGATCCCAATCGCGCTCTGATATCGATCACGGCCGCCGCCGATGCACCTGAACCGCAGGCGATGCTGCCCTCCAACCCCGAACCGCTGCCGCCCGCTGCCCGCCCCTGGATCGGGAATGCGGCCCCCGTACGCATCAGGAAATTGTACTTCTCCGAGCGACCGGAAAATCCGAACGACCCCAACAGCCCCACGACATTTTACATCACCCTGGATGGCCAGAAGCCGAAGCCGTTCGATCCGCAATCGGATGTTCCGGACATCGTCGCCAGGCAAGGCGACGTCGAGGATTGGATCATCGAGAATCGCTCGACCGAATTGCACGACTTCCACATACACCAGCTTCACTTCCAGCTGCGCGAATGGTCCGGCGTTGCGGTCAACGAGCCGTTCGTGCGCGATACCGTCAGCATTCCCTACTACAACGGCCGCGCGCTGCAATATCCGAGCGTGCGGCTGCGCATGGACTTTCGCGATCCGAACATCGTCGGCACCTTCGTCTATCACTGCCACCTCCTGGAGCACGAGGACGGCGGCATGATGGGAAGAATCCGCGTCGAGCCCGCGGACACCGCGGTTTCCACCCTGTCGTCAAGACAGTTCACCAGAGGAGAGCAGTATGAACAGAAATAAGCGTAAGTCTCGTCTACTAAACAGTTGCGGCATCGGGCTGAGCGCGCTGGCGATAGGACAATTCTCCCTCAGTCCGGCGTTTGCGGGCGGAACACCAAGCCCGGCTGATTTTTACACCAAATCACCCATCAGGCACGTTATCGTCATCATCGGCGAGAACCGCAGCTTTGATCACGTGTTCGCCACTTACGTGCCGAAGCAGCCATGGACCAGCGTCAACAACCTGCTATCGCAGGGCATCGTGAAGCTGGACGGCAACAAAAATGCGATTCCCGGTCCCAACTTCCAGTTGGCCCATCAGCAGGCCGCGAAGGACATGGGTGCGACGGACGCGTTTCTGTTGAGCCCGCCGAAGCAGAATTTCCCCAGCGACCAGCTGCCGGCCCCGCTGGTCGGCGGCCCCAAAGTCTCTTACATTCCCAATGAATGCAGCAGCAGCACGCCGATTACACAGTGCGAGCCGAGCCTGGCGCTTGCCGAGCAATCGGAATCCGGATTGGAGCAGAGCTATTATCAATCGCTCCTGACGGGCGGCACCGGTCAGACGTCGAAGACGCCCGACCAGCGCATCACCTCGGTCAACACTCTGCCGGCCGGGCCGTTTCAGCTGACCAACGGCAACAGCTTCCCCTACACCAGCTACGCAGCCAGCCCGGTGCATCGTTTCTACCAGATGTGGCAGCAGCTGAACTGCGCAAAGAGCTCCGCCAGCCGGGACAATCCCTCGGGCTGCAACGGCAATCTGTTCGCCTGGGTCGAGGTGACCGTCGGAGCGGGTACCAACGGCGCGACGCAGCCCGCGAACTTCAGCACCGAGTATTCGGCTAGCGCAACCACCACGGGGGAAGGTTCGACGTCGCTCGGTTTCTACAACGTGCAAAAGGGTGACGTGCCCTACTTCACGAGCCTGGTGGACAAATTCGCGATGAGCGACAATTTCCACCAATCCGTCAATGGCGGCACCGGCGCCAATCACATCATGTTCGGTCATGCCGATGCGATCTGGTTCAGCAACCCCAACGGCCAGCCGGCCGTGCCCCCGAACGGTGTGCAGGTGTTCACCGGCACCCCCGATGCCGGCACAGTCAATGAGGTGGAAAACCCCAATCCGGCCCCCGGCACCAACAACTGGTACACCGAGGACGGTTACGGCAACAGCTTCAACGCCGGTTTTGGACCGCCCTACTCCGCCGCGCCGGTCTCCGGCGGCGGTTCCTACAGCAACTGCTCCGATCCGGCGCAGCCCGGCGTCAAGCCGATCTTGAATTACCTGCAGTCGCTGCCCCGCCCGATTGATCCCCGCTGCGAGCCTGGCCACTATTATCTGCTGAACAACTATAATCCGGGCTGGTTCGGCAACGGCAAGAACGCCTACATCGACAACAATCCCGCCAATACGCCCTTCACCATTCCGCCGTCGTCGACGCGCAGCATCGGCGATGTCCTCAACGACCGGAATATCTCCTGGAAGTACTACGGCGACCAGTGGAACAACTACATCAACGATCCCTATCAGATCAATTACGGTACGCCAGGGCCGACGGCCGATGAGTACTGCAACATCTGCAACCCGTTCCAGTACGACACATCCATCATGTCCCATCCGGATCAGGTCGCAGAGCATATCCAAGACTCGGTGAACCTGTACGCGGATATCAGCAGTCACCACCTGCCTGCAGTTTCGATCGTCAAGCCGAGCGGTTACGTCGACGGTCACCCGTCGTCTTCCAAGCTCGACCTGTTCGAAGGGTTCACCAAGAAGATCGTCGATCAGGTACAGGCTTCGCCTTATGCGAAGGACACTGCCATCTTCATCACCTTCGACGAAGGCGGCGGTTATTATGACTCGGGCTACGTGCAACCGCTCGACTTCTTCGGCGACGGCACCCGTATCCCGCTGATCGTGGTTTCGCCGCTTGCAAAGCAAGGATATATCTCGCACGAGTACGCGGACCACGTCTCGATCATCAAGTTCATCGAGCGTAACTGGAACCTGCCGACGATCACGCAGCGTAGTCGCGATAACTTCCCGAACCCGCAGGCCGAGCCCAGCCATCCCTATGTGCCGCTCAACAGTCCGGCGATCAGCGACCTGTTCGACTTCTTCGACTTCGCCGAGTTCCACTAGCGGTCCGAAGCGATCGAAGCCGGCGACCGCCAGATCGTCAGCCGGCGATCACGAACCACCCCTATCGGCCGCCCTCCCGGGCGGCCGACGCTTTTGGGTCGTTCGGTCAACCCGCGTCGGCGATCGCGATCGCTGTCAATGACCAACGTCTGCCTTTTTCCGCGAGAGCAGATGCCGGTCAGCGCAGGACCCAAAATCAATCGCCTGCGTCAAGCTAGCTTACGAGAGCTTCAGAACTCGCGGGCTGGCTCGGAACAATGGACGGGCTTGCGACGGCAGATGAGTTGCGGCGCGCATCGTAGAATTCAAGCACACGTTTTGCCGTTCCGGTTTCGAGCCGCTCGAAGTTTTTGCGCGCTCGATCAAGTTCCACTTTGGACATCCTGCGGTCCGCGGCCGTCATCAACAAGAGGGCTTTAACCGTCACCCAGGAGCAGCCGGCGGCTTTGGCGATGACTTGCACCACGCCGGGATTCTCATTGAGGATCGCCCGTTCAGCCATCTCGATGGGGCAGCACGCGAGAACCGACAATGCTATCACCGTTTGTTCAAAGTTTTGCGAACGCGCCGCCGCATGAACATTACCTTCGCCGAGTTCATGCCAGATCTGGAGCCGCTTCACCCTTGACTTTGCTCTGGCGTGATCCGGCGAGTTCTTGCGAACCTCCAGATTTATGTCGTCGATCACCTCTGTTAGCGCGCCCTGCACGGTATCGGTAAATTGCGGGTTTGCCGCCGCGATCTTGGCGCAGGCTGAAGCAGAGGCCGTCTCGAGAAGTTTCAAGAAGTGATGTCTGGGAATGTCGTGCCGCGTTCCAACATTTAGCGCCAGCTGGGCATCATCGCCGGATCGTGCGACGAGCTCGCGAAAGCTACCATCCGAAAACCGGGCACCGGCATTCTTCGCAACCGTGCGGACGACGTTGGGTTCACCGCGCTCGATGAGTATTTCAGTGATGACTTCGCTGATGGTTCGACGATGCGCGATGGCGTGAAGATGGCCCTGGCCCTGGGTACTGGCGTTGGCGGCAAGATCGGAGTCGCTGAGCGCCGTCGACTGGCTGAGAACCGGAGCCGCCACGGCAATGGCATCGTCGAAGGCAAATGCCCGAACCAACGCCGCTGGCGCATTTGGGATGGTCGCGATGTAGCGTGCGAGCTTCGCCCGGGTTTCCAGTTCGATCACGGCAACGAGAGTTTCAAATACCTCGTCAAATAGCTCGATTTGTTGCTTCGAATGACGACCGGATCCGGCGATAAACAGATCGGTGATGCGCGTGAGTGCCCTCAACTGCCTTTTCGTTAGCTGAGATACCCTTGTATCCTGAATTTCATCGATCAGAGAGGAGAACATTGTCATGGCTATCGCTCGTCAGATGCGTTTAAGGCGGGAAGATAACGGAATTACAACCGCAACCTACCGACCAAGCATGAAAACGATTTACTCCGGATGCCTCATAGATAAATCAAATTGTTGGGTTTTTAGCACATTCGTCTTGAGGCTGCGGATGCCGTTCGGCACAGCCATTGATTTACAGCAGCGCTAAGCAAGTATCGATCCGGACGGTCGATGTAGCAGCGCCACCCAACCCCTCACCGCGAAAGCCCCCAATTGCCAAACGTTGCGCCCGGCTTGGCTGGAGCCTTGTCGCCTTCGACCTTGAACGCAAACGTCAGTCCGGCGCGGATCTCGTTCAGGGCGTGTCCGTTGACCAGCGCATAGCGATACGCCGCGTCGAAGCTGAGATCGTCCCGAACCTGCCAGATCGCCCCGACCAGGGCCGAGCGGGTCTCGGTCTCCAGCCATACCTTGTCGTAGAACACCTCGAGCACCGGACGAACTTTCCAGGTCGACGGGCCTTCGAGGATAACGCCGAGGAACGCCTCGCCATGCTGGTCGCGGGTCAGGTTGGTCTCGACGTTGAAATGCGCGGTGCCCCAGTCCCAGCGTTGCGACACGATGCCGGCCCAGCTGAAGCCGACCCCGGGATCGGCATTGACGCCGGGCAACAGCGGTCCGAATTCGGTCGCGATGCTGACGCCGGATTGACCCTGGAGAACGCCGGGCTGAATCACGTATTTGAGGAAAGCCCCTGAGGCGGCGAGGCTGCTCGGGCCGCCCGGTGAAAGCGGCGTTTCGCCCTGGGTCTGCAGCACCATTTCCCAGCGTTCGGCGAACCCGTAATTGTAAACCACCGCCGGCGCGATCAGGGTCGATTGCGGTCCCGCCTGCATCCCGCCGACCGGCTGCAGCTCGATCTCGATCTCGTTCAGATTGGCCACGCCGGCATCGGTGCCGTCGAACGGCCGATAGGCCGCGGCCGGCCAGGCACACAGGCAAATCATCACTGCCGCTGCCCAGCCGATCCCGACCAGGAAACCGGTCAAACGACGACTGGGAGCCCTCATGCGATTCCACCTTGGCAGAGGCCATCAGCCTTCGCTCATTCGATGGATTGAGGCAAGTTTCAACTCTGCGTGAGAATCGACACATCGATCGAACATGACAACGTGGCCACACCACAACATGGCCAGGAAAGTTCCATTTCGATTTACGCCTCAACAGGTGTGGGCTAGGCTCATGAGGCTGAAATCGGCCGACGTGCTCATGCCTCGGCATCGGCTGGAGAGAGCTGGATATGCCGCCAACCGACATCTCCTTCGAAGCGGCGCTGGACGAGCGCGTCGAGCACATGCTCGACGCCTGCACGCGGTGCGGCAAGTGTGTCGAGGCCTGTCCGAGCGTGAAGCCGGCCGGGATCGCGGATGCGAGGCCCGAGGATATTATCGGCGGCATCATCGACCTCTTGCGTGGCGGCGAAGGCCCGGAGGCGTCGCGCATATGGGCGGCGTCCTGCATGCTCAGCGGCGAGTGCATCAGGGCCTGCGACGAAGGCGTCAATCCGCGCTTCCTGCTGGCGATGGCGCGCGTCGCCATCGCCAAGTCCGAAAACGAATTGCCGCAGCGCCGCCACCAGGGCGTGGAGAAATACCGCGATCTCGGCCGCGACGTGTCCGTGCTCTCACGCTTGCAGCTCGATGGCGAGGTGCTGGAGCGGCTCGGCCAAAAATCGGCGTCGGTGACCGCGCCGGCCGAGACGCCGGATTTCGTGTTCTACACCGGCTGCAACGTGCTCAAGACGCCGCATATCGCGCTGCTCGCGCTCGATATCATGGATGCGATCGGCATCAGCTATCAGGTGATGGGCGGACCGAGCCATTGCTGCGGCGTGATGCAGCTGCGCCCGGGCGACGTCGAGATGTCCGGCCGCATGGGCGCGAACACCGCCGAGAAATTGTCGCAGTCGAAGTCCGGCCAGGTGATCTCGTGGTGCCCGAGCTGCTATGTCCAGTTCACCGAAACCACGCTGCCGACCATCGAGCGGCAGCGCGGCGCGCGGCCGTTCGAGATGACGCCGTTCATGCGCTTCCTCGACGGCCGGCTCGCGCAGTTGAGACCGCATCTGCGCCAGCCGGTCAAGATGCGGGTCGCGCTGCACCGCCATCCCGGCATCTCCGGCGGCGTCGAAGCCGCCGTTGCAATCCTGCAGGCCATTCCCGGCATCGAGCTTGTCGACTTAAAGCAGCCGGCGGTCGGCCTGCAGAGCTTCAACCTCGGCGTGCTGCCCGCATTCAAGCGCGAACTGCAGCTCGGCGAGCTTGCGGCGGCAAGCGACGCCGGCGTCGATGCGCTGGTGACGGTCTATCACTCCGAACATCGCGAACTCTGCGCGCACGAGCGCGACTGGCCGTTCCGGATTGTCAACATCCTCGAACTGGTCGGTGAGAGCATGGGGTTGCAGCAGCAGGATCGCTACAAGCAACTCAAGATCATGCAGGATGCCGACCTGATCATCTCCGAATGCAGCGACCTGATCGCGCAGCACGCGCTCGATGCCGGCAAGGCCCGCGACGTCGTGGTCAAGGCAATGCTGGGCGACCAGCCGCTGCCCTTGAAATCCGGTGCACGCCCGATCGAGCTGACACCAAATTCATGAGAGCCCAAGATCCATAAAAGCCGAGGGAATTTCAAAGCGGCGGAACTTCGCCGCCCCAAGAATGTTGTCCTGCAGCAAAATGGAGCAAGACACCATGGCCGGCGAAAATCACGGCGATCAGCGCGCGGTTCCCCAACGCGAAACCATCAAGGATTTGCGTTCATCCGCAAAACCCGCCCCGCCAAGCGGACCGGCGATTCTAAACGACGGGCCGGAATCGCTTCGCAGCAGCCACTGCTGACCGCGTCGCGCGCCTGCCTCACTAACGGCTAGGTTTGCGTCGGCCAGTGCCGCTCGCGGAACCAGGTTCGGTACTCCGACGACATCTTCGCGCGCTGCGCCTGCGGCGCATGCCGCTTGCAGGTCGATGCTTCCTGGCTGTTGTCAGGCGCACCCCACCGCAGTTCGACGCAGTCGTTCGGGTTGTAGGCCATCTCGAAATCCGCACTGCGATCGATGACGTCCTTCAGGGACAGCGTCCACGGCGAGCCATCGCTGCGGGTATAGGTTATCTTGCGCGAGGCCAGCTCGGAGACGAGCACGCCCTGCAGTTCGCTTTTCACGTCCTCGATGCTCCTGCCAGGCGGCATCGCGTAACGCTGTGCCCGCCGTGCGAGCCGATCGGGAAATCCCCGCACCACATCGATCGCGATCAGCAGTCGGAAATCACGCGCCGGCGTGGAGTAATCCTCCCAGGCGCCTGTGGTCCCGAAGATCGTGGGGCCATTGGGCATCGTCATCTCGCCGGCCTGCTTGTCCTGATATTTTCGCCCGTTCTCGACCGAGGTGACGCGCGTCTTGACCTGCTCGTTGAGGCTCGCGATGGCGTCCGTCATCGCCTTCACGGGATCGAGCGGTTCGGGCGACATCACGTCATCCATGCGATCGTAAAAATCCTCGGCGCTCATCTGCGACTGATCGAGCGAAAAATCGCCATAACTCGGATTTTTGGCGATTTCGGCGTTGGCCAGCCGCCGCAACGGGCCGTTCTTCTCGCGCACGATCGGCCGGAAGTGTTTGAAGCCGGGGCTGCCGAGCGCGGGCTCGTGCGCGAACAGGAAGTTGCCACGCCAGAAACGCTTTCGCGTAATCGATCCGTCGGGCTCGGCGTCGACCGCGAGGAAGACACCGGGGTTACCGTTCAACTCCGGCACGAGATGCACCAGCATCAGCACGTGGCCGTAGGGGTCGGCGTACACCGTGCCCGGGCGCAGCGATTGCTGCGTCAGCGCGACGGTATAAAAATCGGTATTGTCGTCGTTCGCCGACACCCGCACGGCGCCGGTATGCACGACGTCGCCGACGTCCCGCAAAAATTCGCCGAACGTGGTCGGGCGCTTCGGCTTCGGCTTTGGCGGCGGCGGGGTGGCTGCCGGCGGTGTTTCGGCCGCCTCCGGCTTACCGGCAAACAACCCCAGCAGCGTCGGCGTCGATGCAGGCGGCGTAGCGGCGGCGGGGGTTGCCGATGCGACTTCCTGTTCGGGCGGCGGCGGCGGACGCGTCACCTCCGGATGCTCCATGTCGAACCACTGGTAGCATTTGGGCGGCTTGCCGCCGGTGCCGCGCGAACAATTCGAATAGCCGAACGGCAGCCCCATTTTGTAGGCGAAATAGGCGCGCAGGAAGTAGGCGAAGTCGGCGCAGTCGGGGCGAAGGCCGGTCTGCGCATTGTCTTCCCCGCGACCCAGATGGTTGAACAGGAAATTGCGCGAGCGGTCGCGCAGCACTTCGTGCCATGCCTTCCAGGACAGGTCCTGGTCGGGCGGCGCGTCGAACAGCTTCTCGATCCATGCAGAAAACAGCGATTCAGTGGTGCTGTTCCACTCGCTGCGCACCTGCCAGAAGGCCCCCGACGGCGTCGGCACCGGATCGGGTTTGCGCGCGCTCACGGCGATGTCGCGGGTGATCGAGCTGCATTCCGCGGTAGCGTGGTCGAGCGCCAGTGTCGCATGCCAGGTGCCCGCAGCCGGCTCGGCGACCTCGGCGAACCAGGAATACGGCGCCCCGCCGTGCCGGTCCGGCGATGTGGCCGCGACCTTTCCATCGGGCGCGACTAGCGAAAGCACGCCCTCCAGCGGCTTCTCGGTGACGACCATGACGCGCAGCGGCGCGCCTTTCCACGGCGCGATCGGCGAGGGTAACACCGAGAGTTCAGCCGCGTCCCCGCAACTGCCTGACGCTGCTTGCGCCGGCTGTTCCACTGTCACAAAAAGCAACAAGGCCGTCGCAGCAGCAGCGGCAAACCGGCTTGCGAAAAGCATTTTAGCAACCTTCCTGGAAGGACACGGAACCGCACTCAGCCCTGCCAGCGGGGCCGGCGTGCAGGATAGCTGAATTGGCCGGCATCCGTCAGCTAATTTGAAGGCGAATTTGCGGCCCGCCGCGCGTTCGCCGGACTACGGCCGCAGTGCGCCGTCACGCTCGCTGCAAACGCGCGGGACAGGTTGCGGCGCGACATCACACCGCCCCTCTCCGCTCAGGCTTGCTCTGCTCAGGCTTGCCCTATTCCGACTTGTCGATATTCCAGAAGATCGGGGTGGCCGGTCCGTCGAGCACGCCGGTGAGCGATTTGCGCCACGCGCTGGGAATGAGAAACTGCCCGAGCGGGATGTAGATCACCTCGTCGTAGTTTTCCTTCTGGATGTCGGCTGCGATCTTCTTCTGCTCGTCCAGCGAGGACGATCGCGCGAAGGCATCGCGCATCGCCTCCACCTTGGCGTCTTCTGGCCAGCCGAACCAGCCGCCATTCTTGCCGCGGCCGCCGACCGACACATTGGCAACCGGATTGACCACGTCGGCGCCGACCCAGTTGGTGAAGAAGATGTTCCAGCCGCCCTCCTTCGGCGGCTTCTGGCTGGCGCGGCGGGTCACCACGGTTTGCCAGTCGGTGGCCTGCACATCGACCTTGAAGCCGGCGTCGCGCAGCAACTGCGCCACGACGATCGGCTGCGCCTTCAGCGTCACGACATCGCCGGGCGCCATCAGCACCACAGGCGTGCCGTCATAGCCGGATTCGGCGAGCAGCTTTTTGGCTTCCGCCATGCCGTTGCCCTTGACCAGCGATTCCGAACCGACATCGGTCGCCAGCGGTGTGCCGCAGACGAAAACCGCGCCGCAGATCCGGTAATATTCGGGATTGCCGACCATCGCATCGAGTACGTCCTTCTGATTCATGGCCATGAAGGCGGCGCGGCGTACCTTGACGTTGTCGAACGGCGGATAAAGGAAATTCATCCGGCCGAGCGTCTGGAAGCCGAGCTTGTTGAGGACTTCGACCTTCAGCTCGGGGTTGGCGGTGAGGATCGCAATAACATCGAACGACGGGTTCTCGAAGAAATCGATATCGCCGGACAGCAGCGCGTTCATCGCGGTCTGCGCGTCCGCCATCGTGATCCATTCGACACGGTCGACCTTCACCACCTTGCCGCCGGAGGTCCAGCTCGGCGGCTCCTGGCGCGGCACATAATCCTTGTTCTTCTCGTAGACGGCCTTCACGCCGGGCTGGAATTCGGCCTGCACGAACTTGAAGGGACCGGATCCGATCTGCTCCTTGATCTGCTGGCCGGGCGGCGTTTCGGCCAGCCGCTTCGGCATCATGAACGGCACCAGCGACGACGGCTTTCCGATCGACTCCAGCACCAGGCCGTAGGGCTCTTTCAGTTTCAGCGTGATGGTTTTGGCGTCAGTGGCCTCGAGGCTGGCGGTGAAGTCCATCAGCTTCTGGCCCATGCCGTCGTTCTTGCCCCAGCGCTTGAGCGACGCCACGCAATCTTCCGCCGTGACCGGCGCGCCGTCATGCCACTTCAAGCCGTCGCGCAGCGTGAAGGTGTAGGTCAGCTTGTCGTCGGAGACTTTCCACTCCGCCATCTGCGGCTGGATCTTGAAATTGGCGTCCTCCGCCAGCAGCGTGTCATAGACCATGTAGCCGTGATCGCGGGTGATGTAGGCCGTGGTAATACCGGGATCGATCACGCGCAGATCGGAATGCATCACCGCGGTGATGGTCTTGGCGTCGGCCGGCGAGGTTCCCACCAGCGCCGCCGCAAGCGCGAGCGCCGGCAGGATGATGCAGGACACGATCCTGTGACGTTTCCAACGCGAGATATGGAACATTGATCTCTCCTGACGTGAAACCGGTCAAAGCCCGGTCATTCGTTATGCATGCGGTCCGTTATTTAGGCGTACTAACACGCTGTAACTCCTGAATATTCGAGACTTGCACCGGCCGCTGCGCGCGTCAATCGGGTTGTGGCCGGCGCGTATGCGGGCTCACCCTTCCCGGATGTTTCACTTTACAAATTCACCGCCGGTCATTCTCGTATGCGCGCCATTGAAACCATTACGAATGCGAGAGAGCCATCCGATGAACCCCGCCAACCTTCCCTTCGATTCCGAGGCCATGCTGCAGGGTTTGCGCGGCTGGGTGGAATGCGAAAGCCCGACCTGGGACGCCAATGCCGTCAACCGCATGCTCGATCTCGCCGCGCGCGAGATGGCGATCATGGGCGCGTCGATCGAACGCATCGCCGGACGGCAGGGTTTTGGCGGCTGCGTCCGCGCGCGCTTTGCGCATCCCAGGCAGGGCGAGCCCGGTATTCTGATCGCGGGCCATCTCGATACCGTGCATCCGCTCGGCACGCTGGAGAAACTCGCATGGCGGCGCGACGGCAACAAATGCTTCGGGCCCGGGATCTTCGACATGAAGGGCGGCAATTACCTGACGCTGGAAGCGATCCGGCAATTGGCGCGCGCCGCCTTCACGACGCCGCTGCCGATCACGGTATTGTTCACGCCGGACGAGGAAGTCGGCACGCCCTCGACGCGCGACATCATCGAAGCCGAAGCCGCGCGCAACAAATATGTGCTGGTGCCGGAGCCGGGCCGGCCGAACAATGGCGTCGTCACCGGACGTTACGCGATCGCGCGGTTCAATCTGGAAGCGGTGGGCAAACCCAGCCATGCCGGCGCCACGCTGTCCTCGGGCCGCTCCGCGATTCGCGAGATGGCGCGCCAGATTCTCGCCATCGACGGCATGACCACGGAGGATTGCACCTTCAGCGTCGGCATCGTGCATGGCGGCCAATGGGTCAATTGCGTCGCCACCATTTGCAGCGGCGAAGCCCTGAGCATGGCCAAGCGCCAGGCCGATCTCGATCGCGGCATCGAGCGCATGCTGGCGCTGTCAGGCACTGCCAACGATGTGACGTTCAACGTCACCCGCGGCGTGACGCGACCGGTGTGGGAGCCCGATGCCGGAACCATGGCGCTGTATGAAAAGGCGCGCGGCGTGGCGAAAGCAATGGGCATTGAGCTTCCCCACGGCAGCGCCGGCGGCGGCTCCGACGGCAATTTCACCGGCGCGATGGGAATTGCGACCCTCGATGGGCTCGGCGTGCGCGGCGCCGATGCCCATACGCTCAACGAGCACATCGAAGTCGACAGCCTTGCCGAACGCGGCCGCCTGATGGCGGGGTTGCTGGCGACACTGGAGTAAAGTCCTTGGGAGTGGTCCTTGCCATGCCGAAAGCGCCCAACAAATCCCGCATGATTGCGTTCAAGGCCATTCGCGCCAGGGCCGAGAAGCGCAAGGGCGGTCCGAGGGAGCTGGAAAAGCTGCTGCCGCGCAAACCAGACCTCAAGGCGCTGGCAAAACTTTCCGACGACCACATGCTTTCGGAGATGACGAAGCGGGTGTTTTCCGCTGGATTCGCCTGGAGTGTGATCGAGACGAAGTGGCCGGGCTTCGAAACAGCATTCCTCGCCTTCAAACCTGCAAAACTCACCTTTCAACCCGACGATTTCTGGGACGCCCTGTTGTCCGATACGCGCATCGTGCGCAACGGCGCCAAGATACAGTCGGTGCGCGAGAACGCCGCCTTCGTGCAGGAGATCGCCAGGGAACACGGCAGCTTCGGCAAATTCCTGGCCAAGTGGCCCTCCTCCGACCAGATCGGCCTCTTGAACCTGCTCGCCAAGCGCGGCAGCCGGCTCGGCGGCAATACCGGACAGATGTTTCTGCGTTTCGTCGGCTGGGACGGATTTGTGACGTCGCAGGACGTGGTAGCCTGCCTGCGCGATGCCGGACTCGATATCGCTGAGGAGGTGAAGTCGAAGGGTGACCTCGCCAAGGTGCAGGCGCAGTTCAATGCCTGGGCGAACGAGACAGGATTACCCTATGTGCATCTGTCGCGCATCTGCGCGATGTCGATCGGCGAGAACCATGCGGTATGACCTGTCGCGATCGGTGTGATGCGTGTTGCAATGGCACGGGAATTGCTAAAACCCTTATTGGGACCGCAACATGAAGTATTTCTGCAACATGCCGCAACCTCGACCCGTCGTCCCTGCGAAAGCAGGGACCCATAACCCCCGGTGTGCGTTGCCGTTCCGAGCTAGCGCGCCAGCGTTCCATCGAGACGCCTCGGCGCGAGATTCTTTGGCGCATGGGTCCCTGCTTTCGCAGGGACGACAGCGTGGGTTCGCCTGATGCTCGGATACCTGCTCCGCCGCGTGCTGGCCGCCATCCCCGTGATGGGCGTGGTGGCGCTGTTCGTGTTTCTGCTGCTGCGGCTGACCCCGGGCGATCCCGCCGCGATTCTGGCCGGCGACAACGCCACCCCCGAGCAGCTTGAGCGCATCCGCGCTTCATTGGGCCTGAACCAGCCGCTCTACAGCCAGTTCTTCACCTGGATCGGCAAATTGCTGCATGGCGACCTCGGCGTGTCGCTGATTTCCAACGTGCCGGTGCTGGAAATGATCAGCAAGCGGGTCGAACCCTCGATCAGCATCGCGGTATCGACCATCATCCTCGCCATCATGGTCGCGGTGCCGCTCGGCGTGATCGCGGCGTGGAAACACGGCACCTGGATCGACCGCTTCGTGATGGGATTGTCGGTGCTCGGCTTCTCGGTCCCGGTATTTGTGATCGGCTATGTGCTGATCCAGATCTTTGCCATCGACCTGCGCTGGCTGCCGGTGCAGGGCTTTCGCAGCATCAGCGCCGGTTTCGGTCCGTTTTTCGAACGTATCGTGCTGCCGACCTGTACCCTTTCGTTCATCTATATCGCGCTGATCGCGCGCATGACCCGGGCGGCGATGCTGGATGTGCTTGGCGAGGATTATGTGCGCACCGCGCGCGCCAAGGGCATCGGCGAGACCGGCGTGCTGCTGCGCCACGCGCTACGCAATGCCGCGGTGCCTGTCATCACCGTGATCGGAACTGGTTTTGCGCTGTTGATATCGGGCGTCGTGGTCACCGAAAGCGTATTCAACCTGCCCGGTATCGGCCGCCTCACCGTCGATGCGGTGCTGGCGCGCGACTACCCGGTGATCCAGGCGATGATCCTGTTGACGTCGGGCATCTATGTCGCGGTCAACCTCTTGATCGATGTCGCCTACACCCTGCTCGATCCCAGAATTCGTTATTGAGGTCCGGTACTGATGGCGATCGAAACCCTCCCCGAGCCGTCCGTTGGCATCATCACGCCGGACCGGCCGCGATTCGGATTTCTGACGGCGACGCCGATCATCACGACGGCGACAATCTGCCTGGCATTGGTGATCGCCTCCGCGATCCTGGCGCCCTGGCTCTCGCCGCACGATCCCCTGCTGCTGGCGCCTGCGCAACGGCTGAAGCCCGCGAGCGCGCAGTTCCTGCTCGGCACTGACGGCTATGGCCGTGACGTGCTGTCGCGGATTCTGTACGGCGGACGGATATCGCTGCTGATCGGCCTCGGCGCGGCCGTCGTCAGCATCGGCATCGGGCTTGTGATCGGCCTCGTCTCAGGCTTCTTCAAATGGATCGACGCGGTGATGATGCGCGTCATGGACGGATTGATGGCGATCCCCAGCATCCTGCTCGCGATTGCCGTGGTGTCGCTGTCCGGCGCCAGCCTGATGACGGTGCTGGTCGCAATCACGATTCCCGAAGTTCCGCGTGTCGCGCGGCTGGTGCGCTCGGTCGTTCTCTCGGCGCGCGAGGAGCCCTATGTGGAAGCCGCGATTTCCGTCGGCTCCAGCCTGCCGAAGATCATGTGGCGGCATCTGATGCCGAACACGATTGCGCCGCTGATCGTGCAAGGGACTTATGTCTGCGCCTCGGCCATTCTCACCGAAGCGATCCTGTCGTTTCTCGGCGCCGGCATCAGCCCGGAGACGCCGACCTGGGGCAACATCATGGCCGAGGGCCGCGCCTATTTTCAAATAAAACCGTCGCTGATCTTCTGGCCGGGCCTGCTGCTGTCGGTTGCGATCCTCAGCGTCAACCTGATCGGCGACGCCGCCCGCGACGCACTCGATCCCCGCATGAAGCAGCGCGAGGGCGGGAAGTGATGAACCAGCACCGTCATTGCGAGCGAAGCGAAGCAATCCATTTCGCCGAGCAAAGAAAGAATGGATTGCTTCGTCGCTGCGCTCCTCGCAATGACGGTGGGAGGCCATGACGTGACCGATGTGATCCTCGACATCAACAATCTCATGGTCGGTCTCGGCAAAAATCCGCGCGACGACCGGATCATCGACGACCTCTCGCTCGCGGTCCGTGAGGGCGAAACGCTGTGTCTGGTTGGCGAAAGCGGATCGGGCAAATCCGTCACGTCGCTGACGGTCATGGGCCTGTTGCAAAAAGGCGCGCTGGCGCCGACCGGCGGCAGCATCAAGCTGGTCGGCGAGGAACTTCTTGGCGCCAGCGTCCGGCGGCTGCGGCAATTGCGCGCCACCACCATGGCGATGATTTTCCAGGAGCCGATGACCGCGCTCAATCCGGTGGTGCCGGTCGGCCGCCAGATCGACGAGGTGCTGCGCGTCCATACCAACCTCGATGCGCGCGCCCGGCGCCAGCGCATCCTCGCGATGATGGAACAGGTGCGGCTGCCCGAGGTCGAACGGATCTTTGCATCCCATCCCCACCGGCTGTCGGGCGGTCAGCGCCAGCGCATCATGATCGCGATGGCGCTGGTGCTGGAACCAAAACTGCTGATCGCCGACGAGCCGACCACCGCGCTCGACGTCACCACGCAGAAGCAGATTCTGACCCTGATCCGCGACCTGCAGCGCGATCGCGGCACAGCGGTGCTGTTCATCACCCATGACATGGGCGTGGTCGCCGAGATCGCCGATCGCGTCGCGGTGATGCGTCGCGGCCGGCTGGTGGAGACCGGGCCGCTCGACACCATCCTGCGCACGCCCTCGATGGAATATACCCGCGACCTGCTCTCGGCGGTGCCGAGCCTGATTCCGCGCGTGCCGCGCCCGGAATCAAGAGAACCGGTGGTGCTGGAGGCCAACGAGCTCGGCAAGGTCTATCGCGAGCGCTCGCTGTTCGGCCGCAGCCGCGAAGTGGTGGCGGCGCAGAATGTCACGCTGACGCTGCGCAAGGGCCGCACGCTCGGCATTGTCGGCGAAAGCGGCTCCGGCAAATCGACGGTCGCGCGCTGCATCGTCCGCCTGATCGATCCGACCTCCGGCGGCATCCGCCTCGTGGGCCGCGAAATCTCCGAACTGTCGCGCCGGCTGCTGCAGCCGCATCGAAAACGCATCCAGATCATTTTCCAGGATCCGTATCGCTCGCTCAATCCGAGGATATCCATTGGCGAGACCATCGCCGAGGGTCCGATCAATTACGGTATGAAGCGGGCGCAGGCGCTGGCCAAGGCGCGGGAACTGCTGGAACTGGTCGACCTGCCCGCCGACGCCATCACGCGCTATCCGCACCAGTTCTCCGGCGGCCAGCGCCAGCGTATCGCCATCGCGCGGGCATTGGCGCTCGACCCTGATGTGCTGGTGGCGGATGAAGCGGTCTCGGCGCTCGACGTCTCGGTGCAGGCCCAGGTCTTGGAACTGCTCGACGAAATCCAGAGCCGGCTCGGCATCGCGCTGTTGTTCATCACCCACGATTTGCGTGTCGCCGCGCAAATCTGCGACGACGTCGCGGTGATGCAAAACGGCCGCATCGTCGAACAGGGCCCGGCGGCCCGAGTCCTGACAAATCCGCAAGTAGCCTATACCCGTGCGCTGCTTGACGCCGCCCCCGGACGGGAGTGGGATTTCGCCAACTTTCGGCCGGTGGCGCGCGAGGCAACGGCGGCGCTTTGACATTGGCGCTGAAGTCCTGACAGGTCGTCATTCCGGGGCGCGTCGAAGACGCGAACCCGGAATCTCGAGATTCCGGGCCTGCGCCTGACGGCGCATCCCGGAATGACGGGCTAGGTACATCTGGTGAGACACGCTTATGACCCGTATCGCCGTTGGCGGCTTCCTGCATGAGACCAATACCTTCGCGCCGACGAAGGCCACCTACGCCGACTTCGAGCACGGCGGCGGTTGGCCTTCGATGGTTCAGGGAATCGATGTGCTCAGCACCATTCGCAACATCAATGTCGGACTGGCCGGCTTTATCGGGCAGGCGGAAACCAGCGACTGGGAGCTGGTGCCAACCATCTTCACCGCGGCCAGTCCTTCCGCCCATGTGACGCAGGATGCGTATGAGCGCATCGTCAAGGTCATGATCGACGGCATCCGAAATGCCGGACCGCTCGATGCTGTTTATCTCGATCTGCACGGCGCCATGGTGACCGAGCATCTCGACGATGGCGAAGGCGAAGTTTTGAGGCGCGTGCGCGAGGTGATCGGCCGGGACCTGCCGCTGGTGGTCAGCCTCGACCTGCACGCCAATGTCACGCCTGTGATGGTCGAGCACGCCGATGCACTGATCGCCTACCGCACCTATCCTCATATCGATATGGCCGATACCGGCCGCGCCGCCGCCCGTCATCTCGCGTTGATGTTGCGCAGCGGGCAACGCTTCGCCAAGGCGTTCCGGCAGTTGCCGTTCCTGATTCCGATCAGCTGGCAATGCACCAACGACCAGCCCACCAAAGGTATCTACCAGAAACTGGCGGCGCTGCAGAGCGAAACCGTACCGACGCTGTCTTTCGCGCCGGGCTTTCCCGCGGCGGATTTTCCCGATTGCGGGCCGAGTGTGTTTGCCTATGGCAAGACGCAAGCCGACGCCGACAGGGCCGCGGATCAGATCGCTGCGATCATCGCCGGCCACGAGGACGATTTCGACGGCCGCATCTACACGCCCGATGAGGGCGTGCGCTACGCGATGGAACTGGCGCGGCGCGCGCGCAAGCCGATTGTCATCGCCGACACCCAGGACAATCCGGGCGCCGGCGGCGATTCCGACACCACAGGCATGTTGCGGGCGCTGGTCCGCAACAAGGCCACCAAAGCCGCGATCGGCGTGATCTATGACCCCGCCTCCGCCAAGGCGGCGCATGCCGCTGGCGTCGGCGCCACCGTCACACTGGCGCTTGGCGGCAAGTCGGGCATTTCAGGCGATGCGCCATATCATGAAACGTTCATCGTCGAGCAACTGTCCGACGGCCTGTTTGTGGCGCCCGGCCCCTATTTCGGTGGACGCGACATGGACATGGGGCCGTCGGCCTGTCTGCGGATTGGGGATGTGCGCGTGGTCGTGAGTTCGCACAAGGCGCAGCTCGCGGACCAGTCGATGTACCGCTATGTCGGCATCGAACCATCAGAGCAATCCATTCTCGTCAACAAGAGCTCGGTGCATTTCCGCGCCGATTTCGAGCCGATCGCCGAGAAACTGATCATCTGCGCCGCACCCGGCGCGATGCCCGCCGACAGCGCCGCACTACCGTGGACGAGCTTGCGTCCGGGCATTCGGATCAAGCCGAACGGTCCTGCTTTTGTTGTACCCGTCAAATCAGGTTCACCATCCCCTGCACCATCGCCCGCCCCTTCTCCTGCCATCGGATAACAGCCATGCCAAACATCGACCGCATCGAAGGCTTTGCCGACGAACTCACCGCGATCCGCCGGGATCTGCACGCCCATCCCGAGATCGGCTTCGAGGAGGTCCGCACTTCCGGCATTGTCGCGGAGCGGCTGAGCCAATGGGGCATCGAGGTGCATCGCGGCCTCGGCGGCACCGGCGTCATCGGCGTGCTCAGGGGCAAGGGCGGCTGCGCCAGGCGCATCGGTCTGCGCGCCGACATGGATGCGCTGCCGATGGAAGAGAACACCAACCTGAAATGGCGCTCGACCGTTCCCGGCCGCTTTCACGGCTGCGGCCATGACGGCCACACCACCATGCTGCTCGGCACCGCGCGCTATCTCGCCGAGACCCGTAATTTCGACGGCACCGTGCATTTCATCTTCCAGCCGGCCGAGGAAGGCCTCGGCGGCGCCCGCGCCATGATCAAGGACGGGTTGTTCGAGAAATTTCCCTGCGACGAAGTCTATGGGCTGCACAACGCGCCCGACCTGAACCACGGCGAGGTCGCGATCCTGCCCGGCCCCGCGATGGCCGGGGCTGACTTTTTCGACATCACCATCCGTGGCTACGGCGCGCATGGCGCGATGCCGGAGCGTTCGAAAGATCCGGTCGTGATCGCGATGACGCTCGGACAGGCGCTGCAGACCATTGTCAGCCGCAATGTCGATCCGCTGCAGTCGGCGGTGCTGTCTATCACGCAAATTCGCGCCGGCTCCGCCTACAATGTGATCCCCGGCGAAGCCAGGCTGGCCGGCACCGTCCGCGCCTTTTCCGACGGCATCCGCGCGCTGATCCGCGAGCGGATGCGCGCGATCTGCGCCGGAATCGCCAGCGCGTTCCAGGTCGAGATCACAGCCGATATCCGCGATACTTTCAGCGTGCTGGTCAACCAGGAGGAGCAATCCAACGTGGTTGCCGAAGCGGCGCGCACGGTGGTCGATCCCACAAAGGTCTTCACGCGGTCGCGGCCGAAGATGGGCAGCGAGGATTTCGCCGACATGCTGCATGCCGCGCCCGGCGCCTATTTCTGGGTCGGCCATGACGGCTCGGTGCCGGTGCACAATCCCGGCTATATCCTCGACGACAAGATCTTGCCGATCGGTGCCAGCGTGTTCGCCCGCATCATTGAAGCCCGCTTGCCGATATCAGCCCATGCATAAATCGGCCGCACAGGACTCCGTGTCGGCGCTGCACGATCTCAGCGCCGTCGATCTCGTCGCGGGTTTTCGCGCCCGGCAGTTCTCGCCGTCCGAAGTGCTGGAGGACGTGCTGGCACATATCGCGGTGTGGGAGCCGCACATCAAGGCGTTGTACGCATTCGATCCGGAAGGCGCGCGCGCCACCGCTGGGGCCTCGACCGAGCGCTGGCACAGAGGCGAGCCGACCGGCCTGCTCGACGGCGTTCCCGTCACCATCAAGGACAACATCGCGACCAAGGGCGTGCCGGTGCCGCTCGGCGCCGCCACCACCGCATTGATACCGGCGCCCGCGGATTCGCCGCCTGCGGCGCGTTTGCGCGAAGCGGGCGCGGTGATCTTCTCCAAGACCACGATGCCGGATTACGGCATGTTGTCGTCGGGCCTCTCGAGCTTCCATCCCCTCACCCGCAATCCCTGGGACCTCAGCAAGAACCCCGGCGGCTCCAGTGCCGGCGCCGGCGCCGCGGGTGCCGCGGGCTACGGGCCGCTCCATGTCGGGACCGATATCGGCGGCTCGGTGCGGCTGCCGGCCTGCTGGTGCGGCCTGGTCGGGCTGAAGCCGAGTCTTGGACGAATTCCGGTCGACCCGCCCTATGTCGGCCGCGTCGCCGGACCGATGACCCGCACCGTCGACGACGCCGCCTTGATGATGAGCGTATTGTCGCGGCCGGATCGCCGCGACGGCATGAGCCTGCCGCCCGACAACATCAACTGGAAGGCGCTGGAAAAGTCTCCGCGCAAATTGCGCATTGGCCTGATGCTCGATGCCGGCGTTGGTCAACCTCTCGAAAAAGAAGTCCGCGACGTCGCCGTGAAGGCCGCCAAGGCCTTCGAGGCCGCCGGCGCTGTGGTCACGGAGATCGCCGGCGTGCTGACCCGCGAGATGCTCGACGGCCTCGACAATTTCTGGCGTGCGCGGCTGTGGGACGATCTCTCGAAGCTTGCGCCGGCCACGCGCGCCAAGGCGCTGCCCTATATCGTCAACTGGGCGGAGGCCGGCGCCGAGCTTTCAGGCGTCGATGTGATCCGGGGGTTCAATGCCACCATGGCGATCCGCGCCGCGGCGGCCAAATTGTTCGGCGAGATCGATTATGTGATTTCGCCGGTCTCGCCGGTGGTGAATTTCGCCGCCGAACTGGCCTCGCCGCTGAACGATCCCGACAAACCGTTCGAGCACATCGCCTTTACCGTGCCGTGGAACATGGCGGAAAATCCGGCTGTTACGATCAATGGCGGCTATGACAAAAAGGGCTTTCCGATCGGCGTGCAGATCGTCGGGCGTCGTTTTGACGATATCGGCGTGCTCGGC
>NZ_JBEKCZ010000038.1:0-31339 GCF_050014615.1 Bradyrhizobium sp. | reverse complement strand
GGCATCTGACGCCAGAGCGGCAGTCGATCCGCTTAAAAAAGGCGCGGTCAGACACCGAGGAAACGATGGGGCAGGTTATCCGCTTTTATGTGCCATTTCTGGCTAAGGAACTTGGCGTCTTCATCAATCTTGGAAATGGATACTTCCGCAATCAGACGGAAGTCGATGTATCTGATGATGATTTGGCAGACGCGGCCATAGAGGCTGGAGACGAAGCAGCAGAAGACTTTGGAGGATATATCTACGCTTTTTCGTTTCCTTCCATCATCAAAGACGGCGTTTACCCGATCAAGGTCGGGAAAACCGCGGGCGATGTGGAGTCTCGTATTGCCGAGCGGTGCAAGGGATCGGCCACCTTCGAGCAGCCAAAACTGTTGGGAACATGGCCTGTAAAGCGAGTCGGCCCGACTGAACTGGCTATCCATAATGTTCTGAAGGCCAGGGGTAAACACAGAGAGGATGCGCCAGGCCGTGAATGGTTCAACACCACCCTTGCAGAGGTTAAAGCAATTATTGAATTTGTGGTGGGGTGAAAGAGTCAAGAGGCGTGGCCCGGATGGGCCCCCAGTCCATGCTTCGAGGCCGACGGTTCACACCAACTCCACCCGCAAATTCCGGCCGACAGCCTTAGCAGCGCGCGCGAGCGTTCCGAGGGTGACGGATTCATTGTCGGGATCAAGCAGTCGGTCAAGCTGCGCGCGGCTGGTGTGCATGCGGCTGGCAAGCTCTGTCTTCGAGATTTCTTCGCGTTTCATCAGGTCGTCGAGTTGCCGGGCCAGGACGCGTTTGATGGCGCGCGCCGTCACCTCCTCATAAATTCCATCTTGTTGGAGGAAGCTATCGAAGGACGACCCGATGGTGCCTGCTTTCTTCTTTGCGGCCTTCTTCATGTGACGTCCTTCTTTCGTTTTGTGGCCAGTTCCAAATCGGCGTCCGGCGTCTTCTGCGTTTTCTTGATGAAGGCGTGGAGCAGCACCATCTTGCTTTCATGCTCGCAAAAGAGGACGCGTGCGATACGGCCTTGTGTCAGCGTGCTGCGCACTTCCCACAATCCCCGACTTAACGGACGGCACAACGGCATGCCAATCGGCCAGGCAAACTCGACATCCTTGATGTCTTCGCCGACGATCTTGCGGTCGTCGTCCGGAAGGCCCTTGAGCCATTCGCGCACAGGCTCGCGGCCGGACGGCAACGCGTAAAAAAAGGCGGGGGAGTCGTTTCAATACCGTCTCTGCAATTAGAGATGTATCATTTATGGTACGTTGTTGCAAGTGATGATTTTCATCTTGCGCGCGAGGCGAGCAACCGGCAATCCGGAGATTGTCGATGCCAGTCAGCAGGGCGGATTAGCGTCACCGTAATCCACGTTGCCGCGCCGAGAGGGTGGGTTACGGCTAACCCACCCTTGCACGGGACCGCATCAAAGCTTGGTTGAGGCGCGGGACAGGAGTTTCCAGTCGGCGCCCTGCTTTTGCCAGTTCATCAGGATGTGCAGATTGGTCGAGCTCTTCTTGCCATCGGCGACGGCCTGACTTTCGCCGATCCAGTGAAACCGCACGATCGCGGCGGGACCGACCACGCGAATGCTGACGTCCTGGTAGGCCAGCGACAACACCTTGGATTTTCCGTCGGTGGCATTGGCGACAAAGGTCGCCTTGTCCTCGACCCTTCCGTCGGAATGGCTGTAGCTGAGCTCCGCCGCGCAAAGCCCTTCCAGTGTCTTGGCATCGGCGGCGGCCTGGGCCGCGCGGAAGGCCTCGACGTTCTTGGCGACGGCGTCTTCGTCCGCGCCCGCGAAGGCGGGGACCACTCCCAATAGTCCGATGGCAAGCACCGGCAAGGCCAGCTGGCGACGATCGATATTCATGGTTTCCTCCGTTTTTCTATTATGACCGCAGTGTTGCAGCCACGTTCTGTTTTGTCGAGCCTCCGTTGAGCATCTGCCGCAACGCATCTTGACGTTTCCGGCGCATGCGCTGCAAATAAGCCCGCTATGAACGCATCCGACCTGCAGAAACTGAAGGACTGGCTGATCGATGGCGCCCGCTCGGCGCCCGGATCAGGCCAGATGATGTCGCAGATGTGCGAGCGTCTGGTTGCGGCCGGCTTGCCGCTCTGGCGCGTCGGCGTGTTCGTCCGGACCCTGCATCCCGATATCGTCGGCCGTAATTTCATCTGGCGGCCGGGCGCCGAGGTCGTCATGGGCACCGTGAATTTCGAGATGCTGGATTCGCCTGAATATCTCAACAGCCCGCTGGCGATCGTATTCGCGGAGGGGCGGGAGGTCAGGTCGCTGATCGACGCCCCCGAAAGCAAGCGTTTCCCGTTCTTTGACGACATGCGCGCGGAAGGGGTCACCGATTATATCGCGCTGCCGCTGGTGCAGAGCGACGGCTTCGTCCACGCGTCGAGCTGGACCACCAAGCAGCCGGGCGGGTTCACCGATGACCAGTTGACTGCGCTTCGCTCGCTGATCCCGCCGATGGCCCGGCTGATCGAGATCACCCGCTTGCACCGCACGGCGAGCGTCCTGCTCGACACCTATGTCGGCAGCCGCGCCGGCGAGCGTATTCTGGGCGGCCAGATCAGGCGCGGCCACGCCGAAATCATGCATGCGGCGATCTGGTTGTCGGATTTGCGCGGCTTTACCGCGCTGTCGGACCGGCTGCCGGCCGAGACCGTGGTCGATATCCTCAACCTCTATTTCGACTGCCAGGTATCTGCGATCAGGACCCATGGCGGCGAAGTCCTGAAATTCATGGGGGACGGATTGCTGGCGGTATTCCCGATCGCGGAGCAGCCCGGCGATACCGAGGATGTCTGCGCCAACGTGCTGCAAGCCGCCCGCGAGTCCCGCGCCAATGTCGAAGCCATGCATTTCGCGGTCGGCGAGACCATTGAGCGCTTTCGCTTCGGGGTCGCGCTGCATCTCGGAAAAATCCTGTACGGCAATATCGGCGGCGGCAACCGGCTCGACTTCACCTGCATCGGGCCCGCGGTCAATCTGGCGGCACGGCTGGAAAAAATCGCCGGCCGGCTTCATCGCACCGTGGTGGCGTCGGCGGCCTTCGTCCGCGCCTGCGATGACGACTGGAGCGATCTGGGCGAGTTTCCGATTGCCGGATTCTCAAAGGCCGCGCGCGTCTACGGATTGCTGGACGAGACGCTGGTCCCGGCGTGAGACACGTCGCGGCATGCGCTATTCTTCCGGCTCGGTGGTGAACAGCAGCGGGTAACCCTTGGCCCGGCCGGCGTCGGTGGCGCGTGTCGCCTTGGTCTCGGCCACGTCCTTGGTGAAGACCGCAACCACGCAGACGCCGCGCTGGTGCGCCGTGATCATGACCTTGTGGGCCTGGTCCTCGGTCATGCGGAATTCCGCCTTCAGGACGGTGACGACGAATTCGCGGGGCGTGAAGTCGTCGTTGACGAGGATGACCTTGTGCAGGCGCGGCCGCTCTGTCTTGGTCCGAACCTTGGTTCGCGGCTTGGTGACGGCGTCGATCATTCCGGTGGCACCTCCTGACGTTTCGTCATGAGCCAAAACAGAATACAGCGTCCGGGCCCGGCGTGGAACCAGCTGTTTTGCGATGGCTTCATTGCAGCGGCGGCACGGTGCGCAGATAGGCGATGATGTCAGCCAGGTCGGATGGCTTCAGCGCCGCATAATAGGTGTACGCCATTGGCGGCCTCAGCGCGTGCCCGTCACGGGCCACGCCATGGGCGACGGCGCGGCCAATTTCGGCATCGCTCCAGGCGCCGATGCCGCTCGTCGAATCTGACGTGATGTTGGCGGCGGTAGCGCCCGGCGTTCCATCCGGCGCCGGGAACACCCTGCCGCCGCGGCCGAGGCCGGTCTTGAAATCCGACACGCCGCGTGACCATGCGGTGTGGCACTCCATGCAATGGCCGATGGTGACCAGATAGGCGCCGCGCCCGACCGGATCGGCGAACATGGTTTTGCTGAAACCGGTCTCGGCGGCGGGGTAGGGATCGCGATGCACCGGGGCCTTGTACACGGGGGCGGTGACTTCGTTGCGGACCGGCTTGATGGTGCGCAGGTAGGCGACGACGGCGTCGAGATCGTCCGGCAGCAGCGCCTTGTAGAAATTAGCCGGCATGATCGCCGCCAGCGGCACGCCGGCGAAGTCGCCGTGGTCCGGGCGCATGCCCTCGACCAGCGCGCGCTCGATCTCGGCGTCGCTCCAGCTTCCGATACCGGTCTCAATGTCGGGCGTGATGTTCGGCGCGGTGGCGACGAAGGCCGGCGTGTTGAAGGTCAGGCCGCCGGAAAACGCCTTCTCGGCGATCGTTTTACCGCTCGCATCGCGCGGCGAGTGGCAATTGCCGCAGGCCATGATGGTATTGACCAGATAATCGCCACGCTCGGCCGGAGTTTCAGCCATGGCGCCGTTAAAGACGCCAAGCAGCCATACGCAGCACACGATGCCAATCCGAACCATGACGCCCCCTTTGTTGAGATGCGCTGTATTGCATGAGAAGCCGTCGCCGCAAAATTGAGGCGACCCTGCGGCGGGCCTCCAGTTCAGCCTCTAACCTGCGGTTCTGCCTCTAACCTGAATGTGAACGCCAAATCATGTTCCCGCTTTTCGCAGGCCGCTTTGCGTGTCAACATCCGGTCATACGACGGGAGGGCCGCGATGCGCTGGTATGTCTCGATCGGAGCGGTGCTTGTCGCGGCAGCGATCTCCGCAGGTGTTGTCGCGGGCATGGCGGCTCCGAACCCGCGAACTCAGCTGGGCCATCCATTGGCCGGCAAGGACGCGACGCCGTCCGTCGATGTCGAACTCGTTCTCGCCGTCGACGTCTCCTATTCGATGGACATGGATGAACTCGCGATCCAGCGCGAGGGTTACGCGCAGGCGATCGTCTCGAAGGAATTCCTGCAGGCGCTGAAGTCGCTTCCGAACGGCAAGATTTCGGTGACCTATTTCGAATGGGCGGCATCGAACGATCAGAAGATCATCATTCCCTGGCGGGTGATCGATGGTCCGGAAACCGCGGACGCGGTCGCCGAGGAAATCATGAAGACGCCGATCCGCCGGGCCTCCCGCACCTCGATCTCGGGCGCGATCTATTTCGCGATGCCGCTGTTCGACGAGAATCCGTATCGCGGGATGCGGCGTGTCATCGATATCTCCGGCGACGGTCCCAACAACAACGGCTCGCCCGTGACCGGCGCGCGCGACATCGCGTTGTCAAAGGGGATCACCATCAACGGCCTCCCGATCATGGTGAAGGAGCCGTCCTATTCGACCATGGATATCGAGAACCTCGATTTTTACTACGAGGACTGCGTGATCGGGGGCCCGGGCTCCTTCGTGGTCTCGATCAAGGATCGCGAAAAATTCAAGGAAGCGATCCGCACCAAGCTGCTGCTCGAGGTCGCCGGCCGCACCCCCGAACGCCCGGTCGTCCCGGTAGCCGAGAAAACCGTCGAGAAGGAGCCGCGGGTGTCCTGCCTGATCGGCGAGAAGATCTGGCAGGACCGCTGGGGACGCTGAGGGTGGTCCGATCTCTTCAGTAATCCGAGCCGTGAGGCCAAGCCTCTTTCTTCGGTCGGCAGCGATGTCTGGTTTTGGGATGGGAGCGGCCACGCCAAGATCATGCGCCGAGGTCGCATTTTGAACCGAACCGGAAGTCGGCCCTAGTCCGGCGGCGGCCCGATATGCTTTGATGCATGGGGCAGGAACTGGCAATCTTGGGACATTCCATGACTGGCGAGCGCATGGAACGACGACTGGCAGCGGTACTGGCGATGGATGTCGCCGGGTACAGCCGCCTCATGGGGTTCGACGAGGAAGGTACGCTGGCTCGGCTCAAAGCGGTCAGAAAGGCCCTCGTCGACCCCACGATCGCCTCCCACCGCGGCCGGATCGTCAAGACCACAGGCGACGGCATGCTGATCGAGTTTGCCAGTGCCGTGGATGCGGTACGCGGTGCCGTTGAAGTCCAGCGTGTCATGGCCGAGCAGAATGCGTTTGTGCCGCAGAACGAACGGATCGAACTCCGGATTGGCATTCACGTCGGCGACATCATTTTCGACGACAACGACATATTTGGCGATGGCGTTAACATCGCCGCGCGACTCGAAGGGATCGCGGAACCCGGAGGCGTTTGCATCTCCGACGACGCGCAGCGGCAAATTCGCGGCAAGGTCGATATCGTTTTCGATGATATTGGACCGCAGGCCTTGAAGAACATTACTGAGCCGATGCGTGCGTGGCGTTGCCAAATTAATGCGAACGCATCTTCGGCGGCGCCGACAAAATCGTCGGTCGAGACTGTCCAGCCTCTCGCCATCACTGATAAACCCTCCATTGCCGTGCTGCCTTTCACCTGTTTTTCCGAGGAGCGCGGGTTCAGATTTCTGACGGAGGCATTGAGCGAGGATTTGATCACGATGTTAGCTCGGATTCCCGGCTTCATCGTAATCGCCCGGCAATCCGCCTTTGCTTACCAGGGGCGCTCGGTCGATAGCCGCCAGATCGGGCGTGAGCTTGGGGTCCGCTATATCATCGAGGGCAGTCTGAGGCCTGTCGGCCAGCAGCTTCGCGTTGGCACGCAGCTGATCGACGCGACGACCGGGGCACAGCTCTGGGCCGACCGGTTTGACGGCCAAGCCGAGGATGTCCTCGAACTGCAGGATCAAATCGTGCGCGCGATCGCGAGCCGGATCGAACCGGAACTCGTTCGTGCCGAAGTTGCCTTGATCCGGCGTCGGCGCGACGCCAACCCGAACGCCTGGTCGTGCTTCCGTCAGGGAGCCGGGCTGATCAGCCTCAAAGGTTGGAGCGAAGAAACGCTGACACAGGCTACCGCACTGTTGCGGCAAGCAACGACTTTGGATCCTGACTTTGCACTCGCCCGCGCCCAGCTTGCACTTTTTTTGTCGTTGGGCGCACGGCTTGGCCTCGTCGCAGACGGCGCTGCGGCTGTGACGGAAGCGCGCACGGAAGCCGAACGCGCGGTGGCAATCGACCACGATGCCTCCGAGGTCCTGGGTTATGCCGGCTGTGCCTTGGCGGAGCTCGGCGATGTGCAAAGAGGCACCGAGATATTGGAGCGAGCGATCGAGAACGATCCGAGCAATGCACAGGCATGGGTCGCGCTGGGGACTTCGCTCTGCTTTTTCGAGAAGATGTTTGCTACGGGACTGGAGAAACTGCAGCACGGGATGCGGCTTAGCCCACGCGATCATCGGTTGGGATTCTGGGGAACTTTCTATGCGCTGGCTTTGGCGAGGCATCGTCGGCTAACGGAGGCTCACGAGGAAGTCCGGGCAGCCTGCCGTCGGGATCCCCAGTTCTATGTCGCTCGTGTCGTTCTGGCGCTCACAGCGGCAGGTCTTGGCAGGAAGGAAGAGGCAGTTGTGGCGCTACGCGAAGCGCGACGCTTGCGCCCACGGCTATCGCTCAACGAGATTGAGCTTCTGGTGGGGCGTCGCGCAGCGCTTCTCGCTCCTCTCTGGAGCGAGGTGTCGAAATCCTCACAGTGACCACTGCTATCTCAAGGCAGGCGTCGCATTAGCGAACGCTACCGAGCAGTCGCCGGCCTTGACACTTTTCGGACCTTCGCCCCAGTTCGGCGGATGTCTGCTATTGGGGTAAACTGAGAAATGATGTCTGGGCGGCGCGCCTTTCGGTCGGTAACGCTCTACTCGCAGGCATGAGCCCTGCGGCCGCAGCCGCCACGCCGTCGCTGCATGATCCAGGCGGCAGCACGACCGCAGAGCCGGATTCGTATTCATCGTCATCGATGCGGCCCTGCGCTTCGTCTGTCATCGTGAATGGCGCTTTCCGCCGGCATTCATCAATCAAGTCGACTTGCGCCAGGGCAGCAGCATCGAGACACGGTCTTTGTAGTGGCGATAGTCGTCGCCGAAGAGATCGACCAGATCGCGTTCTTCCAGGAAGATTCCGACGAAGATGTAGGCCGTGGTCACCGCCGCGAACAGCAGATGCCCGGTCGTCATGACAGCAGCGGCCCAGAATGCGATGATGAAACCAAGGTAGATCGGGTGACGCACGAACTTGTAGTAAAGCGGGGTGCGGAAACGCGGTTCCGGCATCGAATGGCCGGTCAGGTTGCTGGCGACCTGATGCAGCCCGAACAATTCGAAGTGGTTGATCAGGAACGTGCTCGTCAATACGATCAGCCAGCCGATCAATGACAGGCCCAGGATAGCCATGGCGATCACCGGATTGGAGATTTCCCAAACCACGGCAGGGATCGGACGCCACTGCCAGAACAACAGGACAAGCGCGAGGCTGGAGAACAACACGTAGGTGCTGCGCTCGACCGGCTTCGGCACCAATCGGGTCCACCATTGCTTGAATTGCCTGCGCGCCATGACGCTGTGCTGAACGGCGAAAACCGACATCAGGACAAGATCGACGATGATCGCCTCCGGCATCGGCCCGACCGCGCCGGAGTCGATGGTCTTGGGCACCATCAGGCCCGATACGAAGCCGATGGCGTAGAGGAATGTCACGAAGAATATGGCGTAGGATGCAAATCCGTAGACGAAGGCCAGGAACCTGCCGACTGGACCGCCCTTCGTTTCCTCGCCTATAGCCTGGATTTGGGTCATGATCTCTCTCCCCGGTTGGACTGCGTCTGAAGCCACGAAGATGCAGGGACGTGAGATCAAAAGGCTTTGCCCGGAGCCTGATTTTTGCTTGAGACGAGCTTGATTATTTCTTGAGACCGCTCGGGTTGGGAGCATCGCCGTTGCAATTTATCTTTGATAATCATAGGCTTGATACCGAACGACGGGAGTTGCATCGGGGTTCGGAGCGCATCGCGGTCGAGCCGCAGGTGTTTGACCTCTTGATCTATCTCTTGCAGAACCGCGATCGTGTCGTCAGCAAGGATGACCTGTTCGCTTCGGTCTGGGGCGGGCGCGTGGTGTCGGAGTCGACGCTGACCAGCCGTATCAACGCCGCGCGCAGGGCACTCGGCGACAGCGGCGAAGACCAGAAATTGATACGCACCGTTGCCCGCAAGGGCGTGCGTTTCGTCGGTATTGTCGATACCAGGTCATACGGCGCCGAGCCGACTCACGCCGCGGCAAATCCGGATGAAATCCACGAGCCGCCGCGCCCGGCGATGCCGCTGCCCGATCGGCCCGCCATCGCGGTGCTTCCTTTCACCAACATGAGTGGCGATCCCGAACAGGAGTATTTTTCCGACGGCATCAGCGAGGATATTATCACCGCGCTGTCGAAGCTGCGCTGGTTCTTCGTGATCGCGCGCAACTCGTCGTTTACCTACAAGGGCAAGGCCGTTCACCTGAAGCAGGTCGCCGAGGAACTCGGCGTCGGCTACGTCGTCGAGGGCAGCGTCCGCAAGGGCGGCGACCGCGTGCGCATTACGGCGCAGCTCAATGATGTCGCAACCGGCAGTCATCTCTGGGCGGAAAAGTACGACCGCAGCATCGCGGACGTGTTCGCGGTACAGGATGAAATTACCGAGGCCATTGTCGCTGCGATCGAACCGCAACTCTATGCCGCGGAGAATTTTCGTGCCCAGCGTAAGCCGCCTGATAGCATGGATGCGTGGGATCTGGTGATGCGCGCGTTGTCGCATTATTGGCGGGTGACACGACAGGATAATGTTGTCGCCCAAGCGCTGCTGGAGAAGGCGATCGCGATCGATCCGAACTACGGTCAGGCGCTTGGCGTGCTCGCCACCAGCCATACTTTCAGTGCCCACATGGGATGGGCGGATATTGCAACTGTTGGGCCGATCGCCGAGAGCGCTGCGCTGGCGTCGATCCAGGCCGACAGCGAGGATCCCTGGGCGCATCTCGCACTTGGCAGCGCGTTGTTGTTCAAGCGGCGCTTCGAAGATTCGCTGGGCGCGTTCGAGTCGGCGTTAAGTCTCAATCCCAATTTTTCGCTGGCTCAGGGTTACTACGGCCTGACCCTGTCGTACTGCGGTCGCTGGCAAGAGGCCTGCGTGGCGGCGCAACGGGCGTTGCGACTGAGCCCTCGCGATCCCTTCGCGGCAATTTTTTGCGGCATCGCCGCCTATTCGAACTTTGTCGGGCGCAATTATGACGAGGCGATACGCCTCGCAACCGAGGGCATTCGCCAACGCGGCGACTTCGTCGGTGGTCATCGGGTATTGACTGCCGCCGCCGGCATGGCGGGCCGCGACGATTTGGCCAAAGCCGCATTGCTCGAGCTTGAACGGGCGCAGCCTAATATTTCCCTTGACTGGCTCGCCAGCCATATGCCGATCCGATACGACGCTGATCGCGAACATTATTTGGAAGGGTTCCGTCGTGCGGGTTTGAATTAGTTGTTGCCGCATTGGCGCCTCCTCCAGCAATTAGCGCAATTGCGCTAACGCGGGGACCACTTCACCGCTTGAACCGCGCCACCAATTCGACATGCGGGGTGTAGCGGAACTGGTCGACCGGCGTCACGCCTTCGATCTCATAACCGCCATCGATCAGAATCCGGGCGTCGCGGGCGAAGGTCGCGACGTTGCAGGATACCGCGACCACCACGGGAATTTTGCTGGCCGCGAGCTGCTGGGCTTGCGCCTGCGCGCCCTGGCGCGGCGGATCGAACACGACGGCGTCGTAGTCGCGCAGCTCCTGCGGCATCAGGGGGCGCCGGAACAGATCGCGCGCCTCGGCCTTGATCGGCTTCAGTCCGGAGGTCGAGGTCGCCGCCTTCTGCAGCGCCGTGACCGCGCCGGCATCGCTGTCGAAGGCCGAAATCCGCGCTTTCGCCGCCAGTCGCAGCGCAAACGGTCCCACCCCGCAGAACAGATCGGCGACATGTTTGGCGCGCCGGCAATGCTCGCTGACCAGCGCCGCCAGCGTCTCTTCGCCGGCGACGGTAGCCTGCAGGAACGAGCCCGGCGGCAGCGTCAGGCGCGCTGCGCCGATCGCGATCGTCGGCGGTGTGCGCATCAGCACCAGTTCGCCGTGGCGCGTCAGCCGCGCCAGGCCGCGTTGCTCGGCGATCCGCGACAGCGTGGCGATCATGGTTGCCGGCAGCGGCCCCGAGCCACGCACATCGACATCGAGGCCATTGTCGGTAGTCGTTATCTGGATATCGAGCGGCTTTCCGATCGATATCAGCGGCTCGGCGATCGCCCATGCCGCATCAAGCGCGCCGCCGAGGCCGGGATCGAGAATCGGGCAGCGATCGACCGGAATGATGTCGTGCGAATTGGCAGCGGCAAAGCCGACCTTGAGCACGTCATGGGTGCCCATCCGGGCGTGAAGCGTGATCCGCCGGCGGCCGAGGCCATGGGCATCGATCAGCGGATACACCTCACAGGCGATCCCGGCCTGCGCCAGTGTCGCGATCACCGCTTCGCGCTTCCATGCGCGGTAGCGCTCGCTCTGCCAATGCTGGATCGCGCAGCCACCGCAGGTGCCAAAATGCTGGCAGAAGGGCGCGATCCGCTCCGGGCTGGCGCGCTCGACCGCGAGCAGGCGCCGGCGGTCGGGATGGTGACCCGGCACCGGTGCCACCTCGACGGTCTCGCCGCCAAGCGTGTAGGGCACATACACGGCCTGTCCGTCGGCAAAGGCGATGCCGTCGCCGAGGTGACCGACGTGATCGATGACGAGGTGCTCAGCCACGGCGCGCGCCGACGAAGAATTCGATATTGCCGTCGCCGCCGGTGATCGACGACGGGAATATCCGGATCTCCGTGCATCCCTGCGACGACACGAATGCCGCGATGTCGTCGCAGATTTCCTGATGCACCGCCGCGTCGCGGATAATCCCGCGCTTGGAATGTTTTCGCGCGGCTTCAAATTGCGGTTTGATCAATGCCAAAAGATGCATGGGCGCCGCGGCCAGCGACAACGCCACCGGCAGCACCGCCTTCAGTGAAATGAAACTGACGTCGATGACGACGATATCAGGCCGCATCGGCAGCCGCTTGCCCTCGAGCGTACGAATATCGGTCGCTTCCATGGAAACGATCCTGGGATGGCCGTGCAGCGAGGGATGCAGTTGCCCGTGCCCGACATCGATGGCGAAAACCAGGCTGGCGCCGTTGGCCAGCAGGACTTCGGTGAAGCCGCCGGTGGAGGCGCCGATGTCGAGACAGACATGGTCTTCAATATCGATCGGATATTGCTCCAGCGCCCCGGTCAGCTTGACGCCGCCGCGCGACACAAAGGGATGCGCCGGCTGCGCCTGCAGGACGGCGTCGGCGGCAACGCCCTCGGAAGGCTTGACCACCTGTTTGTCGTTGGCGGTAACGAGGCCGGCCTCGATCGCGGCCTGGGCCCGTGCCCGGCTTTCGAACAGGCCGCGCTCGACCAGCAACAGGTCGGCGCGCTTGCGCGGGGGCGTGCTGCTGTTTTGTCGGGCCAAGTTCAATCCGATGCAGGCGTGGGCGCGGCGGCAAGCCGCTTGGCGGCCATCCGCACGCAGGTTTCGAACGCGGTGAGATCGTGCCAGATATCATCGGGCATCTGCGGTGGCGTCACCAGCGCGCCGCCGTACAGATCGAGCGCATGAATCATCATCAGATTGTCGGCCAGGCCGAAATCCTCGACGGCCAGGCCGTCGGCATCGATCAGGCGTCCATCGCGTGAGGTCACCGTGGTGTATCCGCGCGCGCGATCGGCATACGAGGAGTCGTCGTTGGAATAACCGAAACACAGCTTGCCGCGTCCGGCCATGTAGCCGAGTTCGTAGACTGTTCCGGCGTCCGCGCCCGGTCCGCGAAATGGCGTGAGATTGGCGATAATGGCGTCGGCCGCGATCATCATGGTTTCGTTGCCGCGAAAAATCCGCACGGAAGCGTCTTTCGCCGCGATGTCGATGCTGTTGTCCAGCGGATATAGTCCAACGAGCCCGTGGCGCGCGCAAAGTTCGACCTTGCGCCGCCCGATATCAACGGCGTCGGGCAGGAAAACGTCGGGGCCGGCCAGATAAATCTTCATGTTTGGTCACGGGCGGCCGCGCCAGTTCAGACGATGGCCGCCGGGAGGGCTTGATCGGCTCAGGCCAGCTTTACCGTTTCGGCCTTGAAGTCCTTGCCGAGGGCTTCGAACACCTTGGCGACGATGCCTTTGGCGTCGAGGCCGGCGCGGGCATACATCGCGTTCGGCGAGTCGTGATCGAGGAACACGTCGGGCAATACCATCGAGCGCATCCGCAATCCGCCGTCGAGCATGCCGTGCTCCGCCAGCGTCTGCATGACATGGGAGCCGAACCCGCCGATCGAGCCTTCCTCGATGGTCAGCAGAACTTCGTGTTCGCGCGCCAGCTTCAGCACCAAATCGAGGTCGAGCGGCTTCATGAAGCGGGCGTCGGCGATGGTGGTGGACAGACCATGCGCCGCCAGCTCGTCGGCGGCCTTCTCGCATTCGGCCAGACGGGTCCCGAACGACAGCAAGGCGATCTTGCTGCCTTCGCGGACAATGCGACCCTTTCCGATCTCGAGCGCGACGCCGACTTCCGGCATCTCGATGCCGCGGCCTTCGCCGCGCGGATAACGCACCGCGCTCGGGCGATCGTTGATCGCGACCTGGGTCGCCACCATGTGCACCAGTTCGGACTCATCCGACGCCGCCATGATGACGAAGTTCGGCAGGCAGCCGAGATAGGCATTGTCGAACGAGCCGGCATGGGTCGCGCCGTCGGCGCCGACCAGTCCGGCGCGATCGATCGCGAAGCGTACCGGCAGGCTCTGGATCGCCACGTCATGGACGATCTGGTCGTAGCCGCGCTGCAGGAAGGTGGAATAGATCGCGCAGAACGGCTTGTAGCCCTCGGTCGCCAGACCGGCCGCGAAGGTCACCGCATGCTGTTCGGCGATGCCGACGTCGAAGGTGCGGTCGGGGAAGGCCTTGGCGAAGATGTCGATCCCGGTTCCCGACGGCATCGCCGCGGTAATGCCGACGATCTTGTCGTCCTTCTGCGCTTCCTTGACCAGGCTCTGGCCGAACACGTTCTGATAGGACGGCGCATTCGGCTTGGCCTTGGCCTGGGCGCCGGTGGCGACATCGAACTTGACCACGGCGTGGTACTTGTCGGCGGAGGCTTCCGCCGGGCCATAGCCCTTGCCCTTTTGGGTCACGACATGAACCAGGATCGGGCCGTCCTTCATGTCGCGGACGTTCTTCAGCACGGGCAGGAGATGGTCGAGATTATGGCCGTCGATCGGGCCGACATAATAGAAGCCGAGCTCCTCGAACAGCGTGCCGCCGCCGACCATGAAGCCGCGCGAATATTCCTCGACGCGGTTGGCGCGGTCGGCCAGCACTTTCGGCAGACGCTTGTTGATCTGTTTTGCGGCGTCGCGCAGCGAGCGATAGGTCTTGCCCGAATACAGCCGCGACAGATAGGCCGACATCGCGCCGACCGGCGGCGCAATCGACATGTCGTTGTCGTTGAGAATGACGATCAGCCGGGAGTTCATCGCGCCGGCATTGTTCATGGCTTCATAGGCCATGCCGGCGGACATCGCGCCGTCGCCGATCACGGCGATGACATTATTCTTGCCGCCGGAGAGATCGCGGGCCACCGCCATGCCGAGGGCCGCGGAGATCGACGTCGAGGAATGAGCGGCGCCGAACGGATCGTAGTCGCTCTCGGTCCGCTTGGTGAACCCGGACAGCCCGCCACCGGTGCGCAGCGTGCGAATGCGGTCGCGCCGGCCGGTCAGAATCTTGTGCGGATAGGCCTGATGGCCGACGTCCCAGATCAAACGATCGCGCGGGGTGTCGAATACGTAATGCAGGGCGGTCGTCAGTTCGACGACGCCGAGGCCGGCGCCGAAATGGCCGCCCGTGACCGAGACCGCGTCGATGGTTTCCTGACGCAGCTCGTCAGCGACTTGCCGGACTTGTTCCACCTTGAGCCGGCGCAGATCGTCCGGGGTGCGGATGGTGTCGAGAAGCGGCGTTTTACTGAATGTGGTCACGGCGATATTCCAATTTTGCATGTCGGGATAAACCGCCCGACGTGAGATGGGTTGCGCGGGTTTCGCGCAGAGATAACCCAGACGCCGGATGCCACCTGAGCAGGCCAAGGCCTGATTTACCAGTCTAGATGGGCTCCGGATCGTTCAATGTGATGTAGATCACCCTTGACGGCTTTACCCTTCCCAATGAATTTTGTGAGCTATTTGAAGTGCTTACTGCCGTCAAAAACCGGCAGAGGATCGCCCTCATCAGCCCATAGCCGCCAAAGCTTTACACTAAAGCCGCGGCCAAAGCCAACCCGCTGGGGTCATGACGGGTGAGGGCTGAGGTTATGGAACCCGGGATTGCTCCCGTCGGGCAGCGTCCATGAACGCCACTTCGGCTGAATCGGCGGCGTCGATGCGGCTATCGGCGACGGTTTGACGCCTTTTCGAGCGGGCGAGCGGGCCGCCTGCAGCCTCTGCGCGATTAACTATCGCCGCAGAGAAGTTCAGGGAATTACATTCCCGTCACGGAGCGGCGTCACTGCACGTCGAGCGGCTCGGTGCCGGTCACTTGGCCGTTGGCGTCGGTGGTGATCTTGTCGACCCGGGCCTCCGCCTGCCGCAGCAGTTCCTCGCATCGCCGTTTCAGGGCTTCGCCCCGCTCGTAGATGGTGACGGATTCCTCCAGCGGAACCTTGCCGTCCTCCAGCCGCTTGACGATCGATTCAAGTTCTTCGATCGCGCGCTCGAAGCTCAGCTTCTTGACGTCCGCCTGGGTATTTTCGGCCATATTGTGTTTCCGGATGCGCCCATTGCCGGCGCCGATTCGAAGATATCTATGCGGGCATATTGTGGCAGGAGTTGTTCTGGCAAGACCTCTTGTGACGAGACCTCTTGCGATGAGCCCTCTTGTGACGAGCCTTCACGCGCCCATCAAGGCGGTGACATGGGCCGCGACCGATTCTTTCAGGCCTTGCAGATCATAGCCGCCCTCGAGCACCGAGACAATTCGGCCGCCGGCGCTGGCATCGGCGACATCCATCAGTTGGCGCGTGACCCAGCCGAAATCCTCGGCCTGCAGATTGAGCGTTGCCAGGGGATCGCGGTGATGGGCGTCGAAGCCGGCGGAGACGATGATCAGTTCGGGGCTGAATTTCCTCAGCTGCGGCAGGATCACGTTCTCGAACGCGGCGCGGAATTTGGCGCCGCCATCCTCCGAGGCCAGCGGCGCGTTGACGATATTGTCGTGCTCGCCGCGCTCGCCGCTGGCGCCGGTGCCGGGAAACAGCGGCATCTGGTGCGTCGAGCAATACATCACGGTCGGGTCGGCCCAGAAAATATCCTGGGTGCCGTTGCCGTGATGGACATCGAAATCGACCACGGCGGCGCGGGCGATGCCGTATTTGCGTTGGGCGTGACGCGCCGCGATGGCGGCATTGTCGAAAAAGCAGAAGCCCATCGGCTTCTGGATTTCGGCGTGATGGCCGGGCGGGCGGATCGCGACGAACGCATTGTCGTGGGTGCCCGACATCACGGCGTCGGTCGCGGCCACCGCGCCGCCGACGCCGCGCATCACCGCCTCCCAGGTGCCGGGCGACATCGAGGTGTCGCCATCGAGGTAAATCAGCCCGCTGGAGGGGGCGATATGGCGGAGCTCCTCGACATAATGCTCATTGTGACAGAGTGTGACCAGATCGAGACTGCCTTCCGGCGCTTCGCCGCGCACCAGTGCGCCGAAGCGATCTTCCGCGAGCGCCTGGGCGACCGCGCGGATCCGGTCGGGCCGTTCCGGATGTCCGGGTGGGGTGAGATGGTCGAGGCTGGCCGGATGCGTCAGAAGAAGCGTCGTCATGCGATACCCCAGCGCGTTCGACGCGCTTTTTTGAGAAGGCACCAATCTTACGGGTTTGCGGGCCGCTCGGAAAGAGCCGTGCCACCGGATCGGCTGGCGCGATTCAATTCATTCGCGAGATGCGGCCGGCCGCCTCCGGCGCGATCGGGCTGTTGGCCTGGAAATAGCCAAACAGCGCATCGACATCGTAGATACCGAATTGCGGCGCGGTGCCGTCCTTCAGCGCGGTAAAGCCGTCGCCGCCGACCGCGAGATAATTGTTGACGGTGACACGATAGCTCGCCGCGGGATCGATGCGCGCTCCGTTCAACGACATCCGATCGGCCACGATGTGGTCGCCCGTGGGTCTTGCGCCGTCCCAGGTGTAGGTGAACCCCTTCGAGACCTGCAAAATCCGCGGCCGTTTCGGATCGGCCCATTGCTGCTCCAGCATGATCTTGATCTGGCCGCCCGTCAGCGTCAGCGTGACCAGCTGATTGCGGAACGGCTGGCTCGCGAACACATCGGCGTAGGTCACCGCGCCGTCTTCTTTCCTTGTGATGTCGGTACGGATGCCGCCGGGATTGGTGACCGCGAGCACCGCGCCGCCACTGGCGGCGGCCCGGGTCGCGGCCAGTTGCGCGTCGGCGATGATATCGCCAAGCGCGCTCTCGCCGCTATCGCCGGGCGTGCGCGACAGGGTTTCGCCGATGGTGCCGGCGCGGCGGTTGGCGATCGGCGCCGCAACCTTGTCGTAGGCTTCCAGCAGCGCGGTCTGCTGGGGATCGCTGGCATAGACGCCGGTGCGGACGATGAAATTATCGGCCTTGGCGCTGATGACGTCGCGCGTGACGGGATCGAGCTTCAGATCGATCGCCGTGACGATGGTGCCGTATTTGTCGCCTGAGGTGACCAGCCGTCCGTCGATCTCGCAGACATAGGCCTGATGGGTGTGGCCGCTGACCACGACGTCGACGGCGCGGTCGAACTTCCTGACGATATCGACGATCGCGCCGGATATCCCCGGACATTCATTGTAGTCCCCGGTCGGCATGCCGCCTTCGTGGATCAGCACCACGATGGCCTCGACGCCACGCGCCTTCAGTTCCGGCACCAGCGCGTTGACGGTCTCGGCCTCGTCGCGAAATTCAAGGCCGGCCGCGCTGACCGGCGAGATGATGCCGGGGGTACCTTTTAATGTGAGGCCGATGAAGGCCACCGGGATGCCTTCGAACTCCCGGATCTCGTAAGGCGGAAAGATGGTCTTGCCGGTGTCCTTGGCGACGGTGGAGGCGGCGAGGTAGTGGAACTTGGCGCCGGGGAACGGATGCGGCCCCTGGCATTTGTCGACGGGGTGGCAGCCGCCATTCTGCATCCGCAACAGCTCGTCCTTGCCCTCGTCGAATTCATGATTGCCGACCGCGGCGATCTCGAGCCCCATCATCGACAGCGCTTCGATGGTGGGCTCGTCGTGAAACATCGCCGACAGAAACGGGCTGGCGCCGATCAGGTCGCCGGCCGCGACGAAGACGGTGTTTTTCCTGTCCGCGCGCAGTTGCCGCAGCAGTGTCGCCATGTGCTCGGCGCCGCCGGCCGGCACCACGATCTTCTTGGTCTTGTCATCGGGATCGGCGATCCTGATCCCGCCGGCCGGCGGGCGCAGATTGCCGTGGAAATCGTTGATGGCGAGAATCCGCACCTCAACCGGTGTCGCGCCCTCGGCGCAAGCCGGCGCCGCCAGCGCCGCGCTGACCAGCGCGAGCGCCGCCAGCCTCTGACAAAGTCTGTTTCTCATGACATCATAATAGAGTGCGCGCGCAACAATTTCACGAAGGATTCCGCATCAGCCGCAGTGGCGCGGCGCCTCGACCAGCAAGTGAGGCTCAGGGCCGACTGCGACACCCCCGAGCCTGACCACGGCCCGCGTCAAGCGGCACTCGCCGGCAACGGCCAGGAAGCCCGTGAGGTCATCGAGGGTGTTGCCGCGCATTGATGAATCCGGCTCATAAGTTCATGCGCCTTTTTAGCCTAATGGGATGCCGTTGCGCCGCTTAAGTGAACCCTGGTCGCGCGGGCAGGACGCCTCACAACTTCAACTCAGGCACGGGTGCAAAAAATGCAAAAACGCAAGCTTGGCAACAGACTGGAAGTCTCCGCCATCGGCCTCGGCTGCATGGGACTGAGCTTCGGCTACGGTCCGGCGGTCGAGAAACAGGCGGGCATCGCGCTGATTCGTGCCGCGGTCGAGCGCGGCGTCACCTTGTTCGACACCGCCGAAGTCTACGGCCCCTTCACCAATGAGGATCTTGTCGGCGAAGCGCTGGCGCCGTTCCGAAAAGACGTCGTGATCGCCACCAAGTTCGGTTTCGATATCGATCCGGTGACGGGCCAGCAGCGTGGCCTCAATAGCCAGCCGGCGCATATCAAGGCGGTCGCCGAAGCCTCGCTGAAGCGGCTGCGGACCGACACCATCGATCTGTTCTATCAGCACCGCGTCGATCCGAATGTGCCGATCGAGGATGTCGCCGGCGCGGTGAAGGACCTGATCCGGGACGGCAAGGTCAGGCATTTCGGCATGTCGGAAGCCGCCGCGTCGACCATCCGGCGCGCGCATGCGGTGCAGCCGGTGACCGCGCTGCAGAGCGAATATTCGCTGTGGTGGCGGGAACTCGAGCAGGAGGTGCTGCCGACGCTCGAACAGCTCGGGATCGGCCTCGTGGCCTACAGTCCGCTCGGCAAGGGTTTTCTCACCGGCGCCATCAGCGCGGACACGGCGTTCGACAAATCAGACTTCCGCAACATCGTGCCGCGGTTTTCGCCGCAGGCGCGCCGGGCCAATCTGGCCCTGGTCGATCTGCTCGGCGATATCGCCGGCGAAAAGGGCGTGACGCCCGCGCAGATCGCGCTGGCCTGGCTGCTCAGGCAAAAGCCGTGGATCGTGCCGATCCCCGGCACCACCAAGCTGCATCGGCTCGAAGAGAACACCATGGCCGCGGCGGTCGAGCTGACGGCAGGCGATCTCGGCGATATCGATCGCGCGCTCTCGGCGGTCACCGTGCAGGGCGCGCGTTATCCGGAACATCTGCAGGCGCTGGTGGGGCGGTGAGCGAGCGGAAGCGTTGGCAAAATGCCAGCCTAGCTAAGCTCGTCATGCCCGGCCTTGTGCCGGGCATCCACGTCTTAGCTGCACCTAGTCAAGAAAGACGTGGATGGCCGGGCATAGGCGAGCGGGAGCGACGCCGTCCTTCGGACGGCTATGCCCGGCCATGACGAAAAACGCTCATCCCTTCTTGCGCGCAAAGAACGCCTTGAACGCGGCCACCGCTTCGGTGGATCGCATCCGCTCGCCGAACAGATGGCTTTCCTGATCGATCCGGCGGGTCAGGTCTTCCGGCGGTGTCTTCAGAAGCTTGCGCGAGATCGCGACCGCCTCGGCCGGCAGCGCGCAGATCTCGCGGGCCACCTTGCGGGCCTCGGCTTCAGTGTGACCGGGCGCCACCACCGCATTGACGAAACCCGCGCTCCGGGCATCCTCGGCATTGAGCGGGCGTCCCATCACCAGCGTGGCGAACGCGCGCTGATGTCCCATCGCGCGCGGCATCAGCAGGCTGGAGGCGCCTTCCGGCACCAGGCCGAGATGGATGAACGGCGTCGAAAACGTCGCCGCCGAGCTCGCGACCACATAATCGCAATGCAACAGCATCGTGGTGCCGATGCCGATCGCGATGCCGTCCACACAAGCCACGATCGGCTTGGTGTTGTGGGCCAGCGAATACAGAAATTTCACCGCGTCGGACGCCCGCGGCGTGTCGGTATTCGAGGTGCCGTCTTTCAGAAAATCCTCCAGATCGTTACCGGCGGTAAAGACGCCAGGTCCGCCCGTGATCACGATGCAGCGGATCGACGGGTCACCCTGCGCGCTGTCGATCGCCTCGCTCATGGCGCGATACATCTCGCGGGTCAGCGCGTTCTTTTTTTCGGGCCGCCGCAGCGTGATCACGCGGGTGGCGTCTTCGTCGGTAATGGTCAGGTGCCCGGTCATGCTGCGGCCTTGAAGCGGTGAGGGGTGAGTGGCAAGTGTTCCGGATAGAAAGTGTTCCGGACAGAGCCTACATCATCTGCCACGGTGTCCAAAACCGGCTATACAGGCATTAACGGGACGCAGACGCGTGAGGACGACACCATGCAGTTGACCGGCATTCACCATCTGACAGCGATTTCCGCCAGGCCGCGCGATAACCTGGCCTTTTACACCGGCCTGCTCGGGATGCGGCTGGTCAAGAAGACCGTCAACCAGGACGACGTCAGCGCCTATCATCTGTTCTACGCCGACGGAAAGGCCAATCCCGGCACCGACCTGACCTTCTTCGATTTTCCGGCCGCCCCGGAACGGCGCGGAGCCAACAGCATCTCGCGCACGGGATTGCGCGTCGCCGGCGAGAACAGCCTCGGCTACTGGCGCGGTCGCCTCAGGCAAGCCGGCGGCCACACCGGCGATGTCACCGAAGTCGACGGCCGGCTGACGCTGCCGTTCGAGGACAAAGAAGGCCAGCGGCTGGTGCTGGTCGATGACGGCGGCGCGGGTACAGCGTCGCCGTGGGAGAAGAGCACGGTGCCAATGGAGCACCAGATTCGCGGCCTCGGCCCGATCGTGCTCAACGTGCACGATCTCGCGCGCACCTCGATGGTCCTGACCTCCGTGATGAACATGCGGCATGTGCGCGACTATGCCGCCCCGGATGCGCCGGCGCAGGTTCAGGTGTTCGCGATGGGCGAGGGCGGTCCGGCCGCCGAACTGCATGTCATCGAGCAAAAGGATCTGCCGATGGCGCGGCAGGGCGCCGGCGGCGTGCACCATGTCGCATTCCGTACGCCCGACGAAGAACAGTACCATGCCTGGACCAAACGCCTGACCGACATCGGTATCCGCAACAGCGGCGAGATCGACCGGTTCTATTTTCGCAGTCTTTATTTCCGCGAGCCCAACGGCATCCTGTTCGAGATTGCCACCGACGGACCTGGTTTTGCCACCGACGAGCCGATGGAAACGCTCGGCGAAAAACTGGCGCTGCCGCCGTTTCTGGAGCCGCGCCGCGCGGCGATCGAGGCGGGGCTGAAGCCGATCGGGTAGGGCAATGAACCGGCTTGAATTGACGAGATTCAAGTCCGCCTTTTCCTTATTCTCGGCCTCCATTCTCGGACTCCGGAGAAATGCGCCGGGCTTATACGCGCTTTAGTCAAGGACGCTCGGTTGGCCGGTCCGGCACGTCCATTGGTTGTTGCATAATGACATCGAGCGCGATCATGAAGCCGAAAATGACCGTAAAGAAGTCGATCGTCAGCGCCGTGATGTAGGCTGCGGCACTGTATTGCAGGCCGAGCAAGACGTAGCCAAGCATCGCCAGTGTCACAGCCGAGCCTAATACAACAAAGACCGCGAATATTGCGGTCGGCGGTCTTTCGCCGGCCACCTTGCGGCGTCGGCGCGGAAAGGTGACCTGAAGAGACAGCATCGGCAGTGCGAAAAGCACAGCGGAGCCTCGCCAAATCCACTGTTCCTGTGTGTCGTAGAGCGCGAATAGCGCCGGCAGCAGCGCTCCCGCCGTCAATACGAAAATGTGCGTCATGACCGTTCTTGCAAGGTATTTGTCAAGCAGTGACAACTTCGCTCCAGTGGCCGGTCGCAGCGCCAACAGGAGCGTCGAGAACCCCGCGAACGTGATCATCAGGCCAGCCAGTGTGTATAAAAGGGTTGCACCTTTGAATTCCATGTTTTGCTCCACCTGAGAACTAAGGCCGTTTCAGCTTTCAATTCAGACCATCAAAAACAGGAAATTGGGACCAGTGAAATGGGGCACGATGGTCAATTCACGCTACGGAATTCTTGCAACAGCTATGTTCGCTCAGGATGCGTTGGGAGCTCTGCCAGGCCGAGGAGCTATTTTGAACCCTGTCGGCAGTCGAGATTCATTCTCACCGCCGCCACGACAATGCCGGCTGAAACAGCCGCTTGATCTTCGACGAGAAGCCGTGGCGGCCTTGCTCACGGTCGACGACTGACTGGTCGGTAACCCAGTTCAGCTGGATGGCACGACGCGGGCCCTTGAAGGGATGATGGCCATGCCACGAATTATCGGAGCGCTTGAAGATCAAGAGAGTCCCGCCAACAGGCTCGATCTCGACCGCATAATTATCGAGATCCGAGCCGTTCCGCAGCAGGCGCAGGCGGCCGGTTGGGCTCTCCCACGAATCGCCGTTCATGTAGAGCAGGACGGTGATTATCTTGGTTTTGGAATCCGTGTGTATCTTGCCGTCTCTTTCCCGGAGGAATCCACGGACCGTGTACATCGTCGGCCTGTCCGTCAGATCTACCGCGAACTTTTCCTCGATCGCATTCCGAAACGGGGTGTCGAGCATCTCGTCCATCAGGTCCTTGAAAGCCCCCGTGACCTTCAGGCTCGACGGCGGATGCGACCCGGGACCTGGCACTTCCGGATAGTCGGCCAAGGCCTTATTCAGCTCCTCACGTCCGATGAAATCCTTCACGATGACATGTTCGAAGGGATCGCGCTCAACTGGTGTGTCGTGAAGCGTGTCAAGTCTCAACATGGTTCCTCCTGGCGTGCCTGGCATGAGCTCGTTCGGACTTACGCCGGTTTTGTCCCAGCCGCGGTTTGTTGATCTTTTTGCGAGAGGCCGAGTGGTTTTTGCCCTTCGGCCCAAAGGCGATCGTAGACCGCCCGGATGCGGCGTGCCTCGGCCTCCATCGAGAAATTGTCGCGCACGAATTCCAGCGCAGCTCGACCCTGTTCGCGGGCCAGACCCGGTTCGCGAAAATAGGGTTCGATAGCCGCGGCAAGGGCGTCTCGGTCGCCTGCCGGCACGATTGTTCCGTTGATTCCGGGCCTGATCATCAGGGGATAGGATCCCGCGTCGGACGTGACGACGGCTGTCTCCGAGGCCATCGCCTCCAGGGGAGTAAGGCCAAAACCTTCCTGGCGCGAAGGCGCCACGAACAACGTGAAGCGCCGATACCACAGCGAGACGTCCTCGACGTCGCCAAGAAAGACGATGCGCTGCGCGAGACCCGCGGCAGCGATCTGCGATTTCAATTCGCGCTCGAAGCTCAAATTGTCGGAGGTGGTGCGGCCCGTAATGACCGCCGTCCAATCGGGATAGTGCGGCAGAAGCCGCAGCATCGCGTCGACGAACAGGTCCGTGCCCTTTTGATGCCGGATCCGTCCGGTGCAGCCGACGGCATATTTGCCCGGCAGTCCACTCGCTGCGTAGTCGTCCTCGCTTCCACGGGGTGGATGGAAATACTCAAAGTTCGTTCCGTGTGGCACGACCGTATAGGGAACTTCGAGGAAGCTGCCGGAGCGTTCGCTGGTCGCGATGATGGCGTCCATCCGCCGCAACATCCAGCGGGTCAACGCCTTGTGCCGACGCTGCCCGGCGGAATTGAAGATCAGCCGGAGCGGCGCGCGCAACACGTGCCGCAGCAGGATTCCCAGCATCATTTCGTTGTTGCGCCGACAATGATAGATTCGAAATGGCCGATGAGCCGGTCTTCTGAACAGCTTCGGAACGTCGCGCCAGCGCATGCGCGGCACCTGGTCAGGCAGGTCGAAGCCGAGCGCAGCGATTTTCAGCATTTTCGCCTGCTCCGGCACCAATTGCACGACAACTGTCGTGCCTCCCGATTGGCGCCAGTTGAAATTCGTGGCCACCACTTCGATTTCCGAAAAATCATTCGCCGATGCGACGGATCCTTCCGCGCCGCGGCTTCGCAGGAAGCGAAAGAAGCCGACCATTTAGACGGCCCTCGATGGTTGTTCCCGGATAGCGCAAAGCTGTGCCTGCTTCAGGCAAACGCGTTCTGTCCCGCGAAGATCAAGCACCGTCCTTGAGAAGGGCATAGTCCACCCCATCGCCACGCCAACATGTGCCCTCCGCAACCGGGCGACCTCACGACGGCCAGGATTTCCACCCCGGTTAGAATAGGCAATATCCGGGAAAGCCGGGGTTAAATTACCGCAATGAATTTCAGGCGCCGCGAAGCTGCCTGTTTATAACGCCGCAATGCCAACCAGGATACCGCTAAAAACTTGGACATCAAAAATTTGGACACCTCGGGTCAAACACGGACAGAACCTGCCCTGTCAGGTCAACCTCGTTTCAACAATGTATTGCTGCGGGTCTTGCCCGCTTCCCGGTAGCCGCGTGCGCGCATGTCGGCGATGCAATCGTCGAGCCATTCATCCTTCGACAGATGCTCGATCACGACCGCGCGCGGCCACAGTGCCGGCGGAGCGTCACGGAAGAAGCCGGTCAGCACGCGGTCTTCAAAACCTTCGACGTCGATTTTCAGCCCATCGACCTTCGATACACCAGCCTCGGCGAGAATGCGCTCAAGCCGGAGCGACGGCACCCGGATGGCGCCGATCGAGGGCGGCCCCGACACGATATGGCTGGCGCCGAGATTGTCGCCGTCGGTCTCGATCGACAATTCGCCGTCGGAGGGGCCGGCCGCGGCGGCCACCAGCATCACTTGGGCAAAGCCGGAAGCGGTGCGGTTGAACGAAAGCCGCGCATGGGCGACCGGATGCGGCTCGACCGCGATCACCTTGCCGCCGGTGCCGACATGACCGGCCAGCACCAAGGCATAGGTGCCAACATGGGCGCCGATATCGACGAACACCCCGCCGGCGGGAATCTGGCCGCGCAAAAATTCCAGCTCTTCGAGATTATAGTCGGGATTGAACAGCGCGCCCCGCTCGGTAGCGCTGGCCTGGTGATAGAAGCGGAAGGCGGCGCCCTGATATGGCACGTCGAGGGGGCCGGCGCGCAACAGGTCAACCAGCCGCGACATCATCGGGCGGAAGGCGCCGCGCTTCAGCTGCGAGCGATGTGCGAGCGAAATGATCGTGGCCTGCGCGCGCGTCGGCGCAAACGCCCCGAACGGTGGCGATGAGGAATCGTTGACCGCGGCGAGGCCGGGGGGAGTGGTCAATATTGTCACGGTTTTCTCGCGCTACAAGACGATGATGACGGGCCACGAACCTTAGGCGACCTAATAGGTGAAAGACCAGCCAAACCCGATTGCTAAATCAATAGCCGCGCCGATGATGCCCGCGCTGAGGGCCGTCCAGCTGATAGATCGATAGCTGCCGTCACCCGATTCCCATTGGAAAATTGCAACGAGGAAAGCCGCAACAATCAGGACCTGGAACACACACAAAATCCATATTCGGAACATAGCCGAGGGTTACCCAAATTAGGCCATAGGGAGCGCCGTCGCACTATAGGGAACGGGTCGGCAACTGAGAACACTTTTCAGAACCAATAGGGCTTGCACGTTGTGGTACACGCAACAGTGGGCCTATGCTGGTTTCCTGTGTCGTGCAGTGGTTTTCAAACCCATCACCACGTCGGCACGCCACCGCGCATCGGTCAGCTCGGTTATCAGGAAGTCGGCCAGGGCGGAGACCTTTGCGGGACGTGCGCGAGCTGTCGGTGTCACAAAATACAATCCGCCTTCCGGGAGACTCCAATCGGTCAGTATCGGTTCGAGCTGCTTTTCCGGAAAGTAATGTGTCGCGACGAACTCCGGCAGCTCGGTGATTGCCAAGCCCTCCAGTACTGTTGGCAACAACGCCTCGACGCTGGTTCCTCTCAGCTGGCCGGTTGGCGTAATTGAGCATTCCTCAGTGGTTTTTAGATGTGTGAAGCGCCAAATGTCGTGCTTCGCGCGATTGGCGTAGCTCAGGCATCGATGGGTACCCAGGTCGCGGGGGTGCCGCGGGCGGCCATATCGGGCAAGGTAGCTTGGCGATGCGACGACGAAGCGCCGCACAGCCACGATCAGTCGCGCGACAAGCGATGAATCCGCCATGACGGCGATGCGCAGTGCGGCGTCAAAACCGCCGCCGATAAGGTCGGCCTGCGCATCCGTGAGATGAAGCTCGACGGCGATGTCGGGATAGCGGCGAAAGAATTCGGGCAGCAAGGGCGCGACCCAGCGCGCGCCAAAGGACAGCGGTGCTGCGAGTTTCACCAGCCCCCGCGGGCGACTGGAGGCTTTGCGTGCGAAGTCCTCGGTTTCCTCCGCGTCCGCGTAGATCCGGGACGCCCGCTCGGCCAGCGTGCGACCGTAGTCTGTCATCGCCAGTCGCCGTGAGGTCCGGTTGAACAGACGCCCGCCGAGGCGTTCTTCGAGGCGGGTGATGGCCCGCGAGACGGTGGCCACCGATACGCCCATGGCCCGGGCCGCCGCGGCGAACGATCGCTCCTCCGCCACTTTGGCGAACATCGCGAGGCCTTCAAAATCCGGCAATTTCGACATCGACAATTCTGCAACGATGATTTTCCACCATTTCTATTTCGAAAAATCATCCTCCGCCACAGATTTGTTGGCGCCCGCCCCGAGAGGCGGAGAACTGTTTCAAGGAGACTTTCAATGAGCACCACCCGTTACCTCCCCTTTGTTGGCAGACTGATGATTGGTCTTCCATTCGCCATGAGCGGCTTTGGCAAGCTCGCAACCTACGGCGCCACCGCCGGCATGATCAGCGCCGCGGGATTGCCCTTTCCACCGCTGGCCTTCGCGGTCGCTGTCGCCGTCGAGCTCGGAGGCGGCCTGCTTCTCGTCGCCGGCTATCGCGTCCGCTTCGTCGCCGGAGTCCTGGCGGTCTTCGCGCTTGCGACGGCGGTTTCGTTTCACAGCAATTTCGCCGACCAGAACCAGATGATCCACTTCCTCAAGAACGTGATGATGGCAGGTGGCCTGCTTCAGATCGTGGCCTTCGGCGCTGGCGCACTGAGCGTCGACAACCGGCGCAACACGGGCAACCTGCATACAAGTCCGGCCGCGGTCGCCTAGATTAGCCGCTGCAAGGATACCTGGGCGACACAATGGAACACATCCCTGGATGTGTTCCATTGTCGTGTTGGCATCATTAGCTTTCGGAGGGGTTGAGTGAGTAGTGAGTAGCCCGCATGAGCGAAGCGATATGCGGGGAGCAATAAGTCCCCGGATGTCGCTTCGATTATCCGGGCTACTACTGCGCCTACAGCTGATCCGCCGTTACACTGCTACTCGCTCGACTTCAGCGCTGTCACCGCGATAACGCCAATTCCCGTACCTACCGCAAAAACGTACAGGACGAAGGCGATGAGAAACCCGACGTGATCCTGGGAATAGGTCACGTAATGCCCAGGGCTCGACTTGGGGGTTATGTACAGACTTCCGGTCAGCAGCCATCCGTATAGCCGATGGCCAGAAATCCAGATAACCGCACAGCCGGCGCCGATGAACAGCAGGTTTATGGGGCGGGTCATGCCCCATCATCTGCCGGACCGGCTAAAACTCGGTTAAACCGGCACGAGCGTTTCAGTGATATTCCTGCTGGAGTGAAAATTCGCGCCAAGCATTGCTGATTTCTCAATTCATTGAGCGATTTGCAAATCCTGAGAAAAGCAACCAGTCGCAGGTCTATGCCTTGCTTGAACGCTGGGATCGGGATGCCCGATTGAGCGTCGCAGAAGGCAGTTCGCCAAACGCGTCCTGGTAGGCTTTTGCAAAGTGGCCAAGATTCGCGAAGCCGCATGCAAAGGCGACGCCGGTGACAGATGGATCGGCATCCGGCGCGGCGAGCATTTGCCGGGCATGCCGTAACCGGATCGACTTCGCGAATGCCATTGGCGAGTAGCCACGGCTTCGCCCGAAGGCCCTGTAAAGCGCCCGCGCGCTGACGCCAGCCTCGTCTACCAGCCCCTCGATGGTGATGGCCTCGTTCCAGTGGGCTTCAATATATTCCTCCACATGGCGGACCTGCCAGGGTGCGGCGTCCTTCACATCCTGATTGAGCAGATGAGTGTAGGTGTGTTGAAAGGCGCACAGGAAAGCGACCGTGATGGTCTGTTCGAGTTCCCGAAGCACCAGCGGCGAAAATTGTACGGATGTTGAACTCAATTGCTCCGCAAAAAAACGAACAAGCTGCCACAGACCTTGAACCTGCGGGTGATCCCGGTCCGCCCCGGCTGCGAACTCAACCCTGCCCTTCGGCGAACCCAAGAGAGTGGCCAGCTTGCGGTCGACGGCGCTGGCGTCGATGCGAAGGGTCAACCAGCCGTGACTTCCCGCGCCGGTGACGAGTGAAGCGCGGCCCGCCGAAACGATGCAGGACCTGTTTGCATTGATTTCTGTCGTCTCGCGCCCGATCCTGGCTTCACCTCGACCGCTCAGGGCCGTCATCAGGCGGAAGCGTTCAGTCTCGGGATAATCGATCGATACGCCGGTACTGCTGGCGCCGTGCACCAGCGCGATGTCTTGAAGCTGAACCAGGCTTCCCCGCGCCACAAAGCCGACCGGAGATTTGACTTCGGCACCTGTTGCACCGAACCGCGACAGGATCGCATTCCGGAACTCCTCGGAATCGGAGGTCCGAAAGATCGGATAGCGCTTTAACGGGTCCGGAGTCGGGAGGCCTGGCACGATCTGCTCGTCTTCAATCCCGTAAAATCCAATTGGTCAGAATCGTTTCGATCACATTATAGCCGTCAGACTAAAAGAAAAAGCGCTGAAAGTCCGGGAAATGCCTGCGTACTCCATAAATGCCATCAGCCGCGCTGTGTGGATCAGGCGGCCGTACTACCTCGAATATTCTTCACGATCCGCCCCAACTCCGGCAGCGGACAATTCGTCGCCGGCCGGAGATGCCCTTGAAGTATCGGCGGTTCCCTTGCCGGTTTGGGAATTGGACCGGATTAAGTCAATCCGCAGGAACTAATCCGGCCACTGCAGCTTATCGCGCATAGCCTCAAAATCGGGAGACTGCCATGAAGATCGCCAGGATCCTTTCGGCTGGCATTGCGGCCCTCGCCATCGCCGGTTCGGCGGCTGTGGCCCAACAGGCGCTGACGGGAACGATCACCGGAATTAACCGCATCAATGACACCGTCGCGATCAAGCAGACGCAAAGCGGCACCGTCGGCGCCAATACCGGCGGCGCCGCCGAAGAATTTAAAGTGCAAAAGGGCCAGTCGCTGGAAGACCTGCACGCCGGCGATAAGGTCAGCTTTTCTGTCACGCAAACCGACGGGACCAGGACCATCACGAAACTTCAGAAGCAGTAAATTTTCTGAAGCCAGGCCGGGCGCCGCGTAGGATGGGTGGAGCAAAGCGATACCCATCAATTGCAGCTTGCGCGGGTGATGGGTTTCGCGAAGGGCTCAACCGATCCTACAGGATTACGCCTACAGACGTGCGCGCTCAGCCTGATTTGTTGAACCGGATCAGGCTGATGCTACCTGTCCAGTCCTGTCCGCAAAAATATTTCGCTTCGCCGCCAACCCAAATCAAATCCATATTTGCGCTATCCCGTCCCGATCAGAGGGGCGTTTCGCGATCGTCACGGACGCGGGGCGGGATGCGGTGGACGCGGATGGCGCTTCTGACGAGGGCGCCTGAGGCGGACGGTGAAGTCGTGTGGTCCTGACGCCTCGACGCTGGCGTCAAGTTTGCGGAGACGCAAGCGACGGTGACAAACAAGCCCGATCACCGGGGAGAGCGCGAAATAAGCCGTAAAACCATTGCGCAGGGAAGGCCGGGTGTTCCGGCGCACCTGTGGCTTCTACCCCTGTGCTTTTTTGTTGCACAGGGGGCTGCGGGTGCAGCGGGCACCCGGCTTTCCCTGCGCCCTCTGTTTTTCGGGGGCAGAAATTCCTGGACAACTCGGGCGCATCGCGTCGCGAGAAGGCGGAGTCATATTCCGCGATCGTCATGCCCCGCTTCAACACAGCAAGCTGTTTTGAAATTCGAGTCAGGAAATGCGCTATTCTCGTCGTCCCGGCCAAGCGAAGCGCGAGCCGGGATCCATACGCCGCGGCCCTTCCGTAACGACGTCTGCCCGCAACAGCCTTTTGCACATGACAATGGACGACACAGCGTATGGGTCCCTGCTTTCGCGGGGACGACGAGTGAGGCGGATGAAGCTACCCCAGCAACACCGCATCCGCGCCGTTCACCGCCTCGGCGCTGTCCATCACGGTGCGCTCCAGGGCTCCTGCCTGCACCGAAATGTTTTCGGCGAAAAATCTCGCCAGCGTGACATAACGCTGCGGATCGCCGGCGCCTTCGCCGAGGTCGCGCGCGGCCAGCGCTTCGCCGGCCAGCATGCATCCGCCCAGCGTCGATCCGAACAGTTTGAGATAGGGCGTAGCACCCGCCAGCGCATCGTTCGGCGCAGAAGTCACGCGCTCCAAGAGCCAGCGGCTGGTGCGATCGAGCGCGGCCAATGCATCGCGCAGTTTTGGACCTGTGGTGCCGAAGGCGGGATCGTTCGAGGCCTCGACCTTGCCGACGATGCCCTTGAGCTCGTCGAGCAGGGCCCACACCGCCTCGCCGCCATTGGCCGCAAGCTTGCGCGTCACCAGGTCAATCGACTGGATGCCGTTGGTGCCTTCGTAGATCGGGGTGATGCGCGCATCGCGAAAATGCTGCGCGGCGCCGGTTTCCTCGATGAAGCCCATGCCGCCGTGGATCTGCACGCCGAGCGAGGCCACCTCATTGCCGATGTCGGTGGAGAA